>NZ_JBSFNF010000026.1:0-100252 GCF_053586955.1 Nocardia sp. NPDC003726 | reverse complement strand
AGTCCGAAAACCCAGCAAAACAATCGCCAGCCGGAAATTAGCTGACTAAAAATGTCCGACCCTCCACACGGGGGTATGAAGAGCCGAAACCAAAATAATTGGCACTGACATTCATCGACACACTATTGAGTTCTCAAAGAACACACGCACACACCATCGTTCGGTTTGAACCGATTGATCGGTGAAGCAACTTTTCCAGCTTAGCTCAGCCGTGAACCCAGTTGCAAACTGGGACCTCGTTCGAGCTAGTGTGATCGTCAGGCGCTCCTCGTCCTACCTCGTTTCCCTGGCCTCTCGCTCAGCGTTTCCGCTCAGCTCCTGGGCCCCGGGTCGGTGTCCGTGTCGCTCTGACTTGGAATAAGTTACGTGTCTGCGTGCACCATGTCAAATCCCCTGGTCAGCACGCGTTTTGCGGAACACTTTCGGTAACTCGCCCACTGACCCGAACGCCGCGGCGCTCAATCCGTGACGCCGACCCGCGTGACATCGCCACCGAGCGCCTGCAGCTGCTCGACGAAATTCGGATATCCGCGGTCGATGTGGAAGACGTCGTGCACTTCGGTGGTCCCGTCGGCCACCAAGCCCGCGAGGACCAAACCCGCGCCGGCCCGGATGTCCGACGACCACACCGGCGCACTCGACAACCGCGGGATCCCGCGCACCACCGCGTGGTGCCCATCGGTGCGCGCGTCGGCGCCGAGCCGGATCATCTCCTCCACGAACCGGAAGCGCGCCTCGAAGATGTTCTCGGTGATCATCGAGGTGCCGTCCGCGATGGACGCGAGCCCGATGGCCATCGGCTGCAGGTCGGTGGGGAAACCGGGGAACGGCAGGGTGGAGAAGTTGACCGCGCGCGGACGCTCGGCCTGGACCACCCGGAAGCCGTCCTGCTCGAAAGAGATGCGTGCCCCCGCTGACCGCAGCTTGTCCAGCACCAGCGAGAGGTGCTTGGGGTTCACGCCGGTGACCCGGATGTCGCCGAGGGTCATCGCGGCGGCGATGCCCCAGGTCGCGGCGACGATGCGGTCTCCGATCACGCGGTGCGTGGTCGGGTGGAGACGTTCGACCCCCTGAATGGTGAGCACCGAAGTTCCCGCGCCGCTGATCCGCGCGCCCATCTGCACGAGCATGTTGCACAGATCGACGATGTCGGGCTCGCGCGCCGCGTTGTCGATCACCGTCTCGCCCTCGGCGAGCACCGCCGCCATGAGGATGTTCTCGGTCGCGCCGACCGAGGGGAAGTCCAGGCGGATCCGAGCGCCCTGCAACTCGTCGGCCTTGGCCACCACACAGCCGTGTTCGATCTCGCTGGTCGCGCCGAGCAGGCGCAGACCGGCCTGATGCATGTCCAGGGGGCGGGAGCCGATGGCGTCACCGCCGGGCAGCGCGACGACGGCGCGCTTGCACCGCGCCATCAGCGGACCGAGCACGCACACCGACGCGCGGAACTGGGTCACCGCGGGGAAGTCCGCGTGATACTTCGGTTCGGCGGGCGTGGTGATGCTGACCACGCCGCCGTCGATGGTCACGTCGCAGCCGAGTCCGCGCAGGACATCACCCATCAGCGGCACGTCGAGGATGTCCGGACAGTTCGTGATCGTGGTGGTGCCCTCGGCCAGCAACGCAGCGGCCATCAGTTTGAGGACGCTGTTCTTGGCGCCCCCCACCGTGACCTCACCGACGAGTCGATTTCCGCCGGTAACCAAAAACCGTTCCATGCCGCCTCTCCGCGTATTCGGCGCACTGTTGGTGCAAGGATAGTTGGGGCGGCGCACTACGGTGCCGCCTCTCCACGACTCCCCTCGCCTCCGGACGTTTTCGCCGTTGGAGCGAGTGCCGCGGGATGGGCGTACTGCGATCTGCGAGACCTTGGCTGGCCATACCCAGTGATCGTTCGGGTACTCGCCTGGCGGTGCTACGCGATCAGACGCCCGGCCGTTCTCCGCCGGGCTTCCACAGGATATCGCCGCCGGGATTGGCCACCCGGCTCAGGATGAACAGCAGGTCCGAGAGGCGATTGAGGTACTTGGCCGGCAACACGTTGGTGTCCTCCGGATGGGTCTCGATCGCCGCCCAGGCCGAGCGCTCCGCGCGGCGGGCGACCGTACGCGCGGTGTGCAGCAGCGCCGCCAGCGGCGTACCGCCGGGCAGGATGAACGAATCGAGCGCGGGCAGCCCGGAATTGAACTCGTCGCACCATGCTTCGAGCCGATCGATGTAGGGCTGGGTGACCCGCAGCGGCGGGTACTTCGGCTCCGCGACCACGGGGGTGGAGAGATCGGCCCCGGCATCGAACAGATCGTTCTGTATCTGCCGCAGCACCGCGAGCATCGTTTCGTCCGGGTGGCCGAGGGCGATCGCGACGCCGATGGCGGCGTTCGTCTCATCGCAGTCGGCGTAGGCGACCAAGCGTGGGTCGGTTTTCGCGACCCGGGAGAAGTCGCTCAATCCCGTGGTCCCGTCATCGCCGGTCCTGGTGTAGATCCGGGTCAAGTGCACGCTCACAGCACAACCCTAACGGGCGCGGCGGGCTCGGACTGCCGATGGCCGTCGGACCGGGGACTACAGGCCCGGCATCCGCCGGGTGCGATCGGAGGGGCGGGACTCCACCCAGGAGAGAAAAGCGGTCAAGGAGTCGCGGTCGAGGGCCAGCTCGAAGTCGCCCGCGCGGTCGGACACCGCGATCACGGCGATGTCGTCGGTCATGATGTCGTACTCGTCGCCGCGCGGACCGCGGCGATCGCCGATCTCGATGCCCTGCCGCTGAATAGTGGAGTCGGGGCCGAGTTTCAGGCTGGTGAGTTTGAAGAACACGAGACGATCCTCGTCGTAGCGGATCAGTCCGTGCCGCCACCCCTGACCGCCGCGAGCGGGGAGGACACGCAGAATCGCGGCGGTTCCGCCGCGCCGCAGCATGATCAGGCGGTAAGTCGAAGCGAGGGCGAGGAACACGAGCGTCAGCACCAGAATGATCAGGAGAACCATCCCGGTTTGCAATGCGTTCGTCCCTTCGCTCCGCCGCCGTGTGATCCACACGGTATTCCACTGGCGATGTTCACAAGCTTCTCGTGGTCAGCAGGCTTCCGCCGCCGAGCCGATGCGTACACCGCGTGCGGTCATTCAATCACGGCCCCGAGTTTACAAATGCCCCGGCCGTGTCCGACTCGCCTGAACGACGCTGTCGGCGGTGAAGAAGGCTTCACCGCCGACAGCGATCGTTCTCGATAACAGGTTGTGGTCAGGCGTTCGCGGTCTGCTCGACCGCGCGCACCCGAGCCTGCGCGGCCCGCTGCTGCTCCTCGCTGGCGTCGGAGTCGGCCAGCACCCGGCGGGCCTCCTCGACGTCCACCTCGTCGGCGAATTCCGCCGACTCGGCGAGCACCCGAACCGAGTTCGCGGTCACCGAGAAGAAGCCGCCGTGCACGGCGGCGACGACCCGCTGACCATCGGTGTCCACGATCGTTACGGTGCCGCCCTCGACCAGCTGGCCGAGCAGCGGCTCATGGCCGGCCATGATGCCGATCTGGCCCTCGGTGGTCTGCGCGCTGACGAACGTCGCCTGGCCGGACCAGAGCAGGCGTTCGACCGCGACGAGATCGACTGACATTTCCGCCATCGGTGACTACTTTCCGAGGATCTTCTTGGCGGCCGCCTCGACGTCGTCGAGACCACCGCAGCTGTTGAAGGCCTGCTCCGGGTAGTTGTCGAACTCGCCCTTGCAGACCCGGTCGAAGTCGTCGATGGTCTGCTCGAGCGGCACGACCGAACCCGGCTGACCGGTGAACTTCTCGGCCACGATGAAGTTCTGGCCGAGGAACTTCTCCAGACGACGGGCGCGGCCGACGAGCACCTTGTCCTCTTCGGACAGCTCGTCCATACCGAGGATGGCGATGATGTCCTGCAGCTCCTTGTACTTCTGCAGGATCCGCTTCACCTCGTTGGCCACCCGGAAGTGCCGGTCGCCGACGATCGAGGCCTCCAGGATGCGGGAGGTCGAGGTCAGCGGATCGACGGCCGGGTAGATGCCCTTCTGCGAGATCGGGCGGGAGAGCTCGGTCGTCGCGTCGAGGTGGGCGAAGGTGGTCGCCGGAGCCGGGTCGGTGTAGTCGTCGGCGGGCACGTAGATCGCCTGCAGCGACGTGATGGACCGACCACGGGTCGAGGTGATGCGCTCCTGCAGCTCACCCATCTCGTCGGCCAGCGTGGGCTGGTAACCGACGGCGGAGGGCATGCGGCCGAGCAGGGTCGAGACCTCGGAACCGGCCTGGGTGAACCGGAAGATGTTGTCGATGAACAGCAGCACGTCCTGGTGCTGCACGTCGCGGAAGTACTCGGCCATCGTCAGGGCCGAGAGGGCGACGCGCATACGGGTGCCCGGCGGCTCGTCCATCTGGCCGAAGACGAGGGCGGTGTCCTGGAGGACGCCCATCTCCTCCATCTCCAGGCGCAGGTCGGTGCCCTCACGGGTGCGCTCGCCGACGCCGGCGAACACCGAGGTGCCGGAGAACTCCCGCGCGATACGGGTGATCATCTCCTGGATCAGGACGGTCTTGCCGACGCCGGCGCCACCGAACAGACCGATCTTGCCACCCTTCACGTACGGGGTGAGCAGGTCGATGACCTTGATGCCCGTCTCCAGGATCTCGGTCTTGCCCTCGAGCTGGTCGAACGACGGCGGCTTGCGGTGGATGCCCCACTGCTCGCCATCGCGGCCGAGGCCGGGGGTGTCCAGGCAGTCGCCGAGCGCGTTGAAGACGTGGCCCTTGACCACGTCACCGACCGGCACCGAGATCGGCTTGCCGGTGTCGGTGACGGTGGCGCCGCGGACCAGGCCGTCGGTCGGCTGCATCGAGATGGTGCGCACGATGTTGTCGCCGAGGTGCTGGGCGACCTCGAGGGTCAGGGTCTTGGCCACCGAGGTCAGGGTGATCTCGGCGTGCAGAGCGTTGAACAGCTCGGGGATGGCTCCGCGCGGGAACTCGACGTCCACGACGGGGCCGATGACCCGGACGACGCGACCTGCGGCGCCGCCGGTCCGGCTCGTGTTGTCTTGAGTGACAGCTGCGGTCATTGGTGTTGGTTCTCTCCGTGTCGATGTGCGGCTCTCGGGAGCCGCAGGCGCTTAGTCGCGGTCCGAGCTCGACGCCAGCGCGTTCACGCCGCCGACGATTTCGCTGATTTCCTGCGTGATCTGGGCCTGACGCACCGAGTTCGCCTCGCGCTGGAGCACGCTCGCGAGCTCGTTGGCGTTGTCGGTGGCGGCCTTCATTGCGGTGCGCCGAGCCGCTGACTCGGATGCCGCTGCCTCGAGCAACGACGCGTAGATGCGCGTGTTGACGTACTTCGGCAGCAGCGCCGCCAGCAGCACATCGGCGTCGGGCTCGAATTCGTACTGCGCGTGGACGTCCGCGGTCGGGGAATCCGACACGATGTCCTCACCCAGGTCGAAGTTCTCGTCGACGTAGCTCACCTGGATCGGCGCCAAGCGGCGCACCTCAGGGGTCTGCGTCAGCATCGACACGAAGCGGGTGTACACGACGTGCAGCTCGTCGACACCGGCGATGTCACCCGTGCCGTTCGGAGCCGGCACGGCCCCGTCGGAGCCCGCCATGAAGGCATCGACCAGGTGGTGGCAGGCCGACGAAGCATCGGTGTACTTCGGCTGCTGCGAGAACCCGGTCCACGCCGACACGTACGGACGGTTGCGGAAGGCGTAATACGTCAGGCCCTTGTTGCCCATGACGTAGAGCACCGGTTCCTTGCCCTCGTCGCGCAGGGTGGTCATCAGCTCTTCGGCGCGCTTGAGCACGTTCGAGTTGTAGCCACCGCACATGCCGCTGTCACTGGTGATCACCAGCACGGCTGCCCGGCGCGGGTTGGGACGCTCGGTCAGCAGCGGATGCGACAGGTTCTTCGACGCGCTCGCCAGCTCACTGAGGACCTTGGTGATCTCCTCCGCGTACGGCTTCGCGGCCGCGACCCTCGCCTGGGCCTTGGAGATGCGCGAGGTCGCGATCAGCTCCTGGGCCTTGGTGATCTTCTTGATCGAATTCACACCACGAATGCGGGAGCGCAATTCACGCAAACTTGCCATCAGCGGTTCACACTCCCTTCATTCGCTGCGTGGGATGGGCGGCGTCCGCCGGGCAGGAAGTGGTCGCTTCCACTTCCCTGCCCGTCGCGTCCGCCGCGGATCGAATAGCGCATTTGCCGGCTCGCGTTACTTCTCGACGTGCTTGCGGGTCACCGACAGCGACTCGACCTCTTCGTGGTCGAGCTGACCCGCCTCGGCCTCGTTCACCACGGGGGTGCCGTCGGAGGTGAGGAAGGTGCCGAGGAACTTCTTGGTCGCCGCCTCGACCTGCTCGGCCGCCTCGCCGTCGAGCACCTTGCCGCCCTCGATCGCCTTGAACGCGTCGGCGGCGCTGCGGTGCAGATCCTCGAGCAGTTCGGCGTTGAAGCGGCGGATGTCGGCGACCGGGATCGAGTCGAAGTGGCCGCGGTCGACCAGGTAGATCGAGATGATCTGGTCCTCGACCGGCACCGGCGAGTACTGGTCCTGCTTGAGCAGCTCGACCCAGCGGGCGCCGCGCTCGAGCTGAGCCAGCGAGGCCGCGTCCAGGTCGGAGGCGAAGGCGGAGAACGCCTCCAGCTCGCGGTACTGCGCCAGCTCGAGGCGCAGCGAACCGGCGACCTTCTTCATGCCCTTGGTCTGGGCGGCGCCACCGACGCGGGAGACCGAGGTACCGACGTTGATCGCCGGGCGGACGCCCTTGTTGAACAGGTCGGACTCGAGGAACACCTGGCCGTCGGTGATGGAGATCACGTTGGTCGGGATGAACGCCGAGATGTCGTTGGCCTTGGTCTCGATGATCGGCAGACCGGTCATCGAGCCGCCGCCCAGCTCGTCGGACAGCTTCGCGCAGCGCTCCAGCAGACGGGAGTGCAGGTAGAAGACGTCACCGGGGTAGGCCTCGCGGCCCGGCGGACGACGCAGCAGCAGCGAGATGGCGCGGTAGGCCTCGGCCTGCTTGGTCAGGTCGTCGAACACGATGAGCACGTGCTTGCCCTGGTACATCCAGTGCTGGCCGATGGCCGAACCGGTGTAGGGGGCCAGCCACTTGAAGCCGGCGGAGTCGGAGGCCGGGGCGGCGACGATGGTGGTGTACTCCAGCGCGCCGTGCTGCTCCAGCGCGGCCTTCACGCCCGCGATGGTGGAGCCCTTCTGGCCGATGGCGACGTAGATGCAGCGGACCTGCTTGGTCGGGTCGCCGGTCTCCCAGTTGGCCTTCTGGTTCAGGATCGCGTCGATGCAGACCGCGGTCTTGCCGGTCTTGCGGTCGCCGATGATCAGCTGACGCTGGCCGCGGCCGATGGCGGTCAGCGCGTCGATCGCGGTGATGCCGGTGGCCAGCGGCTCCTCGACCGGCTGGCGCTCCAGCACGGTCGCGGCCTGCAGCTCGAGCACGCGCTGTTCCTCGGACTCGATCTCGCCGAGGCCGTCGATCGGCTGGCCCAGCGGGTTCACCACGCGGCCGAGGAACTTGTCGCCGACCGGAACCGAGAGCACGTCACCGGTCCTGCGGACCTCCTGGCCCTCCTCGATCTCGGCGAACTCGCCGAGGATGACCGCACCGATCTCACGGTCCTCGAGGTTCAGCGCGACGCCGAGCACGCCGCCCGGGAACTCGAGCAGCTCGTTGGCCATCGCCGAAGGCAGGCCGCTGACGTGCGCGATGCCGTCACTGGTGTCGGTGACCACACCGACTTCTTCGATGGAGGTCTCGGGGGTGTAGCTCTTGGTGTAGCTCTCGATCGCGCTACGGATCTCGTCGGAGGAGATCGTCAGCTCCGCCATGTTCTTCCTGCTCTCGCTGTCTGGGTCTGGAATGTCGGGGGTGGTGGAAGCGCGCTAGGTCAGGGCCCTGCGCATCTTCTCCAGTCGGCCGATGGCGCTGCCGTCGATCACGTCGTCACCGACGCGCACCACGACTCCGCTCAGCAAACTCGGGTCGACCTGGATGTGCACCGTGGTCGCCTTGCCGTAGATGCGCCGCAGCGAGGCGGCCAGCCGGTCGCGCTGCTGCTCGGTGAGCCCGATCGCGGCGCGCACGTGCGCGACGATCTGATCGCGGCGCGCCGCCGCGAGGTCGGACAGCTCGTCGAAGGCGGCGCTGATGCCCGACCGCTGCCTGGTCACCACCTGCTCCGCCAGGGTCAGGGTGATGGGCTCCGTCTTGCCCGCGAGCAGCCGTTGGACCAGCTCGCCCTTGGCCGAAGCCGGCTGCGACCGGTCCGAGAGCGCCTGCTCCAACTCGGGATTGTCGCTGATGATCCGGCCGAGCCGGAACAGCTCGTCCTCGACCGCTTCGATCCGGCCGCGCTGGGCCGCCGACTCCAGCAACGCCTCCTGGCCGAGCAACACCAAGGTGTCCACCAGGTCGGAGGTGCGCGACCAGTTCTCGGCCACCGCGGTGGTCAGCACTGCCAGCGTGGCAGCGCTGACCTTGCCGCCGAAAACCCGCTCGCTGAGTTCCGCGCGCACGGAACCCGGCACCGACACGTCCGCGAGCGCCACACGCAGCGAACGCTGGTCGTCCAGCACGGCGACAACGGCGAACAGTTCCGAGCCCGTCGTGGCCGCAGCACTGTCGCTTCCGGTCAGAGCGGCCCGAAGCGCCTCCCGAGACCGGGCACTGGCCTCGCGGCTCGCTGCGTACATGCTTCTCACTTTCGCGTCGTTACCTTCCGACCCCGATGCCTGCGTCGGTCTGGTCGAGCTCGTCGAGGAACCGGTCGATCGAGGCCGCCTGCTTGGCCTCGTCCGAAACCGACTGCCCGATGATCTTCTCGGCCAGGTCGACGGCCGTGCGGCCGACCTCGTGGCGCAGCTCCGTCAGGATCTGCTGGCGCTGTGCTTCCAGCTGGGTGTGACCCGCCGCGATGATGCGGTCGGCCTCGGCCTGGGCCTCCGAGCGCATCTGCGCCAGGATCTCCTGGCCCTGGGTGCGCGCGTCCTCACGGATGCGCGCGGCCTCGAGCCGGGCGTCGGCCAGTTGCTGCTGGTACTGCTGCAGGGTGAGCTGAGCTTCTTCCTGCGCGGCTTCCGCGCGAGCGATGCCGCCTTCGATCTTCTCGGAACGCTCGTCGAGCGTCTTCATCAAGCGCGGGACCACGTACTTGTAGAACAGGGCCGCGATGATGACGACGCAGACGATCGACCAGACGATGTCGTACGTTTCGGGGACGAGAGGATTCACATCCTCTCCCTCCGCCGCCGCGAGCAAAACTGACTCGTACATCGGAATCAGAAAATGAAGCCGGCGACGAGACCGATGAGGGCGAGGGCCTCGGTGAACGCGATACCGAGGAACATGTTGGTGCGGATCGTGCCCTGCAGCTCGGGCTGACGCGCGATGCCCTCGATCGCCTTACCGACGACGATGCCGACGCCGATGCCGGGGCCGATCGCGGCGAGACCGTAGCCGACGGCGCCCAGGCCCTTGAAGGTGCTCTCGTTGGTGGCGGCTTCCTGGGCCAGGTAAGCGAGGCTCATGAGTCTTCCATTCCCTTTCTGTTGCTCACCCGCCGGTCGGCGTGGTGTAGCAGGTTTCCGGTAGTTGTGTCGGTCGGGTCAGTGATCGGCCGCGTGCTGTGCGAGTCCGATGTATACGGCGGTCAGCAGCGCAAACACGTAAGCCTGCAGGAAGATGACCAACAGCTCGAAGAGCGTGAATCCGAGTCCGGCCAGCAGCGAGAACGGCGAGAACACCTTCATCCACGCGGTGGCGTCGAACAGGAAGAACCAGGTCGCGCTGAAGAACAGCACCAGCATGATGTGGCCGGCCAGCATGTTCGCCATGAGTCGGACGGTCAGCGTGAACGGGCGCAGGATGAAGGTCGAGACGAACTCGATCGGAATCAGCAGCACGTGCAGCGCGGGGGGAACGTTCGGAACGACGATGCTGCTGCGCATGTAGTTGAAGAAGCCGTACTTCCTGATACCGACGTAGTTGAACGCCAGGTACGCGATGACGGCCAGCACCAGCGGCATGCCGATTCGGGCGTTCGACGAGATGTTCAACCCCGGAACGACACCCGAGAAGTTCAGAAAGAGGACCGTGAAGAAGATCGTCGCGATCAGCGGGAAGAACTTCCGTCCCGTTTCCTTGCCGAGAACCTCGTCGCAGATCTGCTCCTTGACGAAGACCAGGCCGATTTCGGCGACATTCTGCAGGCCGCGCGGAACGATCCGGGGCGAGCGGAATGCCAGCACCATCACGACCACGAGAACGGCCGTCATCAGAATGCGGATCAGCATCAATCGATCGAGTTCGAACGGCGTTCCCTCGAACAGCACAGCTGGAGGGAAGAAGTCGGTAAGCGACGGCGCGTGGAACTCGGCCGCCAGAGTGGTGACGCTCAGCGTTCTCTCCCGTGTTCGGGCCGCGGGTACGGTCATTCCCGCGGTTCGATCGGACATTGACGATCAATTTGGGTCGACTCAGGTCGGCTCGAAGTTCGTCAGCAGCTGTGCGGTGGTTCGAAATCCACCAGGCGTCTGTACGTGTGTCGGCGACATTCGTCGACATGCAGAACCGGAACACCCCTCGGAGCCCGGCACGGCAGTAAGCATAGCGACCCATGCAGGGGATCTCGGCGGTGACCCCTCACTGATCCCCGACTTGGTCGCTTGCTTACCAACACTTTACCAAGTCATCTACGACAGCGTGTAGGGGGTGGGGGTTTTCGTTACTCCCGAGTACCGGACGCGGGTTCGGAGTCGGTCGTCGTGACGTACGGAACCCTCTGCCGCACAACGCCATAGGTCTCCGCGCCGAGCACGATGATCAAGGCGCCGACCACGGTGAAGAACAGGACGACGCGGTCGTAGAAGTCGAACCGCTGGAGGATCGCGACGACGATCAGCGCCACCAGGAGCTTGAGCACCCAGCTGACCAGCATGACCAGACCAGCGGTGCTCGGCGGCAGTTTCGCGCCGAACAGCACCACGGCCGCGGTGGTGAGGATGAAGCCACCGCCGATCGCGGCGCCGAGCACCGCGCCCCAGACGCCGGGGACACCCGAGACGGCCGCGCCGAGCGCGACCGACAGGACCACCAGCACGCCCAGGCCGATCAGTCCGTAACGCAGCGCGGAGCGCAGCGGCGCGTCGGGGCCGGGGACGGGTCTGGGTGTGAAGCTCACAGCCGCCGACTTTACCCGGACGCCGATCCGTCGCCCGCCGGGTCCCCACGCCGCAGCCCGGGAACGGCGGTGATCACCAACGCGAAAACCAGCCCGCCCGCCATCAGCAATACGACCAGCCTGCGATCCATCAGCGAGGTGCCGACCGCGCCGAAGGCGAGCACGCCGACCCACAAATAGATCAGCAACACCACGCGCCGATGGGAATGACCGATCTGCAGCAAGCGATGATGCAGGTGCATTTTGTCCGGCGTCGAGAAACTCACGCCGGCGCGCACCCGGCGCACAATGGCGAGCAACAGGTCGAGCACCGGAATGAACATCACCGCGCCGACCAGCAACAGCGGAGAAAGCAGACCGACGATGTCGCGCGGGCCGTATCCCTGCAGCGGGATTCGCCCCGAGGCGCCGGTCGAGACCGCGGCCAGCATCAATCCGATGAGCATCGAGCCGGAGTCGCCCATGAAAATGCGGGCGGGCTGGAAATTGTGCGGCAGGAATCCCAGGCAGCCACCCGCGAGCGCCGCGGCGAGCAGCGCGGGCGGATAGGTGTCGACCGAGCCGCCCTGCTCGTTCATCAGACCGAGGCAGAACACGAAGACCGCCAGCGCGGCGATCAGTCCCAAACCCGCCGCCAAGCCGTCCAGACCGTCGACGAAGTTCATGGCGTTGACCAGGGTGACGGTGACCGCGACCGTGACCAGACCGCCCTGCAGTCCGTCCAGCACCACCGTGGTGTTGCTGAACGGGTTGTAGATGACGTACCAGCCAAGGCCCATGACGGCCATCACGCCCGCCGCCGTCACCTGACCCGCGAACTTCGTCAGCGCGTCGAGCCCCCAGCGGTCGTCGACGATGCCGACCAGCACGATGATCGTGGCGGCCACCAGCACGGCGATCGGGATATTGGGTTTGTAGTCGAAGCCGCTGCGCAGCGCGGGCAGCTGGTGGGCGAACAGCACCGCGGCGACCACGCCGATGTACATGCCGACGCCGCCCATCCGCGGAATCGGTTTGACGTGCACGTCGCGGTCACGCGGCACGGCCACCGCGCCGAAGCCGATCGCGAGCACCCGCACCCCACCGGTGGCCAGGAACGTCACCACCGCGGAGATGAGCAGCACGACGAGCAGCTCCCGGAGCGGGACGACGGCGCTCGAACCCATCATCCGAGCTGGGCGGCGCCGCTGAGCGCTTCCGGCGACATGCCGAGCACCTCGGCGATGTCGGCGACGGGCACCGCGCCCACGCGCAGGATCCGCGGCTGGTCGGCGGTCAGGTCCACGATGGTCGAGGCGACCGCGTGTTCGGCAGGGCCGCCGTCGAGATACACCCCCACCAGGTCGCCGAGCTGCTCGCGGGCCTCGGCGGCGGTCTTCGCGGGCGGTTGCCCCGACACGTTGGCGCTGGACACCGCCAGCGGACCGACCTCACGCAACAGTTCGAGCGCGACCGGGTGCAGCGGCATCCGCAGCATCACCGTCCCGCGGGTGTCGCCGAGATCCCAGGCGAGCGAAGGCGCTTGCTGCACAACCAGACTCAGACCGCCGGGCCAGAACGCCCGGATCAGCTCGCGCGCCTGCGGGCGCACCGAGAACACCAAGCCGTCGATGGTGTGCCAGGAACCGACGAGCACCGGGACCGGCATGTCCCTGCCGCGGCGCTTGGCCGCGAGCAGCGAACTCACCGCGGCCGAATCGAACGCGTCGGCGCCGAGCCCGTACAGGGTGTCGGTGGGCAGCACGACCAGCCGTCCGGATTTCAGGGCGCTGGTGGCTGCGGACAGTCCGGCGGCGCGCGAGTCGGGATCCGCGCAGTCGTAGACGGTACTCACGGCAACCATCCTGGCATGCTGGGCCGCCTCTCCGAGAACTCAGGCCGTACTAGTGGGGTGAAACGAGAGTTGCGTTGAGGTCTTGCGCCGGGTGCCGAGCGAGTTCTGGGCGTGCCCGGCGAGTTACCCATGTGCGTACGAAATCTGTTGTCACGTGGGATGCGGCGGCTGCCGCCGCGCATCGGGAGCGTCCTCGACGCGACCTTTGCGGCTCGGAACCATGCCTGGATCCGTACTCCGCCGCACCGCACGCCATCGTCTCGCACCCCCGCCGTTGTTCGGTTGCGCGGTGCCGCGTGGAGGTCGCGCCGGTGACGCGTTTGTTCCTCGGCCCAGCGACCGGTCGCGAGACGTCCCGCGCCACCAGTTCATGCGAGGCCGCCTCGCAGTCGTGCAGGCGTCGTCGTGTTGCTTCATCCGGCGGTGCGGTCGTCAGAGGACGCGACCATCAGCGGAATGTGCTCGGTCGGCAGCACAGGCGCCGGGAAGGACCACACGGATTCGGTGCGCAACGGCGCGGGAGACCGTGCAGAGGACCTGCTCATGTGTGCGTTGCGGCGACGAAGCGGGGCTTGCCTGCCAGGTCGGGGTGTTCGACGACGTCGGTGAAGGCGCCGGTGGCGGTGAGGAGGGCGGCGACGCCGGAACCGTTGGTGTCGTCGTGTTCGATGGCGGTGGCTCCGCCGGGGCGCAGCAGTCTGGTGATGTTCGGAATCATGCCGCGGATGACCGATAGACCGTCGGCGCCGCCGAACAGGGCGATGGACGGATCGTGGTCGGCCACTTCGGGGTCGAGGGGAGCGCCTTCGGGGATGTAGGGCGGGTTGGACACCACGATGTCCACGCGGCCGTTCAGGTCGGTGAGCAGGGCGGGATCGGTGGCGTCGTCGGCGTAGAGAGTGATCGGGGTATCGCCCGCGGCGATCCGGTCGTCGGCGTTGCGCCGGGCCCAGACCTGCGCGGCGGGATCGAGTTCCACGGCGTGCACTTCGGCATCGGGGCGCGCGTGTGCGAGGGCCAGTGCCAGCGCGCCCGATCCGGTGCACAGGTCGACAACGATCGGCGCGTGATCGTGCGGCAGCGCCTCCAGCTGCGCCAGCGCCCACGCGTACAGCAACTCGGTCTCCGGGCGCGGTACGAAGACGCCGGGGCCGACCGCGAGGTCCAGCGCGCCCATCACGGCGGTGCCGGTCAAGTGCTGCAACGGGATTCGCTCGGCCCGGCGGGCGACCAGCTCCCGGTAGGCGGCCAGCTGGGCGGGCGAGACGAGCGGGGTCAGCATCAGCCTGGTCCGCTGCACGCCGAGGACGTGCGCAGCCAGATGCTCGGCGTCGGCCTGCGGGCTGTGCACCCCGGCGGTCCGCAACGTCTCGACGGCCTCGTTGATAGCGGGGCGCAGCGCTACTCGGGTGGTCATTCCGCGGCCATACGCGCTTCGCGATCCGCCTTCCCCAGAGCGTCCAGCAGGGCGTCGAGATCCCCGTCCAGCACGGCGTCGAGGTTGTGCGCCTTGAAGCCGATCCGATGGTCGGTGATCCGGTTCTCCGGGAAGTTGTAGGTGCGGATGCGCTCGGAGCGGTCCACCGTGCGGATCTGGCTGGCGCGGCCCGCCGCCGCCTCCTGATCGGCCTGCTCTTCCGCCAGCGCCTGCAGCCGCGCCGCGAGCACCTGCATGGCGCGCGCCTTGTTCTGCAGCTGGGAACGCTCGTTCTGGCAGGTGACCACGATGCCGGAGGGCAGATGGGTGATGCGTACCGCGGAATCGGTGGTGTTGACGCCCTGACCGCCCTTGCCGGAGGAGCGGTACACGTCGATGCGCAGATCGGTCTCGTCGATCTGCACCGCTTCGATCTCGTCGGGTTCCGGGTAGATCAGCACGCCCGCCGCCGAGGTGTGGATGCGGCCCTGCGATTCGGTCACCGGGACGCGCTGCACCCGGTGCACACCGCCCTCGAACTTGAATCGCGACCAGACACCGTCGCGCGCCGCGTCGCGGCTCTTGATCGACAGCGTCGCCTCTTTGTATCCGCCCAGGTCGGACAGGGCGACGTCGAGGATCTCGGCCTTCCAGCCGTGGCGCTCGGCATACCGCACGTACATGCGGGCCAGGTCGGCGGCGAACAGGGCGGACTCCTCGCCGCCCTCGCCGGACTTCACCTCGAGCACGACGTCGTCGCCGTCGTGCGGATCGCGCGGCGCCAACAGGTCGGCGAGGGCCTGTTCCAGTTCCTCGACCTGCCGTTCCAGATCCGGGACCTCCGCGGCGAACGCGGAGTCGTCGGCGGCGAGTTCCTTCGCGGCCGACAGGTCGTCGCGCGCGGTCTCGAGCTTGCGGTAGGTCGCCATGACCGGGGCCAGCTCGGCGAACCGCTTGCCGACCCTGCGCGCGGCGCCCGCATCGTTGTGCAGCGACGGATCGGCCAGCTGCGTCTCCAAGCCGGCGTACTCGGCCAGAATGTCGTCGATGGCGGACGGTTGCGTCACGGTGCTTCCTTCTCCTGGTAGCTGTCCAGACAAAACACCGACGCCCGGCCTGCGCAGCAGGACCGGGCGTCGGCGAGGAAGCTACTTGGCGTCGGCCTTCTTGCCTGCACGCTTGCCGTAGCGGGCCTCGAAGCGGGCCACGCGACCACCGGTGTCGAGGATCTTCTGCTTGCCGGTGTAGAACGGGTGGCACTGCGAGCAGACCTCGACGGTGATGTGTCCCGACTCCTTGGTGCTGCGAGTCTGGAAGGTGTTGCCGCAACCACAGACGACCGTGGTGTCGACATACGCCGGGTGAATTCCTGCCTTCATGGATGTCCTCTCGATTGTGGTCGCCGGGTCGCCCGCGCGAAAGCGCGCGAAGCGTGAACCGGAACCGACTAGGCGGGAGCTCTGCTCACCTGAGCAGACGCAACGACCGTTCAGTATGCCAGAACTGCCGTTACGCTCCCAAAACGCCCCCGGCGAGCGGTTTGTTCCCGCCCAGGTACTCCCCCACCGTTCGCGCCCCCGGAAGTCCGGGCACGCGAATCCGCGCCGCCTCCGGGACCCTGAAGTCGGGTAGTCCGCTACTCACGAATATGAACGAATTCGTTCATAGAGTTGCAGACCTGGTGCACATCGGCGTGCCGAGACAGGAAGGAGACCCCGTGAACATCCGAATCGCGGCCGCGATTTTCGTTCTACTGACTCTCTCGGTCGCCATCGGTGTATCCGCACTCCCCGACCTGGCGAACTATCCCGCGCCGAAGAACGCCGTGTACGTCCAGACCTCGGAATCCGCCACTCCCGATCCCGACGGCGGGGCCTGCGGACTGATCTTCGCGGTCCTGATCGGCGGCGCGGCCACGGTGGGCCTCGTCTTCTTCGCTCCCCAGACGCCGAAAGGGTCCCGCATCAGCGGGACCCTTTCGGCCGTTGTCACGGCGACAACCTGGCGGGACTGCTCACTCGTCGAGCGCGCCCGGCGCGGTCTTGCTCACTTGCATCAAGAACTCGAGGTTGTTCTTGGACTTCTTCAGACGGTCGATCAGCAGATCGATCGCCTGGTGCGAGTCCAGGCCGGACAGCACGCGGCGCAGCTTGTGCAGTACCGCCGCCTCGTCGGGGCTGAGCAGTAGCTCGTCCTTGCGGGTACCGGACGGGTTGACGTCCACCGCGGGGAACACCCTGCGCTCGGCGATCTTGCGATCCAGTTTGAGCTCGGCGTTGCCGGTGCCCTTGAACTCCTCGAAGATCACCGTGTCACCGGTGGAACCGGTCTCCACCATGGCGGTGGCGATGATCGTCAGCGAGCCGCCGTTCTCGATGTTGCGTGCCGCGCCGAGGAACCGCTTGGGCGGGTACAGCGCGGTGGAATCCACACCACCGGAGAGGATTCGGCCCGAGGCGGGCGAGGAGTTGTTGTACGCGCGCCCGAGCCGCGTGATCGAGTCGAGCAGCACGACGACGTCCTTGCCCATCTCCACCAGGCGCTTGGCGCGCTCGATGGCGAGTTCGGCGACCGAGGTGTGGTCCGACGGCGGACGGTCGAAGGTCGAGGCGATGACCTCGCCCTTCACCGAGCGCTGCATGTCGGTGACCTCTTCCGGACGCTCGTCGACCAGCACCACCATCAGGTAGCACTCGGGGTTGTTGGTCGCGATCGCGTTGGCGATGTCCTGCAGGATCGTGGTCTTACCCGCCTTGGGCGGCGACACGATCAGGGCGCGCTGGCCCTTGCCGATCGGCATGATCAGGTCGATCACCCGGGTGGTCAGCTTGTTCGGCTGGGTCTCCAGCCGCAGGCGCTGGTTCGGGTACAGCGGAGTGAGCTTGCCGAACTCGGGACGGCGCTTGGCCGCCTCGACGTCGCCGCCGTTGACCGTGTCCAGCCGCACCAGCGGATCGAACTTCTGGCGCTGGTTGGACTGCTCGCCGTCGCGCGGGGCGCGCACCGCGCCGGTGATCGCGTCGCCGCGGCGCAGGCCGTTCTTGCGGACCAGGTTCATCGACACGTAGACGTCGTTCGGCCCGGCCAGGTAGCCCGACGTGCGGACGAAGGCGTAGTTGTCCAGCACGTCGAGGATGCCTGCGACCGGCTGGAGGACGTCGTCCTCGCGGATCTCCAGCTCGCGCGACTCGCCGCCACCGCCACCGCCGTCACGGTCGCGCCCACGACGACGCTCACGGAAGCGGCGTCCGCGCCGTCCGCGACCGCCCTCTTCGTCGTCACCGCCGCGGCCGCCCGCGCTGCCGTTCTGGCTCTGCTGGCCGCGCTCGCCCTGGCCGCGCTCGCCCTGGCCGCGCTCGCCCTGGCCACGGTCGCCCTGACCACGGTCGCCCTGACCACGGTCGCCCTGACCGCGATCGCTTTGCCGGTCACCCTGGCCGCGGTCGCGGCGACGCTCGCCGCCCTGCTCGGCGTCCTGCTTCTGCTCGTCGGCACGGGTCTCGGCGGGTGCGGACTCGGTGGCGGATCGCGCCTGGTCACGGCCGCGCCGCTGCCGGCCGCGGCCACGCTGGCCGCTCTCCCGGCCGGACTCTTCGGTGGTCTCGGTCGCCGTGGACGGCGCCGCGTCGGCGGCGGGCGCGGCATCGGCGGGGGCCGTCTTCGCCGGGGCGGGAGCCTCGCTGGGCGCGGCGGAGGCCGCGGGCGTCACATCGAGGGTCGCCTGCTCGGCCTTGGCGGGCGCCTGCTGCGCTGCAGCGGCGGTCTTGGCGGTGGCACCGGCCTTCGCGGGCGCGTCGGCCTTGGCGGTTGCCGCGGACTTGGCCTCGCTCTTGGCGGGCTTCTCCACCTTCGCCGCCTTGCCCGCGGCCTGATTTTCCTTGATGGCGGCGATCAGATCGCCCTTGCGCATCCCGGAGGTGCCTCGGATACCGAGCTCCCCCGCGAGCGCGCGCAGTTGCGGCAACAACATTCCAGTCAGCCCCGATCGTGCGACGTCGGTGTGTTCGCTCATCTTCGAAATCTGTCCGGATTCACTTTCGCGCTCGCCCGTCGGGCTCGATTCCACGCCGGGTGTCGCGAGCAGGTCCGTATCTGTCACGGAAATCCTTTCCTTCCCTCGATTGCCGTGTGCTGTTTCGAGGGTTCGTCCCGCAGCCCGGGCATTCTGCCGGACTGGGATGCGTCCGTCCGGGCGCTGTGTGCCGTATCACCTGCCCCGCCGGCCCGGCGGCTTCTCCACCGTTGGTGAAAGGTGGGGAGAGATCATTCCAGTTGCGCAGCTACGCAGCACCCCCATGGCCTGGAGGCTCGAGCCTGGAGCCTGCTGGAGCGATTGCCCTGATGAAGCACCGGCGTCTGATGCGCACGATGTACGGACCTGCCCAGAATAGCTGTCCATTGCGAATCTCGGCAAGACAGACTCGCCGTCAGTCGACCAGGACGCCTTCGGCGATTCCCGGCTCCACCACGCGCAGGCCGTCGGCCGCCGCCAGTTCGCGGAGTTCCGCGGGAAATTCGCTGGTCCCCAGGGCCAAGATGGTCGGTCCCGCCCCGGAGACGGTGGCCGCGAGGCCCGCCGTGCGCAGGCGGGTGATCCAAGCGGTGGTCAACGGTAGCGCGGGAGCACGCTGGGCCTGGTGCAGCCGGTCCGCGGTGGCGGGAAGCAGCAGGTCGGGACGCTGGGTGAGCGCCACGACGGCCAGCGCGGCGCGACTGACGTTGAACGCCGCGTCGCTGTGCGGCACGACGTCGGGCAGCAGGCCGCGGGTGTGCGCGGTGGACGAGCGCTCCTGCGGGATCAGCACCACCGGGCGCAGCGCCGCATGCGCCTCCAGCCGCACCGCGCGGTAGACGCGACCGTGGTATTCCGTGCCGGGGGCCTCGTCGGCCGGGTGATCGGTCTCGGTCCAGGAGACCACGATCCCGCCGAGCACACTGGCCGCCGCGTTGTCCGGATGTCCCTCGAATTCCGCGGCCAGCTGCACCATTCGGTCGGTGGACGTGGCCAGCGCCGGGTCCAGCTTCGCGGCGAGGGCGCACCCGGCGGCCAGTCCGCCGACCACCGCCGATGCCGAGGAGCCGAGTCCGCGGGAATGCGGAATCACGTTGCGGCACACCACATCGAGGCCATCGGCCCACACCCCCGCCGACTCCAGGCCGCGCTCGATCGCGCGGACCACGAGATGCGAAGGGCCCCAAGGCACATCGTCGGCGCCCTCGCCCTCGACCCGGATGGTGAGCCCGGAATCGGTGGTGCGCACCTGGATTTCGTCGTAGATCCCCAATGCCATACCCAGCGAGTCGAACCCGGGACCGAGGTTCGCCGTGGACGCGGGCACCCTCGCGGTCACGGTCAGACCAGCGGGCAGCGTCGCGCTCATGACCTGGCTTTCGCGCGAATTCAACTCAGGCCAGCTCTAATTCGGCGGCCACCGCGACCGGGTCGACGGCGATCGGCTGCACCTGCGGCATGCCCGACAGCGCGGTGTCGGGGTCCTTGAGGCCGTTGCCGGTCACGGTGCACACCACGGTGAGCCCGGCGTCCAGCCAGCCTTCCTTGCGTGCGGCGAGCACGCCGGCGACACTGGCCGCCGACGCGGGCTCGACGAACACGCCCTCGGTGGCGGCGACCAGGCGGTACGCGTCGAGGATCTCCTCGTCGGTGGCGGCGCGGAACGCGCCACCGGACTGCTCCTTGGCCTCGACGGCGCCGTTCCAGGAGGCGGGCGCGCCGATCCGGATCGCGGTGGCGATGGTCTCGGGATCCTTCACCGGGGCGCCGTTGACCAGCGGAGCCGCGCCGGCGGCCTGCACGCCGAGCATGCGCGGCAGCCCGCCGGTGACGCCGTCGGCGTAGTACTCCCGGTAGCCACGCCAGTACGCGGTGATATTGCCCGCGTTGCCGACGGGGAGGGCGTGCACGTCGGGGGCCTTGCCGAGCACGTCGCAGATCTCGAAGGCCGCCGTCTTCTGGCCCTCGATGCGAGCCGGGTTCACCGAGTTGACCAGGCCGATGCTGGGGAAATCAGCGGTGACCTTGCGGGCGAGCTCCAGGCAGTCGTCGAAGTTGCCCTGCACCTGGATGATCTTCGCGCCGAGCATCACGGCCTGGGCCAGCTTGCCCATGGCGATCTTGCCCTGCGGGATCAGCACGGCGCAGCTCATGCCGGCGCGGGTCGCGTACGCCGCGGCGGATGCCGAGGTGTTGCCCGTGGACGCGCACAGCACCGCCTTCTGGCCGCGGTACTTGGCGTCGGTCATCGCCATCGTCATGCCGCGGTCCTTGAACGAGCCGGTCGGGTTCAGGCCCTCGACCTTCAGGTACACCTCGCAGCCGGTGATCTCGGACAGGTGCGGCGCAGGCACCAGCGGCGTTCCGCCCTCGAACAGGGTGACCGGTTCCCAGTCGGCCGCGCCCGCGAGGCGGTCGCGGTAGGCCGCGATCAGGCCGGGCCAGCGTGAGTGCGCTCCGGCCTTGGGCGCGACGCCAGGCGTGTGCCCACCGCTGTCCCGGCCGCCGCCCCTGATGGAGTCGCTACGCGACGCTGTGGTCATTCTTCGGTGCCTTCCAATCTCAGAACGCTGGTCACGGATGTGACGGATTCCATTTCCGCCAGTGCGGCCACGGTGTCCGCGAGCGCCGACTCCACGGCGTGGTGGGTCACCACGACCAGGCGCGCACCCGAGCCGTGCCCTTCTTGACGGACGGTCGAGATGCTCACCCCGTGTGCGGCGAATTCGCCCGCCACCGCGGCCAGGACCCCAGGGCGGTCCTCGACCTGCAGGTTCACGTGATAGCGGGTGGGCGTATCGCCGATCGGCGCGATCGGTAGCTCAGCATAAACCGATTCGCCGGGAGCGCGACCCCCGTAGAACTTGTTCCGCGCCGCCATCACCAGGTCGCCGAGCACGGCCGACGCGGTCGGAGCGCCGCCTGCGCCCTGCCCGTAGAACATCAGCCGCCCGGCGTTCTCCGCCTCGACGACCACCGCGTTGAACGCGCCGTTCACCGCGGCCAGCGGGTGCTTGCGCGGGATGAGCGCCGGGTAGACGCGCACCGAGACGCGCTCTTTGCCGCCGTCCTCCGGTCCCGGCTCACCGGGGCCTGCGTCCACGCGCTCGCAGATGGCCAGCAATTTCACCGTGCAGTCGAGCGCCGAGGCGGTCTCCAGGTCCTCCGCGGAGATCCGCGAGATGCCTTCGCGGTAGACGTCGGCGGCGGTGACCCTGGTGTGGAACGCCAGGGAGGCGAGGATCGCGGCCTTGGCGGCGGCGTCGTAACCCTCCACGTCGGCGGTCGGGTCGGCTTCCGCGTAGCCCAGGCGGGTGGCCTCGGCCAGCGTCTGCGAATAGTCCGCGCCGGTCTCGTCCATCGCGGAGAGGATGAAGTTGGTGGTGCCGTTGACGATGCCGACGACCCGGTTCACCCGGTCGCCCGCCAGCGACTGGATCAGCGGGCGCACCACGGGGATCGCGCCCGCGACGGCGGCCTCGAAGTACAGGTCGGCGCGGCTGGCTTCGGCGGCGGCGGCGAGTTCGCCGGTGTAGTCGGCCAGCAGCGCCTTGTTCGCGGTCACCACGGATTTGCCCGCGTTCAGCGCGGCCAGGATCAACCGGCGCGGCGGATCGATGCCGCCGATCACCTCGACCACCAGGTCGACGTCGGGACGGGCGACCAGTGCGTCCGCGTCGGTGGTCAGCAGCTCGGCGGGGATGCCGCGGTCGGTGTCGAGACTGCGCACGGCCACACCGCGCAGCACCACCGGCGCGCCGACGCGGGAACGCAGGTCCTCGGTGTGCTCACGCAGGATGCGCACGACCTCGGTGCCCACATTGCCCATGCCGAGGACCGCGACCCCGATCGGGCGATCGGTCCCCCACACGCCGTTCTTCGCGTTGGCCGTCACGCTTCCACCTCCAGGCTGAGCAGGTCCGCCACCGTCTCCCTGCGCAGGATCAGGCGCGGCTGTCCGTCCCGCACCGCGACGACCGCGGGGCGGGTCAACTGGTTGTACCGGCTGGACATCGAGTAGCAATACGCGCCGGTGGCGGCGACGGCGATCAGGTCGCCGGGGCCGACGTCGGCGGGCATCCAGGTGTCCCGGATGACGATATCGCCGCTCTCGCAATGCTTTCCGACGACGCGCGCGACCACCGGCCCGGCCTGTGACGACCGCGAGACCAGGCGGCAGTCGTAGTCGGCTTGGTACAGCGCGGGCCGGATGTTGTCGCTCATGCCGCCGTCGACGCTCACGTAGCGGCGGCGCAGGCCGCCGTCGAGCGAGACGTCCTTGATGGTGCCGACCTCGTAGAGCGTCACCGTGCCCGGGCCTGCGATGGCGCGGCCTGGCTCGACCGCGATCGTCGGCGTCGGCAGCCCGGCGCGTTCGGCTTCGGCGGCCACCAGTTCGCGCAGGTTCGCCGCGAACTGGTCCAGCGGCGGCGGATCGTCCGACGGCAGGTACGAAATGCCGAGTCCGCCACCGAGATCCAGCGTCGCGATCTGCGCGGTGCGCTCGATGCCGAACTTGTCGATGGCCTCGCGCAGCAGGCCGAGCATGCGCCGCGCGGCGATCTCGAAGCCGTCGATCTCGAAGATCTGCGAACCGATGTGGCTGTGCAGGCCGACCAGGCGCAGGTTGTCGGCGTCGAAGACGCGCGCGAGCGCCTCCATCGCGTCGCCGCCTGCGATCGAGAAGCCGAACTTCTGGTCCTCGTGCGCGGTCGAAATGTATTCGTGGGTATGGGCTTCCACGCCGACGGTGACCCGGACCAGCACGTCCTGCACCACACCGGCGCGGGCGGCGACGGCTTCCAGGCGCTCGATCTCGATGAGCGAGTCGACCACCACGTGGCCGACGCCGGCCGACACCGCGGCTTCCAATTCCTCGACGGACTTGTTGTTGCCGTGCAACGCGATTCGCTCGGCGGGGAAGCCCGCGTGCAACGCGATGGCCAATTCGCCGCCGGAGCAGACGTCCAGCGAGAGGCCCTCGTCCCGGATCCAGCGGGCGACCTCGCCGCACAGGAAGGCCTTGGACGCGTAGTGCACTCGCGCGTTCGCCCCGAACGCGCGGACCATGTCGCGGCAGCGGGAACGGAAGTCGTCCTCGTCCACCACGAACAGCGGCGTGCCGAACCGCTCGGCCAGCTCGTACACGGGCACGCCCGCCAAGTGGACCACGCCCGCGTCGTCCCGGGTGGCGTTGCGCGGCCACACGTTCGCGGGCAGGTCGATCATCTGCTTCGGATCGCCGGGACGCTCCGGCAGGTTCGGGGCGTGCGGAATCTCGGCATGCCGTGGACCGGCGGGATGCACGCTCATAGCTGCCCCTCGCTGCGCTCGCTCACTGTCGCTTCCTTCCTCGCTCTGGTCGACCGGCCGGTCACATGCGCTCCGGCGCGCTGACGCCGAGCAGGCCGAGGCCGTTGGCCAGCACCTGTCGCGTGGCGTTGACCAGAGCGAGCCTGGCCGCGTTCGTCGGCGAGACCGGGTCGTCGCCCAGCGGCAGGACGCGCAGGTTCTTGTTGGTCTGGAATCGGTGGTACGCGCCCGCCAGTTCCTCCAGGTAGCGGGCCACCCGATGCGGTTCGCGCAGGCTCGCCGCACTGGACACCACCCGCGGGTACTCACCGAGGGTGCGGATCAGTTCGCCCTCCTCCTCGGCCGACAGCAGCGCGAGGTCGGCGGTGACGGAGTCGTAGTCGAACTGCGCGGCGTTGCGCGCGATGGACGCGGTCCGCGCGTGCGCGTACTGCACGTAGTAGACCGGGTTCTCGTTGCTCTGGCTGGCCCACAGGTTCAGATCGATGTCGATGCTCGAGTTCACCGACGAACGCACCAGCGAATACCGCGCCGCGTCCACGCCGATGGCCTCGACCAGGTCGTCCAGGGTCACCACGGTGCCCGCCCGCTTGCTCATCTTCACCGCGACGCCGTCGCGCAGCAGGTTCACCATCTGCCCGATCAGCACCTCGACCGTGGCCGGGTCGTCGCCGAACGCGGCCGCGGCGGCCTTCAGCCTGCCGATGTAACCGTGGTGATCGGCGCCGAGCATGTAGATGCACAGGTCGAAGCCGCGCGCCCGCTTGTCCTGGAAATAGGCGATGTCGCCTGCGATGTAGGCGGCTTTGCCGTCGCTCTTGATGACCACCCGGTCCTGGTCGTCACCGTATTCCGAGCTGGCGATCCACCAGGCGCCGTCCTTCTCGTACAGGTCGCCGGAGTTCTTCAGCCGCTCCACGGCCTGCTCGACAGCGCCGGAGGCGAACAGCGAGCTCTCGTTGAAGTAGACGTCGAAGTCGGTGCCGAACTCGTGCAGCGACTCCTTGATGTGCGCGAACATCAGCTCGACGCCCTCGGCCCTGAACAGCTCGAGCCGCTCGGCCTCCGGCTTGCTCAGCGCGCCGGGGTTGGCGGCAACGATCTTGTCGGCGATCTCGCCGATGTAGGCGCCCGCGTAGCCGTTCTCCGGGGTCGGCGCGCCGGTGGCGGCCGCGACCAGCGAGGCGGCGAACCGGTCGATCTGCGCGCCGTGGTCGTTGAAGTAGTACTCGCGCACCACGTCCGCGCCCTGCGCGGCCAGGATGCGGCCGAGCGCGTCGCCGACCGAGGCCCACCGGGTCCCGCCCAGATGCACGGGGCCGGTCGGGTTCGCCGAGACGAACTCGAGGTTGATCCTGGTGCCCTTCAGCGTCTCCGCGGTGCCGTACGCCGCGCCCGCGGCGAGCACCCGCTCGATGATCGCGCCCTGCGCGGAGGCCGCGAGGCGGATGTTCAGGAATCCCGGCCCTGCGACCTCGGCCGCGGCGACGCCGTCGGCCTCGGCCAGCGCGTCGGCCAGCCAGGTGGCCAGGTCACGCGGCTTGGTTCCGGCGCGCTTGGCCACCTGCATCGCGACGTTCGTGGCATAGTCGCCGTGTTCCGGGTTGCGGGGACGCTCCACGGTGACCTCGTCGGGCAGGACCGCGGGGTCCAGTCCGCGTTCGACAAGCACCTTCGCCGCGGTGGAGCGAAGGAGATCTGCAAGGTCAGCTGGAGTCACGAGTCTCTATCCTATGGTCTTGGCGGGTGTACACCTCGGGTGGGCACTGCGCAGCCAGCGGATCCATCCACGTCGAAAGAGCACACTGAGCGATGCCTAGCAGTCCCAGCGCCAAATCGGCCAAGGCCGCCAAGGCCGCGGCGAAGTTGTCGTCTCCCCGCAAGCGGGGTGGACAAGGACAGCTTCCGAAGAAGAATCGCCAGATTCCCTGGTTGGCCATCGGCGCGGCCGTAGTAATCATCGCATTGATCGGCGCGCTGGCTTACAGCCTGGTCCCCAAGTACCGGGAAAAGGCCGACCTGGACAAGTACACGCCGAGCGCGCAGAAGAAGGATCCGTCCGACGGGATCGCGGGCGTGGTGAAGAAGGAATACCCCGCCGGGCTGCACATCGGCTCGAACCAGCGCGTGGCCTACGACCAGGCCCCGCCGTTCGGCGGCCCGCACGACCAGTCGTGGGCGACCTGCACCGGCGTGGTCTACGACAAGCCGATCCGGGTGGAGAACGCGGTGCACTCGCTCGAGCACGGCGCGGTGTGGATCACCTACAACCCCGACAAGGTGGACGCCGACGGCATCGCGACGCTGAAGGCGAAGGTCGAGGGCAAGCCGTACACGCTGATGTCGCCCTACCCCGGCCTCGACTCCGCCGTCTCCTTGCAGTCCTGGGGGCACCAGTTGAAGCTGGACAGCCCCGACGACAAGCGCGTCGGCCAGTTCATCACCGCTCTGCGGCTGAACAACTACACCTACCCCGAGGTCGGCGCGGACTGCTCGACCATCGTGTTCGACACCGACAACCCGCCGCCGTTCGACCCGACGCCGCCCGGCCCCGACGCGGTGCCGATGGACGGCAAGGGCGCGCAGAAGGATCAGACCGAGCTCGGCGGCATGCCTGGGGGTCTGCCGGGTGTGCCCGGCGTGCCCGGTCTTCCTGGGCTTCCCGGGGTGCCCGGCGCTCCGGTGCCGGTGCAGCCCGCGCCCGTGCCGCCCGCGCCCGCCGCGGGGCAGTAGTGTCCGGCGATCGGAAGGGTGCGGAGTCCGCGAGGCGCGAAGCTGTCGGGGCCGGGGAAGCATCCGGAGGGTCCAAGGCTCGCGACAGTGTGTCCGGGGATCGCTCAGGGTCCACAGCATCCAGGGCTCATGAAGTCAGCGGGGCTGAGGATCGGGCAGCCTCCGCAGTGTCCGGGACTCTTGACGCTGGCAAAACCAAGGATCGCGCAACGTCCGGCGCTCCTGACGTCAGCGGGTCCGGGAATCGCGAAACTGCCGGGGCCGGAGATCGCGCGACACCCACTGCGTCCGGTGCTCATGAATTCGGCAAGACCGGCGATCGCGCGGCCTCGAGATCCGGCGATCCAGGAGCCTCCACTGGCTCCGGCGGCGAAGCACCCGCCGGATCAGGCGATCGCGGAGCCGCCGTATTTGGCCGGGAAGCGACGGGCGGAGCCGGTGACCGCGAAGCTCCGGCGGAGTCCGGCATCGGCGGGCAGTTCCGCCGCCAGCGCACCGCGCTGCTGACTCTCGGCATCATCGGCGCCATCCTGATCGGGTTCGCGATCGGCGTGCTCGCCCGGATACCGCTGAACGGTTCCGCCGAGCCCGACCCGGGCCCGGTCGACGTCGGCTTCGGCCAGGACATGTCGGCGCATCACGCCCAAGCCGTCGAGATGGCGGGTGTGCTGCTGGTTCGCTCCACCGACACCGAGGTACGGCGCTTGGCCTACGACATCCTCACCACCCAGCAGAGCCAGATCGGGCGCATGCAGGGCTGGCTGCAACTGTGGGGCGAATCCGCGCAGAGCGTCGACGGGTTCATGGGCTGGATGGCCGAGCCGATGGGCGGCCACGACCATTCCGGCGCCGGCATGCCCCACCATTCCGGCCCGGTGTCCACCATGCCCGGCATGGCCACCCCCGCCGAACTCGCCGCGCTGCGCCAGGCCACCAGCCCCAAGCTGGACACGATGTTCCTGCAGCTCATGCTGCGCCACCACCAGGGCGGGCTGTCGATGATCGACTACGCCGCCCAGCACGCCGACACCACCGCGGTGCGCACCCTCGCCGAGACCATGGCCACCACCCAGCGCGGCGAATCCGACCTGATGACCACCATGCTCACCGCCCGCGGCGCGGCCCCTCTCCCATAACCCGAAAACCCGCCGCCGTCCGCGCTTTTTGGCGGACGGCCGCCGATACGATAGGCTGACCCAGCCCGATCGGACCGCCATTCCGGCCCCGACCGAGCCCTATCCCGCCCTCGTAGCTCAGGGGATAGAGCGTCTGCCTCCGGAGCAGAAGGCCGCAGGTTCGAATCCTGCCGAGGGCACCGAGCGAAGGCCCCCGACCAGACCGGTCGGGGGCCTTTCTCGTCTGGAAGCTCAGCGCTGTGGGCAAGAGGTGGCCGAGACGATGGCCCATGGCGATATCCGATCCGGTGACAGATGAGCGGTGCGTCTTCGGGGCGGTTCCATGGCGATGCTGCGAATGCCGTTGTCATAGGAAAAGGGCTCCCTGGACGGGAGCCCTTTTCGGATGGTAGGTGCCGTACGCCGCGCGACGGTTATGGCAGGGGTTCGGTGGGTTTGCCGGTGGAAGTGAGGACGCCCGCGTTGGTGAGGTAGGTGAAGGCGGGGGCCGTGAGGCCGGGCTCGAGGAAGTAGAAGTGGGCCTTGGTGACGGCGCCGTTCTCGGTCGCGTCACAGAGGGCGTGCAGGGCGGTGGGGTCGACGGTGCGGGCGATCAGTTTGCCCGCCTCGTAGTCCATCTCCACCCAGTTCGCGTGGATGGCGGCGCTCATGACGCTGCCGGTGAAGTCCTCCCGGTCGGCGGCGGCGCTGAGGCTGATCTCGAGGCCGTCGTCGAGGTCGGTCGGCGCGTGCTGCCAGCGGCCGAACTCCCACCAGCGCACGAAGCTGACCGGGCCTTCGACGCCGCCGGGCAGCTTCGTCGTCGGTTCCACCGAGCGCACCCAGGCGGGCGCCGCGGCCAGCGGGTCGTAGGAGGTTCCGGCGACCTCGTTGTCCTCGTCTCGCCCGAATAGCAGCGCGCGCTCACCGGGGTATCTGACCAGCGAGTACCAATTGCCCTCGCCGTCGTCGTTGATCAGCCGGCCGCCTTCCACTCTGGCCGTCTGCCCGATCTCCTGTCCGCTCGCGGCCCGATCGGTGTGCGTGGCGCAGGTGATCACGTCCAAGACGGTCACGCGCGCCCACAGCACCTCGGGATGCGGCAACTGAAATCCCATGCCGGGCAACGTATCACCGGCCCCCTACGCCGACAACCGGGCCGGCAATCGACCGGACAACCCATTCGGGCCGCGAAGCCGGGAGCAGCAAACCGCACAGCACACGACACTGGCAGCGGTCGCGCGAATACCGGCAGAACCGGCGAATTCGCGGCAATGGATCGGGCCCGGCTCGCGCGACCTTTCCGCGCGGCCGATCAATCGGCTTCCGGTCCGGATTGTCCGGTATGACGCGGGCGCAGCGCGTACGCCGGGACCAATTGGTCGCGCACTTGCAGGTCCGGACGGCCGTCGGCGAACTGGATGCTGTAGTTCACCCGGCCCATCCAGTCGCCGTCGACGGTGGGCAGCCAGTGCGTCAGGGTTCCCGGACGCTCGCCGCGCATGATGACCCCGGCGCCGTTCACATGGCGCGGCGTCCCCGGATCGCGGACCAGGATCGCGTCCAGCCGCACCCAGACCGGCCGCGGCGGATAGGTCAGCGTCCGGTAGTAGTGGCCGGTTCGGTTCGGGTAGACCAGCTCGGGTTCCGTTCCCTCGGTTCGCGGCGTTTCATCGCTTATCGAACCCATGTTCGAATGTTAGCCGGACATATGCGGCAAGCACCAGGCAAACACAGCCCGAATCGGGCGGCATGACGACGGACACACTGCCGCCACGCCCCCGGATCTAGTATGTTCGTTCTAGAACGATCACACTAGAAGGAGTGCGACATGTCTACGAGATCCGAGGTCGTCAAGGGTTTCTACACCGCGACGCAGACCGGCGACGGACCGGCGATCCTGGCCCTGCTGCATCCGGAGTTCGAGGCGCGAACCGCACCGGGCCTGCCGTGCGGCGCGGGCGGCGTCTTCCACGGTCCGCTGGCGGTGATGGCGCGCGTCTGGGGCGCGGTCGCGCGAGAGTTCGACACCGCACCGTACGACGAGACCTGGCAGGAGACCACCGACGGCACCGTTGTGGTGACGGGGCGCTATCGCGGCGCGGCCCGTGCCACCGGCCGGGAGTACGAAGCCGAATTCGTGCACCTGTGGCAAGTCGACGACGACGGCCGCATCACGCGACTGCACCAGTACACCGACACCGCACGCTGGCATGCCGCCTTGGGTGCCTGAACAGCGCACCGCGATGCCCCCCTGCCTCCAGGCCGCGCGAACCGCAGGCCATTACGCCGAACCGGGGGACTTGCACTACTCGCGTGGTGCAGGCCGGGCGGACAAGGACACGGACGAGGCGCCGCGTGTCGCGCGCGCTGCGGGCCAGCCCGTTCGCAGGCTGGACACCCGGACCGCTCGCGCGCAACCGTCTTGTTCTCGGCGACATGGCCCGCCTCGTTCCGGCGGATGATCCGGCCCGGTTTGGTTTCCGGCCACCCGGGCACGCCTTTGCCGTAGCGATGCAGGCACCCGGGGGCAGACCGGAGGACGACATGGCTTATCCACCGGGCGGGCAACCGCCGGATGACCAACCACCGCAGCCGCCCCCTGGCTACCCACCGCCCGGACCAGGGCAACCCTTTCCGCCGCCGGGGCAACCTCCCCCTCCGCCCGGACCGGGCTATCCGCCACCCGGCTACCCGCCCTGGGGACCACCGCCGAAGAAGAGCCACACCGGCCTGATCGCGGGCTTGGTGGTCATAGTCGTGCTGGTGATCGCGGGCGCGGTGATCGCCGGATTCTTCTTGACCACTCGAGGCAAAGGCCCGCTCGCCTCGGACGAGAAGAGGATCGAGCTGGCGATCCGCGACTTCTACGAGACCCTGGACACCCGCGGCTTCCGCGCGGCGGCCGAACAGGCGTGCGTCCGCGAACGCGCCGCGTTCGAGGCGATGACCGAAAGCGAGAAGCGGGAATTCGACAGCACCTCGGTGTCGGTCACCATCGATAGGATCGACGACATCGTCGTCACCGGGGACACCGCGACCGCGAAGGTCAACGGCAAACTCACCGTCGCGGTGCCTGGCGAGCAACCCGATACCGAGACCAGCACGACCGAGCATCTGAAGAAAGAAGACGGCAAGTGGAAGGTCTGCTCCCAGGAGGGGACGCGCTGATCGCCTGCGCCCACGCATGAGTTGCTGCGGCCCCAGCCGCAGGACCGTCCTGCGCGCGTTCGGCCTCAGCGCACTGCTCCCCTTCGCCGTCAACACGAAACCTGCTCGGGCTCGACCGGATACGACTATCGCGACCGACCTGGAAGTGGTCACCGTCACCGACACCTCGGTGATCGTCACCTGGACCACGCTCGCGCCCGACCCGGCCGGTCGCCTGCTGCCCGTCGCCACCGACACCCAGGTGCGGATCGCTCCCGCCGACTCCCCGCGCGCACCGGCGCCGGTTTTCGCCGACGACCACCCCACACCCTTCCACTACGCCGAGATCGACGGCCTCGAACCGGGACGCGCCTACCGCTTCGAAGCCTGGTCGGCGGGCCTGCGCGCCACACCGGCGCTGTCGCTCACCACGGCCGACCCCGCCGCGCCGGAAGCACGCGGTGAGTTCACCACGCTGGTCCCGCCGCCCGGCCGCAGGCTGCGCACGGTGGCACTGGCCAACGACGTGCACTACGGCGAGCAGGTCAGCGGGCTGATCGTCGGCGACCTGCCGCCCGGCTTCCGGCAGGACCCCGGCCTCACGCCCTATCCCGAGGTGATGCTGGCCGCGATGCTGGACGACTTGCGCAGGCCCGACCGCGCGGCTGAACTCCTCGCGCTCGCGGGCGACCTCACGGCCGAAGCCTCCGAGCACGACATCCGCACGGTGCGCTCGCGCCTCGACGCCTGGGGCGAGTTCGGCGACGATTACCTGGCCGTGCGCGGCAACCACGACCGGCCGCACGTGGGTGGTGAATACGCCGGTTGCGCGCCCGCGCCCGCCGACCACCGCGACTGCTGGGCCGATGTCTTCTCCCCGCGGCAGGAACTGGTCGAACACGAGGTCGGCGGCCTGCGGGTATTGGGATTGGACACCAGCAGGCTCGACGGCGCGGGCGGGTCCATCGAGCGCCCGCAGTTCGATCACCTCGCCGAACGCCTGCGTGCCGACCCCGACCGGCCGACGCTGGTGTTCGGCCATCACCCGGTCACGGCGGAATCGGGGCTGACCAACCTCGCCGGACCGGGGTTCGTGCTCGACGGACGCGACAGCGCCGAGTTGCAGGCGCTCTACACTCGCAGTCCCGGGGTGTTCCTGCAGCACAGCGGCCACACCCACCGCAATCGCCGCACCAGGCCGGACGCGCCGTGCGCGGTGGAGTTCCTGGAGGTCGCCGCGGTCAAGGAGTATCCGGGCGGCTACAGCCTGCTGCGCCTCTACGAGGGCGGCTACATGGTGAATTTCTACAAGACCCGCACCGAGGACGCCCGGCGCTGGAGCGCGCTCACCCGCGGCGAGTACTTCGGACTGCAACCGGATTACACGCTGGGCACCTGCGCCGACCGCAATCACGTTGTGCCGCGCGACTTCTCGGGACTGGCGTGACGAACCGGGCGAATGCCGGCGGCTGCGGACATTCCCGCATGTCGGACGCGGTATCTTCCTTAGGTAAGCCTCAACATATGCACGGGTAGCGCGGTCGGAAGGACGAGGATGAAGCCGGTCAGATGGAAGACGATTGCCGCTGGATTGGTCCTCACCTTGACGGCGCTCGGCAGCACGGCTTGCTCGAATTCCTCCGACGACGCCAACGAGATCACCGTCTACAACGCGCAGCACGAGTCGCTCACCAAAGAGTGGGCCGAGGCGTTCACCAAGGAGACCGGCATCAAGGTGACGTTGCGCCAGGGCGGCGACACCGCGCTGGGCAACCAGCTGGTCGCCGAAGGCGCCGCCTCGCCTGCCGACGTCTTCCTCACCGAGAACTCCCCCGCCATGGCGCTGGTGGAGAACGCGGGCCTGTTCGCCGACGTGGACGCCGAGACCCTGGAGCAGGTGCCCGCGCAGTTCCGCCCGTCCACCGGCAAGTGGACCGGCGTCGCGGCGCGTTCGACGGTCTTCGTCTACAACAAGAACAAGGTCCAGCCCGGTCAGCTGCCCGCTTCGCTGCTGGATCTGGCGCAGCCGCAGTGGAAGGGGCGTTGGGGCGCGGGCGTCTCCGGCGCCGACTTCCAGGCGATCGTGGCGGCCATGCTGGCGCTGAAGGGCGAGGACGTCACCCGCGCCTGGCTGAAGGGCATGAAGGAGAACGCGACGCCGTTCCCGAACAACGTCGCCACCATGAAGGCGGTCAACTCCGGCAGCCCGGACGGCGGCGTCATCTACCACTACTACTGGTACCGCGATCAGGCGAACACCAAGGAGAGCAGCGCAGGCACCGCCCTGCACTACTTCAAGAACCAGGACCCGGGCGCCTTCGTCAGCGTCTCCGGCGGCGGCGTGCTGAAGGCCAGCAAGAAGCAGGAGGCGGCGCAGAAGTTCCTGGCGTTCATCGTCGGCAAGACCGGGCAAGAGGTGTTGCGCGACGGCGCGTCGCTGGAGTACCCGGTGGCCGCCGGTGTGGCCGCCAACCCGGCGCTGCCGCCGCTGGCCGACCTCCAAGCGCCCGCGGTCGATCCGTCCGAGCTGGACTCGAAGAAGGTCACCCAGCTGATGACCGAAGCGGGTCTGCTGTAGCCGTGGCACTGCGGACCGCTGTCGCCGCGCCCCGGGTCGGCAGGCCGGGGCCGGTGGTCACCTGCGTGGCGCTGCTGCTGGTCGCGGCGACGTTCGTGCCGCTCGGCTACATCGTTTCGACGTTGTTGTCCACCGGCCTCGATCAGGCGGCCGAGCTGGTGTTCCGTCCCAGAGTCGGTGAGCTGCTGCGCAACACGGCCGCGCTGGTGGTGTGCACCGTGCCGATCTGCGTGGCGCTCGGCGTCGGGCTGGCCTGGGTGGTCGAACGCACCGACGTGCCGGGGAAGTCGTGGTGGGGGCCGGTTTTCGCGGCGCCGCTCGCGGTCCCCGCCTTCGTCAACAGCTATGCGTGGGTGAGCGTCTTCCCCACCATGCACGGCCTGTGGGCGGGCGTGGTGATCTCGACGATGTCCTACTTCCCGCTGGTCTACCTGCCTGCGGCGGCCACGTTGCGCCGTCTCGACCCCGCGGTGGAGGAATCGGCGCGTGCCCTGGGATCGGGTCCGGTCGCGGTGTTCGCGCGGATCGTGCTGCCGCAGCTGCGCCTGGCGATCCTCGGTGGCGGGTTGCTCATCGGACTGCATCTGCTCGCCGAATACGGCGCCTTCGTGATGGTCCGGTTCGACACGTTCACCACGGCCATCTTCGAGCAGTACCAGTCCAGCTTCGCCGGGCCGGCCGGCAGCATGCTGGCCGGTGTGCTCGTGCTGTGCTGCCTGGCGCTGCTCGGGGCGGAGGCGGGGCTGCGCGGCCGGGCACGTTACGCGCGGATCGGCAGCGGTGCGCCGCGCGCGGCGACCCGCATCCGGTTGCGCGCCGGGACATTGCCGGTGCTGGCCGCGCTCGTCGCGGTGACGGCGGGCGCGCTGGGGGTGCCGCTGTGGACCATCGGTCGCTGGTTGCGCATCGGCGGCACGGCGGTGTGGGATCTCACCGACATCGGCAACGCGCTCGGGCAGACGATCGGCCTCGCGGCCGTCGCCGCACTGCTCACCACTCTGTGCGCGTTCCCGGTCGCGTGGATCGCGGTGCGTTCCACCTCGGCGTTCGCCCGGCTGATCGAGGGCGCCAACTACATCACCAGTTCGCTGCCGGGCATCGTGATCGCGCTGGCGATGGTGACCGTGACCATCCGGTGGGCGCCCGCGCTCTACCAGACGGCGGGCATGGTGATCGCCGCCTATCTCCTGCTGTTCCTGCCCCGCGCCCTGGTCAGCGTGCGGGCCGGGCTCGCCCAGGTGCCGGTCGGCCTGGAGGAGGCGTCCCGGTCGCTGGGCAAATCGGGGCCCGCGACGTTCTTCCTGGTCACGCTGCGTCTCGCGGCGCCTGCCGCGGCGGCGGCCGCCGCACTGGTGTTCGTCGCCGTGGCGACGGAGCTCACCGCGACCCTGCTGCTGGCGCCCAACGGAACCCGCACGCTGGCGATGCGGTTCTGGGGCCTGTCCGGCGAATTGGACTACGCGGGCGCAGCGCCGTACGCGCTGATCATGATCGTCGCCGCGGTGCCGGTGACCTACCTGCTGTTCACCAACTCGCGGAAGGCGGCCGGGATATGAGTCGCGTTGTCGTCGCCGATGTCTCGAAGACCTTCGGCCACACCCGGGTGCTCGGCGGGATCGACCTCGACGTGCCGGATCACACCGCGACCGCGGTGGTCGGGTCGTCCGGTTGCGGCAAGACCACGCTGCTCCGGGTGATCGCCGGATTCGAGTCGCCGGATACGGGTTCGGTGTCGATCGGATCGGAAACCGTTGTCGGCGAACGCGTCTCGGTTCCGCCGCAGCGCCGTAACATCGGTTACGTCGCCCAGGACGGCGCGCTGTTCCCGCACCTGACCGTCGGGCAGAACATCGCTTACGGGCTGCCCGGCCTGCGCCGCAACAGCCGCGGGCGGGTGCACGAACTGCTGGAGATGGTGTCGCTGGACGCGTCCTATGCCGACCGGCGGCCGCATCAGCTTTCCGGCGGCCAGCAGCAGCGCGTGGCCCTGGCTCGCGCGCTGGCGCGCAAACCGTCGGTGATGCTGCTGGACGAGCCGTTCAGCGCGCTGGACGCGGGCCTGCGCGCGACGACCAGGCAGGCGGTGGCCGACACGCTGCGCGAGGCGGGCATGACCAGCATCCTGGTGACGCACGACCAGGAGGAGGCGCTCAGTTTCGCCGAGCAGGTGGCGGTGATGCGGGAAGGGCGCTTCACTCAGGTGGGGACGCCGGAGGAGGTCTACGCCACGCCCAAGGACCTGTTCACCGCCCGGTTTCTCGGCGATTGCGTGCTGCTGGACGCGGTGGTGGAAGCCGACGTGGCCAAGTGCGCACTGGGCCGGATCCCGGTGCAGCGCGATGCCGCGAGCGGACCGGCGACGATCATGCTGCGCCCGGAACAGCTTGTCGCCCATGTTGCTTCGGAGAGCGAGACGGAAACCGGCCGGGTCCGCGCCGTCGACTTCCGCGGCGCCGATGTCATCCTGACCATCGAACTGGAAGGCACCGCCACGCCCATTCGGGTGCGCCGGGCCAGCGTCGCCGCCCCGGTATCCGGGCAGCGCGTGCGTCTGGAAGTGATCGGCTCGGCCGTGGCGTATTCCGAGCCGACCGGAGCCTCCTGAAACGAGCGCCCGGATTCGTCCCGGCCACGCTTCCCTCGGTGCTCGGCGTGCACCGAGCACCGAGGACTTTTGGAGCGAGCGGCGGGAATTGAACCCGCGTAAACGGCTTTGCAGACCGTTGCCTAAACCACTCAGCCACGCCCGCCTCGCCCTAGATAGTGCCCGCGGCCGGTCGCCGCGGCCTACCTTTACGCTCACGGTGATCCGAAGCCTGGCCGGATGCCCCCGCCCTCCTGCGACGGCATGGAATGATCGGAACATGTCTCGGCCACGCCCGCTTCCGAACGACCCGATCGAGGAGGCCCACCGCCAGTGGGTCGGCCACGGCTGGGGCGATGTCGCCGACGGCATGGCCGCGGTGACCTCGCTGGTCCGGGCTCAGCAAATCGTGATGGCGCGGGTGGACGAGGCGCTCAAACCCACGGGATTGACCTTCTCCCGCTACGAGCTGCTCATGCTGCTCAGTTTCAGCAAGACCGGGGCGCTGCCGATGGCGAAGGCCAGCGCCCGCTTGCAGGTGCACCCGACCAGCGTCACCAACACCGTCGACCGGCTGGAGGCGGCGAAACTCGTCGAGCGGGTGCCGCATCCCAGCGACCGGCGCGCTACCTTGATCGAAATCACCGACGCCGGACGGGAATTGGTGGCGAAGGCGACCGAGGAACTCAACGCCAAGGTCTTCGCACTGCCCGGACTTCCCCCGGAACGACTGCGCACCCTCCTGCAACTGCTCGCCGAATTCCGACACGCCGCGGGCGACTTCGACACCGCGGAGGGCACGGCGCGCTGGTCGGCCACGGCCACGGACTGATTCGGCGTACCGGTCGGTCGCATACACCTTTTGCCCGACCGCTGGGTGACATTCCGGCATCCAACCGGCGAATTACCGGGCATGCCGTCTTGGCAGCGGAACGGAAAAGGTCCACCATGGAGAACATGGTGCTGGTCTTGGGTGTATCGGCGGGCGCTGGCGGCGCCCACGCGATGCTGACACACTCCGATCAGCCGCACCTCCCCCCGATCGATAGCTGCGAAGTGCCGCGGCGAGCGGGTCGCGGCGTCGAGGAACCGGTCTTCGAGGCGATCCGCCGGATGAACGGCGCCGCCGACCGCAGGGACGAGCTGATCTCGGGCACGGCGGTGACCTGCCGCTGCCCGCTGCACGCCGAGGCCATCCGCGCGGGCATCGGCCGCCGGGACGTGACCATCGTCGACGAACCGCTCGCCCAGCTGCGCTACCTGCGCTTCACCGGCCAACTGCCCGACAGCGGCTCGGTGATCCTCTACGACCTGGGCAGCTCGGGGCTGACCATCACCCACGCCGACTGCCGCACCGACACCATCCTGTCCAGCAAACGCAGCACGGTGCTCGGCGGCGACGGCTACGACACGCTGTTGCGCTGGCGCTTGGCCCGCGACGGCGTGCTCACCGACGCGACCACCGTCCGGCGCCATCGCGAAGAGCTGAGCGAGGCAAGGGTGGTCACCGCGATCGACGACGGCACCGGCGACAGAGCCGTTCTGACCCGCAGCGACCTGGCCGAATTGTGCGCGGCGGGCATTCATCACTCGGTGTCGTTCGTGCGGCAGATCATCGACGAGACCGGCGTGCGACCGGAGGCCATGGTGCTGCTCGGCGGCTGCACCCGCAGTCCCAGCATTCGCGCCGAGCTGGCCGAACTGATCGATCTGCCGATCGTCTACGACCCCGAACCCGACTTCGTCTCCGCGCGCGGCGCCGTGCTGCTCGCCGCCGAACGCAGGGGCGGCGAGGTCAGGATGGCCAGGCTGCGCGCCGGAGCCACCCTGGTTCCGGCCACCGTCGACCGGCGCAAACTCATCGCGGCGGCTGCGGTCACCATCGCATTGGGCGCCACGATCGCCGGACTGCTCGCCACCGGCGACAACGCTCCCCCGCCGGAGGGGAACAAGGTGCCCGCGGAGATCGTCGCCCCCACCTTGGGACCCACCGGATAACCCGCCCGGCCCGGAAATACGGCCGGGCGGGACCCCGTCAGCGGTTGGTGAACTTCGCCGGACGCTTCTCCACGAAGGCGCTCATGCCTTCCTTCTGGTCCTCGATCGCGAACAGCGAGTGGAAGACCCGCCGTTCGAACCGCAGGCCCTCGGCGAGCGTGGTCTCGAACGAGCGGTTCACCGCTTCCTTGGCGATCATGGTGACCGGCAACGACATCCCCGCGATGGTCTCCGCGACCTCGAGCGCCGTGTCGAGCAGCTGCGCGGCGGGAACGATGCGCGAGACCAACCCGGCCCGCTCGGCCTCTTCGGCGTCCATATTGCGGCCGGTGAGCACCAGATCCATCGCCTTGGCCTTGCCGATCGCGCGGGTCAGGCGCTGCGAGCCGCCGATGCCGGGGATGACGCCGAGCTTGATCTCCGGCTGGCCGAACTTCGCGGTGTCGGCCGCGAGCAGGATGTCGCAGATCATCGCCAGCTCACAACCGCCGCCGAGCGCGTATCCCGCGACCGCGGCGATGGTGGGCTTGCGGAACTGCGCCAGCCGGTCCCAGCGGGCGAAGTAGTCGTTCATGAACATGTCCATGTACGACTTGGGCTGCATCTCCTTGATGTCGGCGCCCGCCGCGAAGGCCCGCTCCGAACCGGTGATCACGATGGCGCCGATCTCGTCGTCGTGCTCGAGCTCGTCGAGCGCGGCGATGACGTCGTCGAGGACCTGCGCGTTCAGCGCGTTCAGCGCCTTCGGGCGGTTCAGCGTGATCCAGCCGACCCGGCCCTTGCGTTCCAGCAGAATCGTCTCGAACTCACGCCCACCCGTCACCCGGCCGCCGCCCCCCACGGAATCGCTTCGCGATGCGTCCATTTATGCACCCTCTTTGTCGGAACGGTTACGGATATCGGTGACGATAGCCGAGAAGTCCCGCCCGGCATCCGTCTGGTTGAAGCGGTCGTAGATCGTCGCGGCGAGCAAACCGAGCTGCCCGTCGACGTTGTTCTCCCGCAACGCGTTCGCGGCCAGGCCCAGGTCCTTCGACATGAGCGCCGTCGCGAAACCGGGCTGGTAGTCGTTGTTGGCCGGACTGGTCGGCACCGGGCCCGGCACCGGGCAGTAGCTGGTCAGCGCCCAGCTCTGGCCGGAAGCGGTGGAGACCACGTCGAAGAACGACTGATGACTCAGGCCCAGCTTCTCGCCGAGCACCAGCGACTCCGACAGCGCGATCATCGACACGCCCAGCAGCATGTTGTTGCAGATCTTCGCCGCCTGGCCCACGCCGGAGCCGCCGCAGTGCACGACCTTGCCGCCCATCACCTCGAGCACCGGCAGCGCGGCGGCGAAGTCCTCGGCCGCACCGCCGACCATGAAGGTCAGCGTGCCCGCCGCCGCGCCGGCCACGCCGCCGGAAACCGGTGCGTCCAGCGCGCGGTGCCCGGCGGCGGTGGCGCGTTCGGCCGCGGCCTTGGCGTCGGCCACGTCGATGGTGGAGCAGTCGATGAACAAGGTGCCGGGCGCGGCGGCCGGCAGCAGTTCGGCGTACACGTCCAGGACGAGTTTGCCGTTGGGCAGCATGGTGATCACGGTCTCGGCCGCGGCGGCCTCGGCGGCCGAACCGACCACGAGCGCGCCGTCGCGCTCGGCCTGGTCCCGCGCCGCGGGCACCGGGTCGAAGGCGAGCACCTCGTAGCCGGCCCGCACCAGGTTCGCCGCCATCGGACCGCCCATGTGGCCGAGGCCGAGGAAACCGATTCGCTTGCTCATCTACGCCACCTCCGGGGTCCGCAGACCCAGCTCTCGATCGCCCAACTCGGCGAAGTATGCGTCTACCTGCGCATCCGTGACCTCCGCCAGGGTCGCGGGCGACCATTTCGGAGCACGGTCCTTGTCGATCACCTGGGCGCGAATGCCCTCGACCAGATCATGGGAGGACAGCGACGCGATGGACACCCGGTACTCCTCGTTCAGCACCGCCTCCAGGCTCGGCGCGGTGCGTGCCGCCCGCAGCGAGCGCAGCGTGACCTTCAGCGCGACCGGGGATTTCGCCAGGATCTCGGTGGCCGCCGCCCGCGCCTCCTGCGCGTCGTGCGCTTGCAGCCGCGCGACGATCTCCTCCACGGAGTCGGCTGCGTAGCAGGCATCGATCCAGTCCTGCCCTGCGGCCAGCGCGGAGTCCGGCGCGTCGGTGGCGAACTTGGCGATCGCGATGTCGGCGCTCTCGGTGCGCAGCGTCTCCAGCAGGGCGGGCAGATGCTCGGAAGCGACGAAATAGTCGGCGAAGCCAGCGGCGATGGCGTCGCCCGCGCTCATCCGGGCGGTGGTCAGCGCCACGTGCGTGCCGATCTCGCCCGGCGTCCGCGCGAGCAGGTAGGTGCCGCCGACGTCAGGGACGAACCCGATGCCGACCTCGGGCATGCCGATCTTCGACCGCTCGGTGACGATGCGGTGGCTGCCGTGCCCGGAGAGCCCCACGCCGCCGCCCATCACGATGCCGTCCATGACCACCACGTACGGCTTGGGGTAGCGCCCGATCAAGGCGTTGAGGACGTACTCGTCGCGCCAGAACCGCCCGGTGGCCGAATCCGCGGTGTTCGCGCCGCTTTTCGCGTCGGCGTGAATGGCGACGATGTCGCCGCCCGCGCATAGGCCGCGCTCCCCCGCGCCGGTGACCACGACGGTGCGCACCGCGTCGTCCTCGGCCCACTCGCGCAGCGCCTCGGTGATGGCCAGTGCCATCGAGTGGTTCAGGGCGTTGATGGCCTTGGGCCGGTTCAGCGTGATCAGGCCGAGCCCGTCACGCCGTTCGAGAAGGACCTCTCGGTCGCTCATGCTCTGTCCTTTCCGGCGCGAGCGGGGCCCTGCGTGGTCACGCTGCGCTGCCGCCTCCGGGCCTGACCGCTCATGCTCTGTCCTTTCCGGCATGAACGGGGCCCTGCGTGGTCACGCTGCGCTGCCGCCTCCGGGCCTGACCGCTCATGCTCTGTCCTTTCCGGCATGAGCGGGGCCCTGCGTGGTCACGCTGCGCTGCCGCCTCCGGGCCTGACCGCTCATGCCGCTCCTACCAATGCGCGGGCGACGACCACCCGCATGATTTCGTTGGTGCCCTCGAGGATCTGGTGCACCCGCAGATCCCGGACGATCTTCTCCACGCCGTACTCGGTCAGGTAGCCGTAGCCGCCGTGCAGTTGCAGGGCTTTGTTGGCCACCTCGAAGCCCGCGTCGGTGGCGAAGCGCTTCGCCATGGCGCACAGCTCCACCTTGTCCGGCGCGTCGGCGTCCAGCGCGGAGGCGGCCCGCCACAGCAGCGTGCGGGCGGCCTCCAATTCGATGCGCATATCGGCGAGTTCGAATTGCAGCGCCGGATTCCGCAGCAGCGGCTTGCCGAACGCGTGCCGCTCGGCGAGATACGGCACCGTCTTGTCCAGCGCCGCCTGCGCGCCGCCGACCGAGCACGCGGCGATGTTGAGCCTGCCGCCGTTGAGCCCGTTCATCGCGATGCGGAAGCCGTCACCCTCCGCGCCGAGCCGGTTGGCCGCCGGGACCCTGGCGTCGGAGAAGATCACCTGACGGGTCGGCTGCGCGTTCCAGCCCATCTTCTTCTCGTTGGCTCCCACGGAGATGCCGGGAGTGTCGGCGGGCACGATGAACGCCGAGATCCCGCGCGCTCCGGAGTCTCCGGTCCTGGCCATCACGACGTAGACGTCCGTGGCGCCCGCGCCGGAGATGAACTGTTTGGCGCCGTTGAAGACGTAGTCGTCACCATCGCGCACGGCTTTGGTGCTCAACGCCGCCGCGTCCGAGCCGACGCCCGGCTCGGTGAGCGCGTAGCTGGCCAGCGTCTCCATCGCGGTCAGTCCGGGCAGCCAGCGGTTGCGCTGATCGTCGTCGCCGTAGCGGTCGATCATCCACGCCGCCATGTTGTGGATGGAGATGTAGGCGGCGATGGCCGGGCAGCCGGTGGCCAGCTGCTCGAAGATGCGCACGGCGTCGAGCCTGCGCAGCCCCGAACCGCCCACGTCCTCGCGCACGTAGATGCCGCCGAGACCGAGCGGACCGGCCTTGCGCAGCACGTCCACCGGGAAATGCTTCTGCTCGTCCCATTCCAGCGCGTTCGGGGCGAGGAATTCGTCGGCGAAGCCGCGCGCGGTGTCGCGGATCGCCTTCTCGTCGTCGTCGAGTGCGAACATCCGCGTCAGTCCATCGTCGGGATGACGAACGCGTTGCTCTCCTTCAGGCCCGCGGGCCAGCGCTGCGTCACCGTCTTGGTCTTGGTGTAGAAGCGGATCGAGTCCGGGCCGTGCTGGTTCAGGTCCCCGAAGCCGGAACGCTTCCAGCCGCCGAAGGTGTAGTACGCGATCGGCACCGGGATCGGCACGTTGATGCCGACCATGCCGACCTGCACGCGCGCGGCGAAGTCGCGGGCGGTGTCGCCGTCCCTGGTGAAGATCGCGACGCCGTTGCCGTACTCGTGCTCGTTGGCCAGCCGCAGCCCTTCCTCGTAGTCCTTGGCGCGGACCACGCTGAGCACAGGGCCGAAGATCTCCTCGCGGTAGATCCGCATGTCCGTGGTCACCTTGTCGAACAGCGTCGCGCCGACGAAGTAGCCGTTCTCGGCGCCTTCCACGACCAGGCCGCGGCCGTCCACCACCAGCTCGGCCCCCTCATCGATGCCGATCTGGACGTAGTTGTTCACCCGGTTCACGCCGTCCTGGCCGACCAGCGGACCGTAGTCGGCGCCGGGATCGTCGGAACGGCCGACGTTGAGCTTGCGCACCCGCTCGGTCAGCTTGGCCACCAGGCGGTCTGCGGTCTCCTCGCCGACCGGGACGGCCACCGAGATGGCCATGCAGCGCTCGCCCGCGGACCCGTAGCCTGCGCCGATGAGCTGATCGGCCACGTCGTCGAGGTCGGCGTCGGGCATGACGATCGCGTGGTTCTTCGCGCCGCCGAAGCACTGGGCGCGCTTGCCGTTCGCGGTCGCGGTCTCGTAGATGTACTGCGCGATGGGGGTGGAGCCGACGAAGCCGACGGCCTTGACGCGCGGATCGTGCAGCAGCGTGTCGACGGCTTCCTTGTCGCCGTTGACCACGTTGAACACACCGGCGGGCAGACCGGCCTCGAGGAACAGCTCGGCCAGCCGCAGCGGCACCGACGGGTCGCGCTCGGACGGCTTGAGCACGAACGCGTTGCCGGTGGCCAGCGCGGGACCGGCCTTCCACAGCGGGATCATGGCCGGGAAGTTGAACGGGGTGATGCCCGCGACGACGCCGAGCGGCTGGCGCATCGAGTAGACGTCGATGCCGGTGCCCGCGCCCTCGGTGTACTCGCCCTTGAGCAGGTGCGGGATGCCGGTGGCGAACTCGATGACCTCCAGGCCGCGCTGGATGTCGCCCTTCGCGTCGGCGATGGTCTTGCCGTGCTCGGAGGACAGCAGGGCGGCCAGCGAGTCCATCTCGTCCTGCACCAGCGTCAGGAACTTCATCAGCACCCGCGCCCGCTTCTGCGGGTTGAACGCGGCCCACACCGGCTGCGCCGCCTCCGCGTTCGCGATGGCCGCCTCGACCTCGGACTTGCTCGCCAGCGGCACCCGCGCCTGCACCTGGCCGAGGTTGGGGTCGAAGACGTCGCCGAAGTTGCCGGACGTGCCCGGCACATGCTGTCCGCCGATGAAATGGGTGAGTTCGCGAACCATGCCAGTCCTGTTCTCGTAGCGATCGGGACACCGCGGTGCGGTATGCCGGTCATCCTATAGTTGGACGTCCAAGTATTGGTACTGCGCCAAGAGCGATGTGATTCATCCCACCACCGCGGCTATGCCGACGGCAAGCGCAGCCGTCGGGTCGGCCGCGACCGCCGGGCGGTTTACGTCTTCGGCACCGCCACCGGCGGATCTGGTCGCTTGTCCCGCCGCGGCCGCGTCAACCGGAACGCGCCCGCCGCGAGCGTGGTCGCGCCGATCGCCACGACCACCGCCGCCGCGCCGAGGGAGTCGCCGGTCCATTCCGAGACCGCCTCCCCGGCGGCGACCGCGATGGTGACCCCACCCCCGATGACGAGCACCGCCGAGCGCTGCGTCGCGTACAACGCGAAGCAGACCACGGCGATCACCGCCGTCACCCCATAGGCCCAGGCCCGGCCGTCGAGACTCTGCGCTGCCGCGACGGAGGTGACGATCGCGATCAGGTATCCGACCCGGAGGTCGGCCGTGGCGCCGGTTCTGGTCAGGCCGAACCACCCGGCGCCGAGCAGTAGCACCGCCACGGCGGCCCACATGTCGTCGAGGTCGAACACTTCGGTCAGCACCCCGGCGACGGCCGCGGGCACGAAGCAGGCGCAGACGAGCATGCCGAGCACGGAGGGCAGCGCGAGGTAACCGAGCACCGCGATCACCGCCCCGGCCGCGCACGCGAAAACCCAACCGGCATCGGCTCCGTCGAGCGCGGTGCCGACGGAGCCGGCGACCGCGACGGAACCGAGGGCGAACAGCGCGGCCGCCAACCTGCCGCGGGCGCTGTGGGCGTTCCCGCGACCGGACGGCAGCCCGGCGAGCAGCACTCCTCCGAGCAGCAGACCGGCCGCCACGACGGCGAGCACGCCGACCCGTACCGGCCGATCGAGCGCATCCCAGGACGAGGCCGCCACCAGGGCGATTCCCCCGAACAGCAGACCCGCGCCTACGTACGAGGCGATTTCGGCGAGCACCCTGCCGCGCGCCGACGCCGCGGCCCGCTCGACGGCCAACGCCGCGAGCACCGCGTCGGCCTGGTCACGGGTCAGCACGCCGTCGGCGACCAGCCGCCCGATCGCGGCGTCCGCTCTGCCGTCGCTCACCATGCGCCCAGTATGTCCGAGTCCGCCGCTATGACAACACGATCGGCCGCGCGACCGACCGGAGTTCCAGGTCCATCGCTCGACAGCAACACGAAGACACCGCCGCGCGACGCGCTGGCGATGTGACGCCAGTCACCGTACGATTAGTTTGACGTCCTAGTATCGGGCGACAATGGAATCCCCGGAGGAATCCCCAGTGGCCGACAGCAGCGCGCTCTACACGCCCACCCATCCCGTTCGCTTCGTCACCTCGGCGGCCCTGTTCGACGGGCACGACGCGGCGATCAACATCATGCGCCGCATCCTGCAGAGCCAGGGCGCGGAGGTGATCCACCTCGGCCACAACCGCTCGGTCGGTGAGGTGGTCGACGCCGTGCTCACCGAGGACGCCCAGGGCGTCGCGGTCAGCTCCTACCAGGGCGGCCATGTGGAGTACTTCGAATATCTCGCCGACGCGCTGCGCGAAGCCGGAGCCGGGCACGTGCGGATCTTCGGCGGCGGCGGTGGCGTGATCGTGGCGGAGGAGATCGCGCGGCTGGCCGCGTCCGGCGTGACCATCTTCTCCCCCGAGGACGGACAGCGACTCGGCCTGCCCGGCATGATCAATCAGCTGATCCGCGCTTGCGATGTCGACCTCGCGGCCGAGCCGCCCGCGCCGGACGCGGTGCTCGCGGGCGAGCGCGCCGCCCTGGCGCGCGCCATCACCTGCCTGCAAGCGGACGCGCTGCCGGAGGCCGACCGCAGGAAGCTGGCCGAGGCCGCGGCGGCGCGCACCGTGCCGGTGCTCGGCATCACCGGGACGGGCGGCTCAGGAAAGTCCTCGCTCACCGACGAATTGGTGCGCAGGCTGCGGTCGGACCAGCAGGACAAGGTGCGCGTGGCGATTCTCGCCGTCGACCCGACCCGGCGGCGCGGCGGCGGCGCGCTGCTCGGCGACCGCATCCGGATGAACGCCCTCGACGGCGAGCACGTCTTCTTCCGCTCGCTGGCCACCCGCGGCGGACACGAACTGCCGGACAACATCGATCTCATCGTGGCCGCTTGCAAGGCGGCGGGCTACGACCTGGTCATCCTGGAGACGCCGGGCATCGGCCAAGGCGACGCCGCGGTGATCGACCACGTGGACGTGTCGATGTACGTGATGACGCCCGAGTTCGGCGCCGCCTCCCAGCTGGAGAAGATCGACATGCTGGACTACGCGGACGTGGTGGCGATCAACAAGTTCGAGCGCCGCGGCGCCGCGGACGCGCTGCGCGACGTGGCCAGGCAGCTGGTCCGCAATCGCGAGGCCTTCCACGCCGCGCCGGAGGACATGCCGGTGTTCGGCACCAGCGCGGCGACGTTCAACGACGACGGCGTGACGGCGCTCTACCAGCACCTGACCGGCCTGCTCGCGAACCACGGCCTGCGGCTGGAGCCGGGCGCGCTGCCCCGGGTGGACACCCGCGCGTCCACCCGCTTCGCCCAGCTCATCCCGCCCGCGCGGGTGCGCTACCTGGCCGAGATCGCCGAGACCGTGCGCGACTACCACGCCGAGACCGCCGCGCAGGTGCCGGCCGCGCGACGGCTGCAACGTCTGGAGCAGGTCGCGGCCGAACTGCCCGACGACACCGCCGTCGCGGAACTGGCCGAACGCGCCCGCGCCGATCTCACCCCCGCGAACGCCGCGCTGCTGGCGGAGTGGCCCGCGCTCGCCGAGTCGTATCGCGGCGAAGAACAGGTGGTCCGGGTGCGGGACCGGGAGATCCACACCCCACTGCGCCGGGAGACTCTGTCGGGCAGTTCGATTCCGCGCGTCGCGCTGCCCCGTTTCACCGACCACGGTGAGCTGCTGCGATTCCTGCGCGCCGAGCATCTGCCGGGGCGCTTCCCGTTCACCGCCGGAGTGTTCCCCTTCAAACGCGACAACGAGGACCCGGCGCGGATGTTCGCCGGCGAGGGCGACCCGTTCCGCACCAACCGCCGGTTCAAGGTGCTCAGCGAGCATTCCGACGCGAAAAGGCTGTCCACGGCCTTCGATTCGGTGACGCTCTACGGGCACGATCCCGCCGAGCGGCCCGATATCTACGGCAAGGTCGGCACGTCCGGCGTGTCGATCGCCTCGCTCGACGACATGAAGGTGCTCTACGACGGTTTCGACCTGACCGCGCCCACCACCTCGGTATCGATGACGATCAACGGCCCCGCGCCGACCATCCTGGCCTACTTCCTCAACACCGCGATCGATCAGGCGCTGGACCGCTTCGCGGCCGAGCAGGGACGGCCGCCGACCGACGCCGAAGCGGCCGACGTGCGCGCCCGCACGCTGGCGACGGTGCGCGGCACGGTGCAGGCCGACATCCTCAAGGAGGACCAGGGCCAGAACACCTGCATCTTCTCCACCGAGTTCAGCCTGCGCATGATGGCCGACATCCAGGAGTGGTTCGTGCGCAACGGCGTGCGCAATTTCTACTCGGTGTCGATCTCCGGCTATCACATCGCCGAGGCGGGCGCGAACCCGATCAGCCAGCTGGCCTTCACCTTGGCGAACGGATTCACCTATGTCGAGGCGTATCTCGCGCGCGGCATGCACATTGATGACTTCGCGCCCAACCTGTCGTTCTTCTTCTCCAACGGCATGGATCCGGAGTACTCCGTGATCGGCCGGGTGGCCCGCCGCATCTGGGCGATCGCCATGCGGGACCGCTACGGCGCCAACGAGCGGTCGCAGAAGCTGAAGTACCACATCCAGACCTCCGGCCGCTCGCTGCACGCGCAGGAGATGAACTTCAACGACATCCGCACCACGTTGCAGGCGCTGATCGCGATCTACGACAATTGCAACAGCCTGCACACCAACGCCTACGACGAGGCGGTCACCACGCCCACCGAGGAATCGGTGCGGCGCGCGCTGGCCATCCAGCTCATCATCAACCGCGAGTGGGGCGTCGCGATGAACGAGAACCCGCTGCAGGGCAGCTTCCTGATCGATGAGCTCACCGATCTGGTCGAGGAGGCGGTGCTGGCCGAGTTCGAGCGGATCAGCGAACGCGGCGGCGTGCTCGGCGCGATGGAGACCGGCTATCAGCGCGGCAAGATCCAGGACGAGTCGATGCGCTACGAACAGCGCAAGCACGACGGTTCGCTGCCCATCATCGGGGTGAACACCTTCCGCAACTCCCACGAGGAGCCGCACCGGGAGCTGGAGCTGGCGCGCGGCACCGAAGCGGAGAAGCAGTCCCAGCTGCGGCGGGTGCGCGAGTTCCAGCAGCGCAACCGCGACGCAGCCCATGCCGCGCTGGCCCGGCTGGAGGCGGTGGCCCGCACCGACGACAACATCTTCGATGTGCTGATGGACGCCGCACGCGTGTGCACGTTGCAGCAGGTCACCGACACGTTCTTCACCGTCGGCGGTCAATACCGCCGCAACGTGTGAGCTGGACGCGCGGATTCGGAGCTGGCGGTGCTCAGCGGACGGCCGTTCGCGCTCGCGCACCGGGTTCGCCCGCCGATCCGGCCGGACCCGCCGCGCAGACTCGGCCGACGCGGATTCCGGACGCACCGCGCGCCGCGCATGTGACAATCGCCGGGCAAACCTTCGGCGCGGTTGGGACGGCAGACATGGAGCTATCGGGAATCCGGATCATCGACGCACATATCCACCAGTGGGATCCGTTCACCACACCGCGGGATTTCAGCGCTCTGGCGAAACTGTTCCGGCTGCTGCCGGTGCCGGTGGACGCGGCCAAGCGCCTCGCGCCGCGGCGGGACCGGGAGTTCGTCGGTGATCCGGTCGCCTACCTGCGGCCCTACCTGCCGTTCGACTACCGCGCCGACGCCGGGAACGCGCCGATCGAGGTGATCGCGCACATCGAGGTCGAGTGGTCGCAATCGGGACCGTTGGGGAAGGCCGGGGAGACCGCCTGGGTCGCGGGACTGCCGCTGGCGGAGGCGCCTCGGCTCGGCGCGATCCTCGCCGGCGGCGACCCGGCCGACCCGGGGTTCGGCGAACTGCTCGACGCGCACGCCGCCGCCTCGCCGCTTCTGCGCGGTATCCGCACCATGGTCGCCCACCATCCCGATCCCGGGGTGCGGTCGTTCACCGGCACGCCGGGCAAACTCGTCACCAAGGAATTCCTGGACGGCTTCGCACGGCTGGCCGAGCGCGGCCTTTCGTTCGAAGCGTGGGTCTACTCGCACGCGATTCCCGACGTCACCGCGCTGGCCGAGCGCTATCCCGAAGTTCCGATCGTGCTGAATCACCTCGGCACCCCCGCTGGCATCTTCGGGGCGGTGGGCAAACACACCGGCGCCAATCCGGGCCTGCGCAGGCAGTTGCTGGTGCGATGGCGCGACGATCTGGCCGCGCTGGCCGAGCGGCCGAACGTGGTCGCGAAGGTGAGCGGACTGATGATGCCGATCCTGGGGCATCCGATCCCGCCGCGCGGCACGCCGACACCGGCGCCGCAACTGCTCGACCGCATCGGCCCGCTGGTCGAGCACGCCTTGGACGTCTTCGGCGCGGACCGTCTCATCTGGGGGTCCAACTTCCCGGTGGACAAGCCGGTCACCAGCATCGCGAACAGCATCGAGGCGATCGCGACGGCCGTCACCGGCCACGGCGGCGGGCAGGCCGAACTCGAGCAGATCTTCCGGACCACCGCGCAGCGCGTGTACCGGATCGCGGACTGATCCGGTTGTCGGTGGGCGTTACGAATCGGGTTGAGCCGCCCTGGCCAGCTGCGCGGTAAGGGTCTCGCGGGCGGTCGCCAACGACGGCCCGTACCAGGTGAGGGCCCGGCCCTCGACCAGCGCGACCGGTATGCCCGGAAATGCTTCCGGTCCATCGGTTTCGGTGAAGACGTAGGGCTCGTCGGGCAGCACCGCGATGTCCACGCCTTCGGTCAATTCGGCCTCCGTGATGCGCGGATAGCGGTCGGGGCGATCGGCGTGCACGAGCCGCAGGCCGAGACGGCGGGCGATGTCGCCGGTGAAAGTGTTGCGGCCCACCACCATCCACGGATTCCGCCAGACCGGGATGACGGCCGCGCGTACCGGTTCGGGCGGTGGTGCGGCCCAAGCGGTTCGAGCCTCGGCGAGCCAGGCGGGGATGTCGACGCCGAGCGCCTCGACACACAGCCGGGCGAGGGAGGCCATGGCATCCTCGACGGTCTCGATCTCGGTCACCCACACCGGGATTCCCGCCGCGCGCAGCCGTTCGACGTCGCGGCGGCGGTTCTCCTCCTTGTTGCACAGCACCAGGTCGGGAGCGAGTTCGATGATCCGGCGGACATCCGGGTTCTTGGTCCCACGGACCCGCTCGACCGCCAAGTCGGCTGGGTGCGTGCACCATCGCGTTGCGGCCACCAAGACGTCCGGGCAAGTGCGCGCCACCGCCTCGGTGAGTGATGGAACGAGCGACACCACCCGGCGCGGAGGTGTTCGCAGATCCACCGGAGCGCCGAGGTCGTCGCGGGGCGACCCGGCCGCCGGGCTCTTTCCTGCCACACTGTCAGCGTATAACAGGATGTTTACGCAGGTCTGTGCGCTTTTGCGGCCCGGAGACGAGGCGTGCGGCGCTCCGGCGGCGCGAGGCCGACGACTCGGCAAGTTCGGCACAAGGGCAGCAGCCGGGCGTCGCTGGGGCAGTTCCCGCACGGGTTACGCGGCGCGACACTGGATGGTGGCACCCGGCGTCGGGAAGTCTCCGGTCCCTTCGCTCCGCCGGTATCGATCCCGCCCCGACAGACCGGCGGTAACCGACAGCCCCGATGCTGGGTGCCAACCAAACTCAGCGGTCGAACCGCCGATAGAGCGCGGTGAGATCGCGCAGACCGGTCGCCGCGACCGTCTCCTCCGCCGAGGTCATCCGCAGCGCCTTGCGCAGCAGCAACGGATCCAAGTCTTCCAGGGCGGCCCGGAATTCGACCGCGGGCAAGTCCGGCAAGATACTGCGCTCACCGTACGGATCGTCGGCGACCGTGGGGCTCGGCTCGCGTTCGATGCCGCCGATCAGGGTGTCCAGATCGAGTCCGCGCAGGGTCAGGATCTCGCGCGGGTGTTCGTCGAGCCGCTCGGCCATCAGGTAGCAGACCGCGGCCACGTGCTTGCACGGCCAGCCCGGGTCCGGGCAGGTGCAGGTGAAATCCAGGTCCGCCGCGGTGCTCGGCAGCAGCAGCGGCCCCAGCCCGGCGGGCAGCGCGCCAGAGGCGATCTCGGCGAGCATGCCCGGCGCCGAGCGGATGGTCTCGATGAGCAATTCGATTTCGTCCTCGCGCAACGGGCGCACGGTGAACACCGCCGTGAACGGGCGCGGTTGACTGCCCTGCACTTCCGCCGTCACCGCGCCCGGCTCGATCCGGTAGTTCACCACCTGACCGGATCTGGCGTAGTTGCGGCCGCGCGCCAGCCGCCCCGGCTCCGCCATCCGCTCCACCGATTCCACCAGCGCCTTGCCCCACCAGGTACGGCCGAAACCGCCGCGCCTGCTGCGAGCTTCCACTCCGCCGCGCACCGGCAGCTTCTTGCCGTACTCGGAGTAGTCGATGAAAGGACTCATTCGCCCACCGCCGCCGCGCCGAGGGCGAACAGATCGCGCAGTTCGTCGGTGCTCAGTTCGGTGATCCAGTTCTCCCCGGCGCCGACGGCCAGATCGGCGAGCTGCCGCTTGCCGTTGATCATCTCGTCGATCCGCTCCTCGATCGTGTCCACGCACACCAGCTTGCGCACCTGCACATTGCGCTGCTGGCCGATCCGGAAGGCGCGGTCGGTGGCCTGGTTCTCCACCGCGGGATTCCACCAGCGATCCAGGTGGACCACGTGATTGGCGGCGGTGAGATTCAGCCCGGTGCCACCGGCCTTGAGCGACAACAACATCAGCGGCGGACCGTTCTGCGCCTGGAAACCGGTGACCATCGCGTCGCGCTTCTTCTTCGGCACGCCACCGTGCAGGAACGGGATCTCGGCGCCGAACCGCTCGGCCAGATACGGCGCGACCAGTTCGCCGAATTCCCGGAACTGGGTGAACAACAGCGCTTTCTCGCCGTCGGCCAGCACCGCGTCCACCACGTCCTCGACGAGGGCGAGCTTGCCGGAGCGGTGCGCCCCTCGGTGCAGCAGGCTCGACCCGTCGCCCAGGAAATGCGCGGGATGGTTGCACACCTGCTTGAGCCGGGTGAGCGCCCCGAGCACGGCGCCCTTGCGGGCCATGCCTTTCGCGTCCTTCAGCTTGGCGAGCATGTCGTCGACGACCGCCTGGTAGAGGGCGGCCTGCTCGACGGTGAGGTTGGCCCGCACGGTCATCTCCAGCTTCTCCGGCAGGTCGCTGATCACCGTGGGGTCGGTCTTCACCCGGCGCAGCACGAACGGCTGGGTGAGCCAGCGCAGGCGGCTGATCGCGTTCTGGTCGCGCTCGCGTTCGATGGGCACCGCGAAGCGGGCGCGGAACGACTGCGGGCTGCCGAGCACTTTGGGCATCGCGAAATCCATGATGGAGCGCAGCTCCTCCAAGCGGTTCTCCACCGGAGTGCCGGTGAGCGCCAGCCGATGTCGCGCGGGCAGCGACCGCGCCGCCCGCGCCTGCCGCGTCCCCGCGTTCTTGATGTGCTGCGCTTCGTCCAGCACGACGCGGTCCCACTGCTGCCTGCCCAGTTCCCCGGCGTCGCGCGCCAGCAGCGCGTAGGTGGTGATCACCAGATCCGCGGCGGCGACCGTCTCGTCGAACTCGGCGCCCGCTCGCCGCCCCGCGCCGTGGTGCACCCACACCCGCAGATCGGGCGCGAACCGCTCCGCCTCGCGCTGCCAGTTGCCGACCACCGACATCGGGCACACCAGCAAAGTCGGGCCGGGCTGCGGCTCGGACGTCTCCCGTTCGTGCACCAGCAGGGCCAGCACTTGAACGGTCTTGCCGAGCCCCATGTCGTCGGCCAGGATCGCCCCGCACCCCATCCGGCTCATGGTCGCCAGCCAGGCCAGGCCGCGTTCCTGGTAGGGCCGCAGCTCGGCCTTCAGCCCGACCGGCGCGGCGACCGCTTCCGGTTCCCGAGCGCGGTCGAGCAGGTCCCCGGCCCATCCCGAGGCGGTGACCTCGGTGATCGGCACCTGCGGCACCCGGGAGACCGCGATCTCGCCGAGCATGTCCGCGAAGGTGATCGGCGAGTCGTCGGCGTGCGCGGCGACATACTTGGCCGCGGCGGCCAGCGCCTTGTGATCGGCCTGCACCCATTGGCCGCGCAACTGGACAAGATCGGATTTGGCGCGTACCAGCCGTTCCATCTCGGCCGTGGTGAGCACCATCCCGCCGAGCGCGAGTTCCCAGCGGTAGGAGACCAGGCCGCGCAGACCCACCGTGCTCTCCGCGGCGGGCACCGCGCTCTCCACCCGCAACCGCATGCTCGGCTCGGCGACGCTCCAGGCGCGCGGGAGCAGCAACTGAACGCCCGCGTCATGCAGGGCGTGTACGCCGTGGGCGACCAGATCGAGCACCACTTCGGTGGGCAACAGCAGATCCATGCTGCGCGGATCGCTCGGCAGATCACGCAACCTCGGATACGCCCGCTGGGCCGCGCCGAGCTTGTCCACCGCTATCCGGACCAGATTCGGATCATCGTGCAGCGGAATGGTTCTCGGCGCCTCGCCGGTGAGCCGCAGGCACACCTCCAGTCGCCACAGCGCCACCGACTCGTCGGCGGCGCCGAGTTCGCCGTCCGGCTCGAGCAGCCGCAGCACCAGTTCCGGTTCGTCACCGGTCAGGCTGGCCCGCCAGCGCTCGAGCACCTCGGCGACCTGATAGCTGCCGCTGTCGAGCGGAACATCGCCGACCAGGGCGGCCACCAGCGGATGCGGTGAGTCCGGCAGGTCGGCCAGTGACCGCGCGATCGGGTCGGTGAGTTCGGTGACCAGGTTGTCGAGCAGTGCCGCCGGACGCCCGGCCACCCGCAACGCCTCCGGCATGGCGACCGCCAGTTCGGCCAGCCAGGCCCGCTGCCGCTCCCCGCCGACCAGCCGCCAGCGCACCCACCACTGGCCGTCCTCCCTGCGCAGCTCCGGCACGACACGCCCGGCGCGCACCCAGCGTTCGATGCCGCTCGCGACATGTGCCAGGTAGCGCAGATCCCCCGACACCAGCTCGGTGGGCAACCGTTGCCGCAGGGCCCGCGCCGCCACGGCCGGGGCCAGGGCGTGCGCGCGAACCCGCGCCGTCCCGGCGGCCCCGCCCTCGACGACCATGACCTCGGCCCGGTGCCGGAACTTCGATGCCCGCAGCACGCCGCCCAGCGGATCGGGAAGATCGGCGGACGTCGTGGCGGCCTGCGAGTCGTGCCAGAGCAGCAACCCGGCACCCGGCGACCACAGTCCGTGCAGCATCACCCCATCCAAGCAGGCGGGTACGACACGGCCGCGCACACCGTGCCACGACCGTTGTGGATTTCTGCGCCCAACCGGCACATACTGGAATATCCGCAGGTCATCGCAGAACAACCGCAGCTTGGTTTCGAGAAAGCGGAGGAAGCAGCATGACGATTCTGCTCCAGGTTCTCGAGCAGAGCTTCACACCGACGACCACGTGGGAACGGCGCAAATTCACCTTCGTGCATGCCGACAAGATCGTCGGGATGCGCCTCGACGGGCAGTGTGGCGTGTGGCTGGACCTGTCGCGTCCGGGTGAATCGCAGCGGCTGGCCCGCACCACCGACCCGCGTGAGGCGATCACTTTCCTGCTCACCACCTTCGCCAAGATCGCCGAATGCGAGGAGCGCGGTGGCTCGTGGGTGATCGGCCACGACGGGACGCATATCGAGTCGATCGCGGCCACCCGGTTCCCGCCCCGGGTGAGCGAGGTCGCCGACGACGACCTCCTGGCCCGGGCCTGGCTGTAAGGCGTCAGCTACCGGTCGCGACCGGTCGTTTCGGATCGTTCGACCACTGCGACCACGACCCGGGATACAACGCCGCCTCCACGCCCGCGATGGCGAGCGCCGCCACTTGGTGCGCCGCCGTCACGCCGGAACCGCAGTACACGGCCACCGGCCCGGATCCGAAACCGGCGAACCGGTCGCGCAGCTCCGCCACGGCGCGGAAGCGCCCGGCCGCGTCGAGATTGTCGGCGGTCGGAGCGCTCAACGCGCCGGGGATGTGCCCGGCGCGGGGGTCGATCGGCTCCACCTCGCCGCGGAAACGCTCGCCCGCCCTGGCATCCAGCAGCACGCCCTTCCAGCGCGCCGCCGCGTCGGCGTCGATCACGGGCAGGTGGCCGGGGCGCAGTTCGACGTCACCCGGTTGCGGGTCGGGCTCGGCGCCGGTCGCGACGGCGCCACCCGCTTCGATCCAGGCGGGCAACCCACCGTCGAGGATGCGCACGTCCGCGACGCCCGCCCAGCGCAGCAGCCACCAGGCGCGCGCGGCCGCCATGCCGCCGGTGGCGTCGTAGACGACCACCGGGTCACCCTCGCACAACCCCCAGCTGCGCGCGCACTTCTCCAGCTGCGCGGGGTCCGGCAGCGGATGCCTGCCGCGCGCGGGTGAGGGCGGCGCGGCCAGCTCGGTTTCCAGATCGACGAACACCGCGCCGGGCACATGCCCGGCGAGATAGTGCTGCGGCCCGTCCGGATCACCCAGCGCCCAGCGCACATCCAGTAGGCGAAGCCGTTTGTCCGCCAACGCTTCCCGAAGCTCCTCCGGTGAGATCAGTACCGCGCTCAACTCAGCTCCTCATCCCGAATCGCGTCCTCGCGCACCGACTCCCCCACCCTACGCATCCGGATGTGCCGATGTCGCCGAACACTCGCGCCGCTGCCGCCCGCAGGTCCAAGTCAGGCCAGTTTCGCGGCACTGGCAGGCGACACGCCTTCGTGACCAGCGGCAATATGCCACCGATGTCGAACGTATCCACCGAGACCACTGCCACCCCGCAGCAGGAACGGTCGCGAGCCGGACTGGCGCTGCCGCTGGGCGCGGGCGCGGTGACGGCGCTGGTCGGATTCACCAGCTCGTTCGCCGTGGTGCTGAGCGGCTTGACCGCGGTAGGGGCGAGCCACGCCCAGGCCGCGTCGGGCCTGCTGGCGCTGTGCGTCACGCAGGCGATCGGCATGATGGCGCTGAGCTACCGCTACCGCATGCCGATCACGCTGGCCTGGTCGACGCCGGGCGCGGCGCTGCTGGCGGGGACGGGCGCGGTGACGGGCGGCTGGCCCGCCGCGATCGGGGCGTTCGCGGTGGCGGGGGTGCTGATCGTCGTCACCGGACTGTGGCAGCGGCTCGGCGCGCTGGTCGCGGCGATTCCGGTGGAGATAGCGCAGGCCATGCTGGCCGGAGTGCTGCTGCCGCTGTGCCTGGCGCCGGTGCGGGCGGTGCAGACCAGTCCGGCGGTGGTGGCGCCGGTGATCCTGGTCTGGCTGGTGCTGCAACGATATGCCCAGCGCTGGGCCGTGATCGCGGCGTTCGCCACCGCCGCGGTCGCCGCCGCCGCCAGCATCGCCGTGCAGCACCGGCGCCTCGACGTCGGCGCGATGGTTCCGCACCTGGAGCTGACGCTGCCGCAGTGGAGCTGGCAACCCGTGATCGGTGTCGCGATTCCGCTCTACATCGTCACCATGGCCTCGCAGAACATCCCGGGCACCGCGGTGCTGGCCTCGTTCGACTACCGGGTGCCGTGGCGCGCGGCGATGACGGTCACCGGGCTCGGCACCATCGTCGGCGCGCCCGCGGGCGGGCACGCGATCAATCTCGCCGCCATCAGCGCCGCGCTCTCGGCGGCTCCCTCGGCGCATCCGGACCCGAAGCGGCGCTGGATCGCGGCGTTCACCACGGGCGCGATCTACCTGCTGCTCGCGCTCGGCTCGGCCGCCTTGGTCACGCTGATCGCGACCGCTCCGGCCGGAACACTGGAAACCGTCGCAGGTCTGGCCCTGCTGGCGACCCTGGCCGCGGCGCTCGGGGCGGCGCTGCGCTCCGAACACCGCGAGGCCGCCGTGGTGACCTTCCTGATCGCCGCCTCCGGAGTCGGCTTCGCGAACATCGGCGCCGCCTTCTGGGCATTGCTCGCCGGTCTCGTGGTGCGCAAGGTGCTGTGCTAAGTCGCCGGGCCGAGCGAAGGCCGAGGCAGCCGCCCTATTAGACACAGCCGGACGCAGTCCGCCCACAGCCCGCGCCGGGCCGAGCGAAGGCCGAGGCAGCCGCCCTATTAGACACAGCCGGACGCAGTCCGCCCACAGCCCGCGCTGGGCTGAGCGAAGGCCGAGGCAGCCGCCCTATTAGACACAGCCGGACGCAGTCCGCCCACAGCCCGCGCCGGGCCGAGCGGAGGCGAGGCAGCCGCTTACGCGCGCAGCGCGGCCTGGAAGCGGCGCATGCCATCGATCCAGCGGTCGTAATCGGAACCTTTGTGGCGGTACATCTTCAGGACCTCGGGGTGGGGCAGGATCAGGAAGTGCTCGTCGGCCACTCCGGCGAGCACGATTTCGGCGACCTCTTCCGGTGTCAGCACCGCGCCCGCGCTGGTCACGGCCTTGACCGCGAGTTCGGCTTCGGCGGCATGCTCCGGCGGAACGAGGCCGCCGCGCAGCAGCCGCGTGTCAACACCCATCGGGCACACGCAGCTCACCCGCACCCCCTGGTCGCCGTAGGTCACCGACAGCCACTCCGCGAAACCGACGGCCGCGTGCTTGGACACCGCGTAAGGGGCCGAACCGAGCTGGGTGAGCAGTCCCGCCGCCGACGCCGTGCCGACGAAATAGCCACCGCCACGGGCCAGCCACCCCGGCACGAGCAGCCGCGCGGCGCGGACGTGGGCCATCACGTTGACCTCCAGCGCCGCCGCCCACTGCTCATCGGTGCTGTCCAGACCCGCGCCGCCGCCGATGCCCGCGTTCGCGAAGTACAAGTCGACCGGTCCGAACTCCGCCTCGGCGCGCTCGAGCAACGCGCGGATCACCGCCTCGTCGGCCACGTCCCCGCCGACCGCGACCGCATCCGCCCCGAGAGACTCCGCGACCCGCGCGGCGCTCTCGCCGTCGAGGTCGGCGAGCACCACGCGCGCACCGGCGGCGACCAGCCGGGCGGCCAACGCCGCGCCGATCCCCGCGCCAGCCCCCGTGACAATGGCAACTTTGCCCGAAATCTCCATTCCCGCACCCTAGCGGCAGATCACCGCCCCCCGCCGAGAAGACCGCGACCACCTGATACCGGTCGCGTGGCGTATCTGCGCGAACTGGAACCCGGTGCCCGGCCGAGAATTCGTGGGCTCTCGATCGGACTCGGCGACAAGGTTTTCAGCCCGAATTCGCCAGCCGCTCCAGCAGCGGAGCGGTGCGCGGACCGACCAGCTCCCGCATCACCAGCGCCATGTTCGTCCGCTCGACGCCGGGGATCTTGAGGATCTGCCCGGCGATGCGATACAGGTCGTCGGCGTCGCGCGCGACCACCCGCACGGTGAGATCGGTGAGTCCGGTCATGCCGCACACCTCGGTCACCTCGGGCACCTCGGCGAGTTCGTCCACCACCGAATCCAGCTGGTGCTGGTCGACGACCACCGCGACGAACGCCGCGAGCGGATAACCGAGCGCGCGCGGCTCGACGCGCCGCTCGAAGCTGCCCAGCACGCCGCCGGCCTCCCAGCGGGACAACCGGGCCTGCACGGTATTGCGGGACAGACCCAGCCGGGTGGCCAGCTCGACACCCGTCGCCCTGGGGTTGGCGACCAGTTCCAATAACAGCCTGGCGTCGGTGGCGTCCAGGCTCACGCCGGCGCTTTCTCTGGTCATACCACGCAGTATGACACCACCGCGCGGGTCGCAATTGAGCATTCTGCCCATGCCGCGGCCGACCACTTGCGCAGTTCGCATTGGGGTGGATGCTGTGAGTTAGGACACAATCCGACCAGTCGAGGAGGCGATCACCCATGCCGGGCAAACCCGAGTATCCGGTGCAGCTGGTGCAGCCGGACGGTCGCCGCGTCCTCGACCGTGAGCACGCCGCGCTGGTCGCCGACATCGGGCCGGACGAGCTGCGGGCGCTGTACGCGGACATGGTGGTGACTCGCAGGATCGACCTAGAGGCCACCGCCCTGCAACGGCAAGGCCAGCTCGGCCTGTGGGCGCCGATGCTCGGGCAGGAGGCCGCCCAGGTCGGCTCCGCGCACGCGCTGCATCCCGACGACTACGTCTTCTGCAGCTATCGCGAGACGGCGGTGGCCTACTGCCGCGGCGTGCCGCCCACCGATCTCACCCGGCTGTGGCGCGGCGCCGCGCACCATTGCTGGGACCCGCACGCGGTGAACATGACCAACCCCAACATCGTCGTCGGCTCCCAGGGCCTGCACGCCACCGGCTACGCGTTCGCGGCGCACCTGGACGGCGCGGAGATAGCCACCATCGCGTACTTCGGCGACGGCGCCAGCAGCCAGGGGGACCTGGCCGAAGCCCTCGGGTTCGCCGCGACCTGGAGCGCGCCCGTGGTGTTCTTCTGCCAGAACAACCAGTGGGCGATCAGCGCGCCGGTGCGGGTGCAGAGCGCGACGCCGATCGCCCGCCGCGCCTACGGCTACGGCATGCCTGGCAGGCAGGTCGACGGCAACGACGTGCTCGCCGTGCTCGCCGTGACCAGGCAGGCGATCGCCAGGGCGCGCACCGGCGGCGGACCGTCGTTCATCGAGGCGCTCACCTACCGGATGGGCCCGCACACCACGGCGGACGATCCCACCCGCTACCGTTCGGCCGCCGAGACCGAGCAATGGGCGCGGCGCGATCCGATCGACCGCATCCGCAGACTGCTCGAACGTGAGGGCCACTGGGACGACGCGTTCGGCACGCGGGTCGCCGAGCGATCGGACGCGGTGGCCGCGGCGGTGCGCCGCGCGACCATCGACATGCCCGATCCCGCGCCGAGCGAGCTTTTCGACCACGTCTACACCACCCCGCATCCGCTGATCACCGAACAGCGGCGGGCGTACGCGGAATACCTGGCCGGCGATCCCGGCGGGTCCTCCGCACGAGGAGAAGGAGTCCCGCGATGATCACCACCTTCGCCGCCGCGCTCAACACCGGCCTGCGCCGCGCGCTGGAGGATGATCCGAAGGTCTTGCTGATGGGCGAGGACATCGGCCGCCTCGGCGGGGTCTTCCGGGTGACCGACACCTTGCAGAAGGACTTCGGCGACAACCGCGTCATCGATACGCCGCTGGCCGAATCCGGCATCGTCGGAACGGCTTTCGGCATGGCGCTGCGCGGGTACCGGCCGGTGTGTGAGATCCAGTTCGACGGCTTCGTCTATCCCGCCTTCGACCAGATCGTCTCGCACGTCGCCAAGATCAACTACCGCACCCAGGGGAAGGTGCACGCGCCGTTGACCATTCGCATCCCGTTCGGCGGCGGGATCGGCTCGGTCGAGCACCACTCCGAATCTCCCGAAGTCTATTTCGCGCACACCGCCGGACTGCGCGTCGTGTCACCGAGCAACCCGGCCGACGCGTACTCGATGATCCGGGCGGCGATCGCGCTGAACGATCCGGTGATCTTCTTCGAGCCCAAACGCAGGTACTGGGACAAGGCCGACGTCGATTTCGCCGCGCTCGATCGCGACGGCGGCCTGCCGCTGGATCGCGCGCGCGTGTGCGCCACGGGTGCGGACGCGACCGTCGTCGCCTACGGCGGGACCGTGGCGACCGCGCTGGCGGCCGCGAAGATCGCTGAAGGGGAGGGGCACTCGCTCGAGGTGATCGATCTGCGCAGCCTCTCGCCGATCGACTTCGACACCGTCGAGCGGTCGGTCGCGAAGACCGGGCGGCTGATCGTCACGCACGAGGCTCCGGTATTCGCCGGGCTCGGCGCCGAGATCGCCGCGCGGATCACCGAGCGCTGCTTCTACCACCTGGAAGCGCCCGTGCTGCGCGTCGGCGGATTCGACATCCCCTACCCCCCGGCTAAGCTCGAAAAGCACCATCTGCCCGACCCCGACCGCATTCTCGACGCGGTCGACCGTTCCCTCGCCGCGTGAGGCGGGCTCGCCGTAGTGAGAGGTGCCGCGTGGAGAATTCTGCCGGCCAGGATCTTCCGGCCTCCGTGCTGGAGTTCCGGCTGCCGGACCTCGGCGAAGGGCTGACCGACGCCGAACTGGTCTCGTGGGCGGTGGCCGTGGGCGACACGGTCGAGCTGAACCAGGCCATCGCCGACGTCGAGACGGCCAAGGCGGTCGTCTCGTTGCCGTCGCCGTTCGCGGGCCGGGTGGTCGAACTGCTGGCGCAGCCGGGCGACACCGTGGCGGTCGGAGCGCCGCTCATTCGCATACGAACAGCGGGAACAGAACAGACGACGAACGAAGCGGGCCGCACGTCGGTCCTGGTCGGCTACGGCCCCGAGGCGGAGGCGACGTCCCGGCGGCGCCCTCCGGCACAGCCCGGCGTCTCGCGAACCGAAAGCATGAACAGCCCGGCGGAACCCGGCCTTTCGCGGCCCGGTGGCGTAGGCGGCCGACCAGGAGAATCCCGCGCCTCGCGGCCCGATGGCACGGGCGGCGAGGCGCAGGAGCCCGGCGTCTCGCGGCCCGGCGATGTCGGCGCGGCGGAGGAACCGCACCGGCGACAACCGGATCATGCGCCCGGCCCGGCCCGCGCGGCGGCGACGCCCGCCGCGCGGAAACTGGCGCGCGAACTCGGCCTGGACCTGTGGTTCATCGCGGGTTCCGGTCCCGGCGGCGCGGTCACCGTCGAGGACGTGCGCGGCGCGGTACCCGTCTCGCAGCCGCGCGCGGCAACCGCGCCCACCGTCGCGGATGCCGGACCGGTCCGGCCGTCCATTCGCGAAGAGCGCACCCCGATCAGCGGCATCCGCAAGCGCACCGCGGCGGCGATGCTCACCAGCGCGCGCACCATTCCCCAGGCCAGCACGTTCGTCACCGTGGACGGCACCGCCTCGATGGAGCTACTCGATCATCTGCGCAGTACGAAACCCTTCGCGGGCCTCACCCTGACCCCGCTGGCCCTGGTCGCGCAGGCGGCGCTGGCCGCGCTCGCCGACTTCCCCGGCATGAACGCCTGCTGGGACGAAGCCGCTCAGGAGATCGTCACCAAGCACTACGTCAACCTGGGCATCGCGGTGGCCACCGAGCGCGGGCTGCTGGTGCCGAACATCAAAGAGGCGCAGACCTTGAGCCTGCGCGACCTGACCAAGGAGATCGGCTGGCTGGCCGACACCGCGCGCGCGGGCGGCGCGACGCCCGCGGAGCTGCGCGGCGGCACGTTCACCATCACCAACGTCGGCGTCTTCGGTGTGGACGCCGGAGTCCCGCTGGTCAATCCGGGCGAGGCCGCGATCCTGTGCCTGGGCTCGATCCGCAAGCGGCCGTGGGTGGTTCGCGACGAGATCGCGGTCCGGTGGGTCACCACCGTGGGCGTCAGCTTCGACCATCGCATGGTCGACGGCGAACTCGCCGCCCGCTTCCTCGCCACGGTCGCGGGATTCCTGGAGGACCCGCTCACCCTGCTCAGCCGCGTCTGACCGGCCCGGCGGTCACTCGGTGACGAGCGCGGCCGCGGCCGTGCGGATGACCTCGGGAATCTCGACCGGCTTGCGCGTATCGGCGTCCACGTAGACGTGCACGAAGACACCGGTGGCCGACAGTTCCAGCTCGCCGTCGGCCTCGCGGAAGATGGCCAGGTCGTAGGTGATGCTGGAGCGTCCGAGCCGGGAGATGCGCAAGCCGACCTGCAACTGGTCCGGGAAACTGATCGAGCCCAGGTACTGGCAGGAGGTCTGCGCCACCACGCCGAGCGCGGGCAGCTCGCGGATGTCGGTTCCGGTGGCGTGCATCAACCACGCGTTGACCGCGGTGTCGAAGTACGAGTAGTAGGTCACGTTGTTCACGTGCCCGTAGTGGTCGTTGTCGGCCCACCGGGTCGGCACCGGCCAGAGCACCGGATACTGCTGCGTCACCCGGCCGACGATAGCTCAGTAGTCGTCCCGCTGTGTCGATCGTGCCGCGTGCGGGGCCCTACGTGGCTACGCGAGCTCCCTCCTCCGGGCCTGACCGCACGCGGCTGTGCCGGTGGTCGCGCGGGGAGACACCGAAGTGCCGTTTGAACGCGGCGCTCAGCGCGAAGGCGCTGCCGTACCCGACCTGACGGGCGATGGCCTCGATGGTGGCGTCGGATTCCTGCAGCAGATCGGCGGCCAGCGCCAGCCGCCATTCGGTGAGGAACGCCATCGGCGGCTCGCCAACCAGGTCGGTGAACCGGCGCGCCAGCGCGGCCCGCGACATCCCCACCGCCTCGGCCAGGCCGGCGACCGTCCACCCGTGCGCCGGATTGTGCTGCAACAGGCGCAGGGCCTTCCCGACCAGCGGGTCGCCGTATGCGTGGTACCAGGCGGGCGCGTCGTTGCGGGAGAACCAGGCACGGAGCGCGGCGATCAGCACCAGATCGAGCAGACGGTCCAGCACCGCGCTCTGCGCGGGCTCGTCCTTGGTCACCTCGTCGACCAGCAGGTCGAGCACCCTGCTGTCCAACTCGCCGCGCCGCAACACCAGCACCGGCGGGAGCGCGCGCAGCAGGCGACGGCTGGCCGCGCCCGCGGACTCGTAGGTTCCGGTGACCATCAGGGTGGCTCCGTCCGGATCGGTGCCCCACTGCCGCACGCCCAGACTCAGCGTCTCGCAGAGAATTTCGCCCTGCGGCGTCTTCGTCACCTGACCGGGATGGATGATGATCTGCGGTTCGGTCGCCGGGTCGTCGGCCACCGTGTACGGCGCGGGCCCGCGGAAGATCGCCACATCGCCCGCGCCGAGCTGCCGCGGCGCGCCCGCGTCGGTGACGATCCAGGCGCCGCCGCGAATCATCGACAGCACGGTCAGCGGAGCTTCGTCCTGGATGCGCAGCGACCACGGCGGATCCAGCAGCGAACACATCAGGAACGCGCCGCGAGCGCGAGGGCCTTCGAGCAGACTGGCGAGCGCATCCACCCCTCCACGGTAGACGAACGCGCATGATCACGAGCTGTTGCGCAATGCTCCGTCTCGGCGTGACCGGCTCCGACAACGGGCATTCGGGAGTCGGCTCCCGGACCTGTTCGGCACGGTGCTCGACGGCCGCAACGCGGAGCACGCCGATAGCGTGCCGGTGCGCGCCGCGCCGGAGTCCGAAGGATCGCACCTACTCGTCATGGAAACCATCGGAATCCGGAATACCCCGGGTGCGTGACACGTTTCACATTGTGCAAAGGACTCGCTCGCGGACGAGACGCGCAATGTCGAGCGTCCCGCACGGTCGCACGACCAGGTCAACGGCGCCCTGGACCGGTTCCGCGGGCGAGGCTGCCCATGGGGGAGATTTTCTCGGTACCGTCGAAATGGTGTTGAGCCCGACGGTCGATCGCCGGATCCGCGTGGCGCGTGCCGCGGTGTTCACGGTCTTCGGGTTGAACGGCTTCCTGCTCGCCATGTGGGTGGTGCACATCCCGGTCGTCACCGACCGCACGGGCGTCTCCAAATCGACGCTGGGCATGTTCATTCTGCTGATGTCCGGGGCGGGCATCATCGGGATGCGGCTGGCCGGCCCGCTCGCCGATCGGTTCGGCAGCAGGACGCTGGTCGGGGCCGCGGCGTGCTTCGGATCGGTCGCGGTGGCCGGTCCCGGCTTCGCCACCGGGCCGTTCACCTTGGCGCTCGCGCTGGCCTGCTTCGGTTTCGGCAACGGGGGGCTGGACGTGTCGATGAACACCCAAGCGGTGCACGTGGAACGGGCCTACCGGCGTCCGATCATGGCCGCCTTCCACGCGTTGTTCTCCGGTGGGGGCCTGCTCGGTTCACTGCTCGGCGCCGCCGCTCTGCGGGCGGGCATGGACCTGCGGGTCACCTTGGTCGTCGCCGCGGCGTGCGGCGTCGCGCTGACCCTCACGCTGGTGCCGCGGCTGCTGCGCGAGTCGGCAACCGGCGCGGAAGCCGCGGAGTCCCCTGACGTCGCGTCCGTCCACAGCGGCGGCCTCGACGCCACGCCACCGGAACACAGCGGGAAACGCGCTTCGTCCCGGCACGACAGCGTGCCGATCGGGGCCGGCGCGGAGTCCACCGCGCGGCCGCAGGGCCGCGACCAGGTCTCCCGCGCCCATGCCCCGACCCACCTCCACGCCCGAGCGCGCAGCCGAAAAGTGCTCACGCTGGCCGCTATCGCGTTCGCCCTCCTGCTGGCCGAAGGCGTGGCCGCCGACTGGAGCGCCTTGCAGTTGCGCGAACACCTCGGCGCCGACGCGGCCACCTCGGCACTGGCCTTCGGCGCCTTCTCCACCACGATGACGGTCGGGCGTTTCGGCGCCGACCGGGTGAACCACGTCTTCGGCGGGGTCGCGGTGGTGCGCTACGGCTCGCTCCTGGCGGCCGTCGGCTTGGCCGTCATCGTGGTCTCGCCGTGGATACCGCTGACGCTGTTCGGCTGGGCCATGACCGGACTGGGCCTTGCCGGAGGTGTCCCGCAGATCTTCAGCGCCGCGGGGAATCTGGGCTCCCACACGGCCGCGACCGATATGTCACGGGTGTTCAGCGTGGGCTACCTGGGCTTGCTCGCCGGGCCGACGATCATCGGCTGGCTCACCGCCGTGGTGCCGCTGACCACGGCGATGGTCGTGCCGATGCTCGCCGTGCTGCTGTGCTGCGGGTACGCGGGCGTCGTCGCCACGCCGCGCGAGCCGGCACGCTGACCGGATCACGAATCCCAGGACAGCTCGACCATCGGCACCCGGCCGATCGCCGTGCTCGTGGCTTCCTCGATGATGCGACTCAGATTCCGGTACGCCCGCGGGCGCGTGCGCCGGTAGTCGTCGAGAACCGCGGCGGACTCGCCGGAACTCAGCACCCGGGCCACCGCCGGAACCCGGTGGCGCGCCGCGATGCTCACGTAGCAATGCGGATCGGCGGCGAGATTGCGAAACCACTGCGCCTGCGCGCCGAACCCGGAGGCGATCACCGCGCGAGTGCGGCCCGGCCGGGCCACCGTCTCCAGCACCACATAGCGCGGACGTCCCGAGCGACGGCCGGTGTGCTCGAGCAGCAGGAGCCGTCCACCGAACAGGAAACCGAGCCGAGCCCGGAACACGGCGATCGGCGCGCGCACGAACCATCTGGTCCGCAGCAACCGCGCGCCGACGCTCGTCATCGCTTCAGGCTAGCGTTCATCGACCGCTACTTGGGGGCCACCAGGCACAGGGTGATCGGCTCCGGCTTGGGGTAGACGATCGTGTCGTTCTCGGTCGCCTTCGCCCCGCACGCGGACTTGTCGGCGGTGCCGCGCACGATCCGGCCGATCTTGAAGTCCGCCGACGAGCCGCAGGCCACCTTGGTGCTCGCGCCGAGGAAACCGCCGTCGATGCAGTCGCCCTCCTTGACATTCAGCCGCAGGCACAGCGTGTACTCGTTGCTGCCGGTCTGGTAGTAGCTGGCGTAGTCCTTGGTGGGGCAGTTCGCGTTCGCGCCGTCGAGCCGTTGCGCCACCACGTAATTGGCTTCGGGATCGGAGCATTCCTTGGTCGCGAACTCGGCTTTGACGGTGGTGCCGGACAACTTCGCGCACTGACCGATATCGATCTTCTCGCCGTCCGAGCGGAAGACGGTGCGCGCGCCCACGATCAGCAACCCGATCACCAGCACGACGCCGAGGATGCCGAGGATCTTGCCGACGCTGCTCCCGCCGCGATTCTGCTGGGGCGGGGGTCCTGGCGGCGGGAATCCGCCGCCGGGGTAGCCCGGCTGCTGCGGGAAACCACCTTGCGGCGGATAGCCCGGCTGCGGCTGACCGGGATAACCGGGCTGCGGATAACCCTGCGGCTGGCCCGGCTGCCCCGGCAAGCCCTGTGGCGCACCGGCAGGCGGCTGCTGCGGATAGCCGGGCTGGCCTGGATACGGTTGATTCGGTGGTGTGGTCATGGATCCCCTCCCCGGGTCTCGCTTGGTTCCGTGCGCGCAGGGGCGACGGGCGAACCCATGGAATCTAGCCGATCGGCGTCAGTGCCGCCGTGCCGGACGCCAGCCGGTCTCCCAGACCGCATCGGCGAACCGCCGCAACGGATTCGGCTCACCGAAGCCGTCGCGGCGGGTTCACAGATACAGTCCCGGATTCACCGCGTCCACGGCGACGGCGTCGATCCGTGCCTCGCCGTCGCGCGCGGAGACCAGTTCGGCCAAGGTCGCGCCGTTCGGAAACGCGGCGGACGCGCCCGGCTGCTCCCGCTCCAGCCAAGCCGCCGACTCGGCGGAGGACAGCCGCCCGATCTCGATCCGCGCCAGGCACCGTCCCGGCCGCGTCACCGCCGGATGCAGACGGGACAGGTCCTCGTTGGTCGTGATGGCGACGAGCACGTCCCTGCCTTGGCCGAGCATGCCGTCGGTCAGGTTCAGCAGCCGCGAGAGACCCTGTCCCGCCGCTTCTTTCGCCTCCCCGCGAATCAGCTCGTCACAGTCCTCTAGCACCAGCATCCGCCAGCGCGGCGCCTCCTCGTCGGCGTTGTCCACACCGGCGGCCACCTCCATGAGGTAGCCGGGCTTGCCGAACATCACCTCGGGATCGAGCACGCAGTCCAGCTGGCACCAGCCGCCCCAGGCACGCGCCAGTGCGCGCAGCGCGGTGGTCTTCCCGGTGCCGGGCGGGCCGTGCAGCAGCACCAGCCTGCCGCGGACGTCGTCGGCGGTGAGCGACATCAGCCGATCGAGGGCGGTGGCGACCGGTCCCCCGTAGTTGCCGCGGATCGTCGACCACTCCGGGGCCGTGATCGAGCGCGCCCGCCGCTGTGGACCGTGATTGTGCATGTGCCAGAAGCCCATCTCGACGGTCTCGCCCACCTCGGGCGGCGCCGCCGCGTCCCGGATCGCCTCGGCGAGCAGTTCGTCCGCGAGCGTGTCGGTGACGGCGGTGACCTCGACCATCGCCGAGCCGCCCGACCAGCGCACCGACCGCAGCGACCAGCCGGGGCCGACGACCAGCGTGGCCCCGCTGTCGTTGTCGCGCACGGTGCGCACCACGCGGCCACGACTCGGACGCAACGGCGCGTCCGGCCGCACCCGTTCCAGATGCGCGGTGCGCGCGCACGGATGATCGCCGCGCAGGAACGGCCCGAGCGCGAGGGCATCGATCGCGTCGCGGATGGAGTAAGTGGAATCGACTACGACGGTCCATGGCAGCCGCTCGGCCGGATCGGCCGAGGGCTCCCCGGGACCGATCAACCGAAGAGGCTCATGACGTGCGGACACTCGGAGAATGATCCGGGGCGGCGTGGCACGGTGTCCATCGAATTACGACAGTGCCCCCCTCCGCGCCACGGCGGAGGGGGGCACTGCGCGGAAACGCTTCGCCTACAGCGCCTTCAGTTCCTCGGTGACTGCTCCGACGGACTTCTTGGCGTCGCCGAACAGCATGGAGGTGTGGTCGGCGTAGAACAGCGGGTTGTCGATGCCGGCGAAGCCGGAGTTCATCGAGCGCTTGAGCACGATCACCGACTTGGCCTGGTCGACGTTGAGCACCGGCATGCCGTAGATCGGACTCGAGGCGTCCTCGCGGGCGGCGGGGTTGGTGACGTCGTTGGCGCCGATCACCAGGGCGACGTCGGTGCGGCCGAATTCGCCGTTGATGTCGTCCATTTCCTTGAGCGCGTCGTAGGAGACCTCGGCCTCGGCCAGCAGCACGTTCATGTGACCCGGCATGCGACCGGCCACCGGGTGGATGGCGTATTTGACCTCGACGCCCTTGGCCTCCAGCAGCGAGGCCATCTCCTTGACCGCGTGCTGCGCCTGTGCCACCGCCATGCCGTAGCCGGGCACGACGATCACCTGGTTGGCGTAGGCCATCTGGATCGCGGCGTCCGCGGCGGAAGTGGCCTTGGCCTGCTTCTGCTCGCCGCCCGCGCCGCCGACGGCCGCGCCGCCGCCACCGAAGCCGCCCGCGACGATGGCCGGGATGGACCGGTTCATCGCCTTGGCCATCAGGTTGGTCAGGATCGTGCCGGACGCGCCGACGATCATGCCCGCCACGATCATGGCGGTGTTGTTCAGCGCCAGACCCGCCGCCGCGGCCGACAGCCCGGTCAGCGCGTTGAGCAGCGAGATCACCACGGGCATGTCCGCGCCGCCGATCGGCAGCACGACCATCAACCCCAGCACGCCCGCGAGCACGAGCACCGCGATCATCCACAGCTGCGACACCCCCTCACCGGTGGCGCCGACGCCGATCACGACCGCCGCGGCGATCGCGCCGAGCAGCAGCAGAAGGTTCAACGGCTGTTGCAACTTGCCGATCCCGATCGGACGGCCGGGCAGGATCTCCTGCAACTTGCCGAACGCTATCAGCGATCCCCAGAACGACACCGAACCGATGATCGCCGCGAACAGCGATCCGATCACGATGTGCACCGTCGGCTCTTCGTCGAAGTGCGAGAACCCCTGGGAATTGATGAATTCCGACCAGGCGATGAGCGCGACAGTGCCACCGCCGACACCGTTGAACGCGGCCACCAGCTGCGGCATCGCGGTCATCTTCGTGTATTTCGCCGGGGGCACGCCCAGCACGACGCCGACCACCAGACCGGCGACGATGAGAATCCAGTTGCTGGTGTGGCGGATCGAGATCAGCGTCGCGACCACCGCGATCACCATGCCGACCGCCGCGATCAAGTTGCCGCGCACCGCGGTCTTCGGGCCGGTCAAGCCCATCAGACCGTAGATGAACAGCGCGAACGACACGATGTAGAGACCGTTGACCAGGTAGGTCACGTTGTCGAAGGTGTGCATCACTCACCCGCCTTCTGCGCGGCAGCGGGCTTCTTGCCCTTGAACATGCCCAGCATGCGGTCGGTGACCACGAAACCACCGATCACGTTCAGTGTCCCGAACACCACCGCGACGAACAGGATGATCTGGGTCAGGATCGACGGATCCTGCACGTTGCCGAGGGTGACCAGCGCACCGAGCACCACGATGCCGTGGATGGCGTTGGTGCCCGACATCAGCGGCGTGTGCAAGGTGTTGGGCACCTTGGAGATCACGGCGAAACCGACGAACCCGGACAGCACCAGGATCGCGATACTCGCCAGCAATTCGGTATACATCAGTTCTCCACCTTCGCCTCGGTCGCGTCCTTGACCTGCGCCGACTCCGCCGCATCGGTCGCGCCTGCCGCCGCGGCGGGCGCGTCCGGCTCGCGGGTGACGCAGGAATCCGCCAGCACCTGGTCGCTGAAATCGGGGGCCAGCTTGCCGTCGACCAGCATCAACTCCAGCAGCGCCGCGATGTTCTTGGAATACAACTCCGAAGCGTGCTCGGGCATGGTGGCGGGCAGGTTCAACGGCGAGGCGATGGTCACCTCGTGCTTGACCACGGTCTCACCGGGCTCGGTCAGCTCGCAGTTGCCGCCGGTCTCCCCGGCCAGATCCACGATCACGCTGCCGGGCTTCATGCCCTCCACCGCGGCGGCCGTCACCAGTCGCGGCGCGGGACGCCCCGGCACCAGCGCGGTGGTGATCACCACGTCGAAGCCCTTGATCGCGTCCTCGAGCGCCTGCTGCTGCTTGGCCTTCTCCTCGTCGGTGAGCTCACGGGCGTACCCGCCTTCACCGGCCGCGTCGATGCCCAGGTCCAGCCACTGCGCACCCACCGACCGCACCTGATCGGCGACTTCGGGACGCACGTCGTAACCGGTGGTCCGGCCGCCGAGGCGCTTGGCGGTCGCCAGCGCCTGCAAACCCGCGACGCCGACACCGAGCACCAGCACCGTCGCGGGCTTCACCGTGCCCGCCGCGGTGGTCAGCATCGGGAAGAACCGCGTCGACTCCGACGCCGCCAGCAACACCGCCTTGTAGCCCGCCACGTTCGCCTGCGAGGACAACGCGTCCATCACCTGCGCACGCGAGATCCGCGGGATCGCCTCCACCGCGAAGGCCTGCACTCCCGCCGCCTTCAGCGCGCCGATCTGATTGTCGGCGTTGCGCGGCGCGAGGAACCCGATCAGCGTCTGCCCCGACGACAGTTTCGCGACTTCGGCGTCACTGGGCGGAGCCACCTTCACCACCACGTCCGCCGACCACGGATCACCGATCGACGCGCCCGCCTCGACATAGGCTTCGTCGGGAATCAGCGCGCCCTTGCCCGCCCCGGACTCCACGACGACCTCGACGCCCTGCTTCACCAGGCTCGGGATGATCTTCGGCACCAATGCGACACGTCGCTCGCCCGCGTTGGATTCGCGGACGACACCGACACGCGCGCCGCGCGGCGATGGATCGCCTACGCTCTGCGTTGTCTCCACTTGTCAGACTTCCTTCTCTTACTGAGCTTCAGGCAACGGGTAGACGACCGGGCGATGTTACCGATGAGTAAGTTCGCCCAAATCCTCGCCACTGTACCTGGCCCGCGGTGAGCCTAGCTGAGATGCCCGTCACACACGCCGGACGAATCGCGCCGGTGACGCCCGAAAACGTCGGGTCGCCACCGAGCGAACAGCGGGCCGCCGGGGACGGTCCATCTTTTCCTTTCTCGTGTGTGATCGTGGTCTCCCCAGGTGAACACGGCAAGACCGTACAGAGAAGTTGGTTACCCACCTCGAGGTTGGCCACCAGGTGAGACGTGTATCCCACAGCGGAGTAGTGACGTGCGTCATGCCGATCGAGGATCCGGGGTGTTCGGCTCGGCTCGTACGCCGTATGGTCCAGCGTGTGAACGACTGCGTCTTCTGCCGCATCGTGGCGGGCGAGGCACCGGCGGCGAAAGTGTACGAGGACGACACGCTGTGCGCGTTTCTCGACATCCGGCCGATCGCGCGTGGGCACACGCTGGTGATACCGAAGCGGCACGCCGCCGAGCTGGAGGACCTCGACGCCGAACTCGGCGCGCAGATCTTCCGCGTCGGTCATCGGCTCGCCCTGGCCATCCGGCGCAGCAGCCTGGCCGCCGACGGCGCCAATCTGGTGCTCAACGACGGAAGGGCGGCGTTCCAGACCGTCGCGCACGTCCACCTGCACGTGATCCCGCGCAGACACGGAGACACGCTGCGGTTCGCAAAAGGCTTTCTCCTGCGCCGTCCGCATGATCCGGTCGCCACCGCCGCGGCCATCCGGGACGGCATCGCGGCATTGGACAACGAGGGCGCGAGCCCGGAAAAGGAAAACGAGGGATGACCGAGACGATCGATCGGGCCACGCTGATCGACCTGCTGTCGCGGCAGTGGGAGGCGATCGACGCGCTGATCGCCCCGCTGGACGAACAACGCTGGCGCACCCCGTCGTCGCTGCCCGGCTGGACCGTGTTCGACATCGTCGCCCACGTCATCGGCACCGAATCCTTCCTGCTGGGTGACCGGCCGCCCGCGCACGACCCCACCAGGGCCAAGACCGACGTGCGCACGCTGCCCTACGTGCGCAACGAGACCGCGGTGCTCAACGAGATCTGGGTCGACCGCCTGCGCCCGCTGCCCGGCGCCCGCCTGCTCGAGCTGTATCGCGACGTCATCGACCGCAGGCGCACGGCGCTCGCGGCGATGGACGATGCGGAGTGGGAGAAGGAGACGGTCTCGCCGATCGGCCAGGTGACCTACGGCAGGTTCATGCGGGTGCGGTTGTTCGACTGCTGGATGCACGAACTCGACATCGCCGACGCGCTCGGAGTGCGGGTGGCGGAGGGCGGCCCCCGCGGCGAGCTGGCGTTCGCCGAGTTCGCCGGCAGCATCCCGCGTGTGGTGGCGAAGAAGGGCGAGGCGCCGGACGGCGCGCGGATCGCCTTCGCGCTCACCGGTCCGCTGGCCAGGACCCTGCGCATCCAGGTGGCGGGCCGGGCGAGCTACGTGGACGCGTTCGACGGACCCGCCACCGTCGAGATCACCCTTGATTCGGGGCTTTTCGTGCGCTTGGGCGGCGGCCGGACGACCGCCGAAGAGCACGTGGACGAGATCACCATCGAGGGCGACGACGAACTCGGGCAGCGCCTCGTCCGCCATTTGGCCTTCACCATCTGACCCGTGCGACTGTTCCTGTCCAGCTACCGGTTCGGCGCGCACTACGACCGGCTCGCCGCGCTCGCGGGCCCGCCGGGCCCGGTCGCGCTGATCCCGAACGCCTGCGACGCCTGGCCGCAGGCATGGGCGGGCGCGGTGACCAGCGACCTGGCGCCGCTGCGCAAACTCGGCTACCGGCCCGAGGTGCTCGACCTGCGCGAGTACGTCGGCGGGGAGGCCGAGCTGGAACGCAAGCTGGCGCAGTTCCCGCTGCTGTGGGTGCGCGGCGGCAACACGTTCGTGTTGCGCGCCCAGTTCGCCCGCAGCGGCGCGGATCGGATTCTGCCCCGGCTGCTCGCCGCCGACGCGCTCGTCTACGCCGGTTACAGCGCCGGGGCCTGTGTGATGACCCCGGACCTGCACGGCCTGGAATCGGTGGATGATCCGGCCGAGGTGCAACCGGCGTGCGGCGTCGAACCCCGATGGGACGGACTGGGTTTGGTGGACCGCCGGATCGTGCCGCACATCGATTCGGCCACCGACCCCACCGGTGACTGCACTCGCCTCGCGGCTCGTTACCGCGCCGATGGCGTCGCGCACTGGGCGTTGACCGACGACGACGCGATCGTCGTCGACGGCGAGCGCACCGAAGTGCTGGTCGATCGGGCCGCGTCGTAATCGTTCCCCGCTCGCACTCGGGCTCTCCAGAGCGGCGGTCACCTCGTCCGCACGCGGCTCACTCGAAGCATCCGCTCAGCTAGCGGCGTCTGCGAAAACCTTGACACCTACATCGCGTCGGGCGCGAGTCCGGGTTCCGGTTCGGCCGCGCGGCGGAAGACCACCCAGCGCATCGCGCTGTACATGTAGACGGCCTCGCACGCACCCGCCAGCAATCGGGACAGGTGGTACTCCAGGCCCAGCGCGGTGAGTCCGCTGCCGATGCCGAGGATGAACGCGAGGTAGTTGACGACGACCACCACGACGTACACCGCGGCCTGCCTGCCGACCGGAGCGTGGGAGTGGAAGTTGAACGTGCGGTTGAGCACGAAGGCGAGCCCGAACGCGCAGACGTAGGCCACCGTCACCGACGACCACACCGGCAGATCCAACCAGCCGTGCAGAACGGTGAGCAGTGCCAAGTCGACGGCGAAGGTGCCGCTGTTGATCAGCGCGAAGCCGAGCAAGGTCGGCGGAACGAGCCGGTTCAGCGCGAACGGCAGCCGGTGCGCGACCGCCTCGCACCAGCGGGTGAACCGGTCGGCGATGGTGTCGGCGGTCTCGGACAGCTCGTGCACGCGGCCAGCGTGCCAGCGGCAGATGTCCGGCAGATGAGCGGACGGCGACCGCGGGGTGGCTCAGCCGATCTGGGCCTGGCCGGGATTCTCCGCGGCGTGCTCCAGGCTCGCCCAGGCCGCCATGCACCGCCGCCGCGCGACATCGTCCGCCTCCGCGAGCAGCGCCTCCAGCAACTCGCGCGGCTCGCGCCGCCACAGGTCGGCCAGCTCGGCGATGGCCTCCTTGCCGAAGACACCGGAGCGGTCCAGCGCGGTCAGCCATTCCTCGTGCTCACCCGCGTGCACCCGGCGCAGCGCGTCCGGGTCGAAGCCGTCCTCGACGAACTCGCTGGAGAACATCGCGGCGACCAGTTCCCGGCGACTCGGTTGTTCGCCCTGCATCCGTTCCATCCCTCCAAGTGGTACGCGGCGAACCGCATGGACTGCCGGCGCCACGACACAGCGCCAGGAGAACTCGATGCCCCGAACAGTCAAGCCCCTGTCGGCATTCTGGTCTCCCGTAGGCGGTAATACCACTGTGGCGGGTGACATCACATTCCGGGGCTTCCGTTCGCCACGGGCGCGCGGGTCGCCCGATCAGCAAATATCGGGCACGGGGAGCTAGCGTGAGGTGGTGGACCTGCATGACTTGATCGCCGCGCTCCCCGACGGCGCGGTGCTCACCGATGCCGACCTGCTGGCGAGCTACCGGCAGGACTGGGCCCGCGATCCCGGCGCGGGCACCGCCCTGGCCGTGGTGCGTGCCACCAGCACCGACGACGTGGCCACGACGCTGCGCTGGGCCACCGCCCGGCGCGTCCCGGTGATTCCGCGCGGGGCCGGCTCGGGGCTGTCCGGTGGCGCGACGGCCGTCGACGGCGCGATCGTGCTGAGCACCGAGCGGATGCGGGAGATCTCCGTCGACCCGGTGACCCGCACCGCGGTGGTGCAGCCGGGCTTGCTCAACGCCGAGGTCAAGCGCGCGGTCGCGGAGCACGGGCTGTGGTATCCGCCCGACCCGTCGTCGTTCGAGATCTGCTCGATCGGCGGCAACGCCGCGACCAACGCGGGCGGCCTGTGCTGTGTGAAGTACGGGGTCACCACCGATTACGTGCTCGGCATGCAGGTCGTGCTCGCCGACGGCACGGTCGTGCGGCTCGGCGGTCCGCGTTTGAAGGACTCGGCCGGGTTGTCGCTCACCAAGCTGTTCGTCGGCAGCGAGGGCACGCTGGGCGTGATCACCGAGTTGACCCTGCGGCTGCTGCCCGCGCAACCGCCGCAGAGCACGGTCGTCGCCAGCTTCCCCACGCTCACCGCCGCCACCGACGCGATCCTGGCCATCACCGGCGAACTGCGCCCGTCCATGCTCGAGTTCATGGACTCGGTGTCGATCAACGCCGTGGAAGACGAACTGCGGATGGGATTGGACCGGAAGGCGGCCGCGCTACTGGTCGCCCGATCCGACGCCCCCGGCGAATTCGCCAGGCGCGAAGCCGAGATCATGGCGGCGGCCTGCGAGAAGGCAGGCGCGACAGAGGTTTTCCACACCGAGGACCCTTCCGAGGGCGAGGCGTTCACGGCCGCACGACGCTTGGCGATTCCCGCCGTGGAGAAGCTGGGGCCGCTGCTGCTCGAAGATGTCGGCGTACCGCTGCCCCGGCTCGGCGACTTGGTGAGCGGCGTCGCCGAGATCGCCGAGCGCAACGCGGTGACGGTGTCGGTGATCGCGCACGCGGGCGACGGCAACACCCACCCGCTGATCGTGCACGACCCCACCGACGCCGATCACACCGCGCGAGCGCACCGCGCCTTCGGCGAGATCATGGACCTCGCCATCGCCCTCGGCGGCACCATCACCGGCGAACACGGCGTCGGCCGCTTGAAGAAGGCCTGGCTGCCCGATCAGCTGGGCCCCGATGTGATGGCCCTGACCCGCCGCATCAAGGACGCACTCGACCCCGACGGCATCCTCAACCCCGGCGCGATCCTCTGACCGCCCCGCCGGAACATTCCCTTCGCACGAGGAGTTCTACCCCGACATGACGACCAGGCTCGAACACAACGTCGCCGACACCCGCTTCGAGATCTACATCGACGACACCCTCGCCGGGTACGCCGACTACGCCGAACGCGAGGACACCAAGACCCGCGACTTCCACCACACGCTGACCTTCCCCGAATTCCGAGGCCGAGGCGTTGCCGCCCAAGTCGTCGAATACGCCCTCAACGACTCCCGCGCCGCCGGTTTCTCGGTCATCCCCACCTGCTGGTACGTCGAGCAGTACATCTCCCAGCACCGCGAATACGCCGACCTGGTCAAGTAGACCTTCGACGCACCCGCGAGTGGCACACCACCGAGAGGTCTAGTCGCGTTTCGCCGCAGCCATGTGCCACTCGCGGGGTGCTCCGCAGGCTCCCGTGGGGATGGTTGGGTCAGGAGCGTTCGAGTGTGCCGTCAGCAAGGCCGGTGGTGAAGGTGTCCCACTCGTCCGGCGTGAAGATCAGTGCTGGGCCGGCCGGGTTCTTCGAGTCCCGTACACCGACGCCGCCCGTGAGAAACGCGACCTCCACACATGCTTTGTCGCCACCGCTACGGCTGCTCTTGAACCACTTCGCCTCAGAGAGGTCTGCATTCACCGTGTGTACTCCCTTGCCATCTGCCGGAGCAGATTCTTGCTCTGATCCGGATCCAGCGCCGCGCGCTCGAGCTGCCGGTAGGCGTCGACATACCGATTCACGGCGCGGAGCTTCTCCAGGTACAGATCACCTGTGAAGCTCTCAACGTAGACAACAGTAGGCTCTTTCGGTTGTCGTTTGCCGTCGCCCCCAGACTTCAAGATCACGAATGGACCGACAGCCACGCCCATGGGGAATCCAGCCGAGAAGGGAAGCACCCGAATCGTGACGTTGGGCAAACCCATGAGGTCCACAAGATGACGGAGCTGGGCGGACATGACTCGATCGTCGCCAACCAGCCCGCGTAGCACCGACTCGCGAAGGATGGCGTTCACGCTCACAGGTTTCGTTTTTCGCGTTATCAATGCTTGGCGTTTGCGCCGGAGATGTACTCGACGCTCGTGTTCCAGCGCTGTGTCATCCGGGTAGACGGCACGAATCAACCCGCTCGCGTACGCGGGCGTCTGGAAGATTCCCGGCACCAGTTCCGGTTCGTACCAGGTCAGCGACCGCGCGGTGGCTTCCAGGTCGACGAACACATCGAAGTTCTCGGGAATCAGGTCGCCGAACTCGTGCCACCAGGACTTCACGCTGGCCTGTTTCGCCAGGCCGACCAACGCGTTCGTGTACTCCTCGGTGAAGTCGTAGATCTTGCACAGCGCCTCCACATCGACGGTGCGAATGCGCTCGGTCTTGCCGACTTCCATCCGTTGAACGGTGCTGACACTCCACTGCATCCGTTCACCGACATCGGCCAAGGTCAATCCCGCCGCTTCACGTCCGTTCCGCAGATGCCTGCCCAGCTGACGGCGCGGGAGGGTGGAGCCACCACTTTCGGCCATGCGATTCCTGTCCACTCGGGCGGCCCTGGCTTCTCATCGCCGGGCCGATTCTCATCTCAAAATGAAAAACATGCTGGTGGAGCTGATGAGATCTCATAGTGACGTAGTTCATCGGCTTGGTCCAGTGGTTCTCTGAATGAGCGCCCGGCAGAGGGATCGCGGAAAGCGACATGCCGCAACATAGTTCGTCCTCGACCCGGGGACTTGCCGCAGCCTCGGGCGCACCATGAACCCCTCCGATGAAGCAGAGGTCTCGATGCGCCACATAGCGTTCGGAGACACGCCGTTGTCTCGCTGCCACTACTACCGGCAGGTATGCGGTCTACCCGCCATCGTGGACCCTCCCCAGATCGGGCGGATCGTCGTCCGCACCGCAATGGTCTGGGGCATAACCATGCCCGCCGTGCTCGGACAGCACGTGAAGATGTGGATGCAGGACCACGGCCACGAGCTGGGGCCGATCCTGTCGCATCCGCGCTCGAATCGATGGACGTTCCTCATCCGCCCCGATCTGCCGGACGACGTGCCGCTGTTCGCCGAGATGTTCCGATTGAACGTGTCCATCATCCGTTGCGGCGGCATGATCGCGCTGCCGAGCCCCGCTGACCGAGGGACCAAGTTCCGCGCGTGGATTACCAACCCGAACACGGCCTTTCGCCCATCTGGCTGCGTGGTCATCGCGGCGGTCCGCCATTGCGTGGCCGCGAAGCTCGCGCGTGGTCGGCGGGTGACCACATATGCCTGACCGCGCAGTCTCCCCCATCCCGTCCGAGCCGGATGTCCACCTGTCGGTGTTCTGGCACGGAGCCCGCCTGGACTTCGTCGCCTGCGTCACGGCCGCATGCCTTTTCGTCCAGGAATGGCGCGCCCGGCACTGGCACGACGCGGTGGAAGTATCCACAGACACCACCGACGCCTACCCGAGGCTCCCATGCGAACGCCTCTACCTGGAGCCCTGACAGCACCCCACCGTCATCGCCCCGGCAAAGTCGGCGACATACGTACACGAGTGGCACACCAGCGAGAGGTGCACTCGCGTTTTGCCGCAACCATGTGCCACTCGTGGCGGCCATCCGTGGTGGATGGGGACTTTCCGCTGGAGTAAGTCGTCTTGCCGGGTTACGAGTCGAGCGAGCCCGCTGCGGCCAAGAGGCGGGTCACCTCTTCCGCTCGTTGTACGTAGGTCAACGCCTCGCCGACGTTCGGCTTGTGCAGCCCATGTGCGACTTGATTGCGAAGGGCCCTGAGTTCATCGAGTGGTTTGACGACACGGTCAGGAAGAACTCCCGCACCCACAAGGCTTCTGGCCTTGACGTAGATCGGCTTCGGCCGACGGTCTCCGGGCTCGAGCTGCTCGTAAAGCAGGTCTATCGCGCGTTCGACGTCCATCCACGCTTTCACAACACCCAGCTCTGGCATAGCCTGCACGATGCGGAGTAGACCGTCGTAGCCGCTGAATTCATCGGCCGGCGTTCCCGATCGCCGCTCCGCGGTATCGCCTTCTCCGTTGGTGGATGGAGCCTCGAGCTCGTCGACATGTTCCTCCAACTGGGCCAGTCGTTCGCCGAAATCTCCCGTGACACCGAACGCCTCGATTCGGGTGAGGCGCTCGACCACGCTTCTAAGAGGTTTGCGAAGAATAACCAGCCCAACCACCACCACGACCGGCCACGACACAACAATCTCGAGAAGCTTGACCACGAGTTCCTGCCATGCCATGGGGATAGCCTACGGCTTCTACTGTGTATCTGCGCTTTTCGGTGCAGGCAGGTGAAGCACGCACGGGATGGCCCCGCTGACAGTTGGGCCGTCGAGCTTTGAGCGGGCGCGGCGATGCGATCGACAGAATGTTCGGGCGGCCTGTGCTGCTCGACGGCCTGGAGACGGCCTGAGACGCGGTTGCAGGCACGCCCGAACATCCGGCGATCTACAACAACCTCACTTGAGCAGGGCGCGGCTCATCACCAGGCGCTGGATCTGGTTGGTGCCCTCGTAGATCTGGGTGATCTTCGCGTCGCGCATCATGCGCTCCACCGGGAAGTCGGTGGTGTAGCCCGCGCCGCCGAAGAGCTGGACGGCGTTGGTGGTGACTTCCATGGCGACGTCGGAGGCGAAGCACTTGGCGGCGGCGGAGATGAAACCGAGGTTCTGCTCGCCGCGCTCGGCGCGGGCGGCCGAGGTGTACACCATGAGGCGGGCGGCCTCGATCTTCATCGCCATGTCGGCGAGCATGAACTGGGTGTTCTGGAAGTCGGCGATCGACTTGCCGAACTGCTTGCGGTCCTTGGTGTAGGCGATGGCAGCGTCCAGCGCGCCCTGGGCCAAGCCGACGGCCTGCGCGCCGATGGTGGGGCGGGTGTGGTCGAGGGTCTGCAGCGCGGTCTTGAAGCCGGTGCCCGGCTCGCCGATGATGCGGTCACCCGGCACCCGGCAGTTCTCGAAGTACAGCTCGGCGGTGGGCGAGCCCTTGATGCCCAGCTTGTGCTCGAGCGGGCCGACCACGAAGCCCTCGTCGTCCTTGTGCACCAGGAATGCCGAGATGCCGTTGGCGCCCTTCTCCGCGTCGGTCACCGCCATCACGGTGTACCAGGAGGACTTGCCGCCGTTGGTGATCCAGCACTTGGAGCCGTTGATGATCCAGTCGTCACCCTCCTGCTTGGCCCGGGTGCGCATGCTCGCCGCGTCGGAGCCCGCCTCGCGCTCGGACAGCGCGTAGGAGGCCATCTCGCCGTTGACGATGTCCGGCAGCACCTTCTGCTTCAGCTCCTCGGAGCCGTTCAGGATCAGGCCCATGGTGCCGAGCTTGTTGACCGCCGGGATCAGCGAGGACGAACCGCAGACGCGCGCGACCTCTTCGATCACGATGCAGGTGGCCACCGAGTCGGCGCCCTGACCCCCGTAGGCCTCGGGCACGTGCACGGCGTTGAAGCCGGAGGCGTTGAGCGCGGTCAGCGCCTCCTGCGGGAAGCGGGAGTTGCCGTCGACGTCCTTGGCGTGCGGGGCGATCTCCTTCTCCGCGAGGGCGCGGATCGCTTCGCGCAGCTCATCGTGGAAATCCTCGAGCTTGAACAGGTCGAAATCGGGGTTTCCCGCCATCGGGCTTCACTCCTGATCGTCGGTGGTCGGCGCCGCTTTCCGTGGAACAAAAGCAGCAAATCGGCACTCAGTGCCACATATGAGTCGAGTATACCCCCATGGGGGCCGATCAAGTGGGCCAATGAGGTGGCACTCAGTGTCAGATAGGTCGCACTCCGGGCCGGATCACAGCGAACCGAGCTTGCGGACCAGCAGGTCGGCGATCTGCCTGGGCGGAACGTCGCGCGGGAACACCGCGACGACCAGTTCGTCGGCGTCCGCGGCGCGCCCGGCTCCGCGCGGGATGGCGGCCAGCTCCATGCGCAGGTCCGCCGCACCCGCGTCCGACTCGCCGCGCACCATCCGGCGCAGCAGATAGTTGTGTGTCGCCGTCACAGCGGCGGTGAACTGCACCCGCGCCAGATCCGGGGCATCGGGCAGCCGCTCGCGCAGGTAGTCGGTGAACAGCCGTTCGTAGCGGAACACGGTGACGATCTCGCGCTCCCGCAGCGCGGCCACCCGCCGGACCACCTGATAGCGCCGCGCCGCTATCTCCCGCCACTGCGTGAACCGCTCGAAGACCTGCACCACCGCCGAGCACACCGCCTCCCACGGGTCCTCGCGCGAGGCGGCCAGGAACTCCGCGGCCTGCGCCAGCTGCGACTCGTGGTCGGCGAAGATCACGTCCTCTTTCGACCGGAACTGCCGGAAGAACGTGCGCCGCGAGATGCCCGCCGCTTCCGCGATCTCGTCGACGGTCGTCGCCTCGTACCCCTTCTCGGCGAACAACCGCAGCGCCTGATCCACCACCGTGAGCCGAAAATGCGCGGTGTCGTCGCCTCCCCGCATCCGAGCGATATCCCCTGTAGTCACGACCTCACACCGTAGTCAGCGGGCCGAGAGCGCGAGTCCCCACACCGGGAGCTTTCGCCGTATCGGCAGGCGAGGGTGCCGAGTCGCGCCGTGGATTCGATTGCGCCGCGGGAAGATAGGCACTACATGCCCGAACCATCTCGAAGGCAGTGCAGGTCAACTCGCGAGGGTACCGACATGGCCCGGCGCCGCTGATCCGTGCGTCCCGCGCAGTCCTCTCGCGCCACCTGCCGCACGGCGCGCACGCAGCCCCCCGACCAGGCACAACGACAGCCCGAGCAGGAGCCAGGCCAGCAGGACGAGAACAGCGTGGGTGGCGCCGCGGCCGTCGAAGAACGCGGTGGACCGCAACAACCACCCACCGGCACCGGGCGGCAACATCCGGCCGAGCGCGCCGGACCAGCCGGGCAGCATCTCGGGCGCGGTGGCGGTACCGGAGAGAGGGTTGCCGATGAGCATCATGACGACGGCGCCGATCCCGATCCCGGCGTATCCGAGCAGCGCCTCGAGCCCGAGAACGGTCGAAGCGATGGCCGCGATGGACAAGCCGACGGCGCCGGCGTTGGCGAGGTAGGAACCGCTCACCGAGCCGAGCCAGAACTGCAGGATCGCGGCCACGGCCAGGCCGCCCGTGGTCGCGAAGGCCAGCGCTCCGACAACCCTGCGGAACGTGCCGCGAACAAGCCTGGTCAGCAGCACCGCGGCCAACAGACCACCCATGACCAAAGGCAAGGCGCCTGCGGCCAGACCGGCTCCTCGCGGATCACCGGCAGGCAGGGCGGCGAGGTCGCGGACCGTCGCGCCGGGACTCCCTGCCCGAGCCAGGCCACCGGCCACCCCCTGCAAGGTCTGGGCGACCGCCGGACTGGCGGCCGAGGCGACGATCACCTGCGCACCGCCGGAGCCGAGGTCGATCGCCCCGTAGACCCGCCGGTCGCGGACGAGTTGTTCGGCAGCCGTGGTGTCGGCGACTTCGGTGATCACGAAGCCGCCCGGCAGCTGTCGATCGAGCGCGGCGCGGACCTGCGCGACCGCGGCGCTGGGACCCGCGACAGCGATCGGCACATCGTGGACCGACGACCGCACCGACGGCCAGGCGAAAGCGGCGAGCAACACGCTGACGATCGCCGTGAGCAGGAGCACCGCTCCGGCCACCGTGGGCCATCGTGACGGAAGGGAATCGGCGGCGAGCAGCGCCCGCGTGGTCATGTCTTCTCCTCGAGCAGGTGAGCCGGATTCAGTGCAGGGTGAGTGGGGTCTCGGCATCGACGTGGGTGAGTTTCTGCGGGTTGCGCACGTAGTAGAGGCCGGTGATACGGGTGTCCTCGACGCGCATCGCGAGAACGCCGTCCAGTTCGCCGTTCATATGCAGAGCCAGCGCGGGGCCGCCGTTGACCGTGGTCACCTCGACGGTGAGCGCGACATCGTTTCTGGTGAGTCCGCCGACGATGAAACGGGCCACCTTGTCGGCGCCGGTGACGGGGTGCGGTGTGGCCTGCTTGATACCGCCGCCGTCGCTGATGGCGACGACGTCGGGGGCCAGAATGTCCAGCAAGCCTTGCAGGTCGCGCGTCTCCAGCGCACGCCGGAACGCCTCGGCCGCCGCCTCGACCTGGCGCGCCGTCACCGACCGGCGTGGACGGCGCGCTTCGACGTGACGGCGGGCCCGGTGGGCGATCTGGTGAACCGCGCCGGGCGTCTTGTCGACCGCCGCCGCGATCTCCTCGTAGTCGAACCCGAACGCTTCACGTAGCACGAACACCGCCCGCTCGGTGGGGCTCAGTGTCTCGAGCACGAGCATCAGCGCCATCGACACGCTTTCGGCGAGTTCGACGTCCGCGGCCACGTCGGGTGTGGTGAGCAGCGGCTCCGGCAGCCAAGGGCCCACGTACGCCTCCCTGCGGCGCTGCACCGAGCGCAGCCGGTTGAGCGCCTGCCTCGTGGTGATCCGGACCAGGTAGGCGCGCGGCTCGGTGACGTGCGCCGCGTCGACTCCGACCCAACGCAACCAGGTCTCCTGCAAGACGTCGTCGGCGTCGGCCACCGAGCCGAGCATCTCGTAGGCGACGGTGAACAGCAGGTTGCGGTGGGCGAGGAACGTTTCGGTCGCCACGGCGGTGGCGTGCTCGCCGCTGTCGCGGCGTTTCGACTCCGGATCGGCCGACTGTTGCCCACCGGCTCCACTGGCTGCTTCCATGAGGTCCTCTTCTGTTGGTAATTCGATCCGGCTCATCGGAAGGTCGATACACAGCCCCGGCGCACGTCACCGCTCGCGGCGGATCGCCGAGGTCGCACGGGCGCGGCGGCAAGGGACGACGCCGCAGCACCCTCCCCGGTCGAGGTAGTTCGACCGGCGACCTCTTGTAGCGCTGTTACACAACCTGCTCGGCGGCGGCCTGCGCACCGCCACGCTGGGCCTGCAACAACTGCGGCCGGTGCTTGCCGTCCTTGGGCCAGTGGTGCGAGCCGGGCTTGCGCGCTTCGTTCGCCAAGTGCTTCACGCTGGAGAGGCAGGCGAACTCCTTGAGTTTCTTGCCCGCCAGACCGCTGAAGTACAGCGGCATCGCGGTGTCGTCCTTGCGGCCGAGCTGGAAAATTCCGGCGCCCCGGCCGAAGCTGATGCACATCGCGGGGAAGGACAGATCGATCGGCTCCGGATGCTCACCCGCGATCCGATTCAGCACCGTGTCGGCGGCATGCGCGCCGAGGCAACCCGCGGCATAGGCGCTCATCCGGAACGGCAGGTCCGACGGCGCCGCCGCATCCCCGGCCGCCACGATGCGCTCATCGTCGACGCTGGTCAACGTCTCATCGGTGAGCAGCCGCCCCGCGGTGTCCGTGCTCAGCCCGCTGCGGGCGGCCAGATCCGGCACACCGAACCCGGCGGTCCAGATGGTGACCCGACTCGCCAACCCACGGCCGTCACCGAGTTCCACGGCATCGCTCGTCACCGCCGCCACCGCCGCATCCGGACCCTCCAGCACGGTGACCCCCAGCCCGGCAAGGTACTTGCGAGCCTTGCGCCGCGCCTTCGGGTGCAGGTACGGACCGACGACACCGCCACACACCAACGTGACGGCGCGCCCCCGCTCGGCCAGCTCCGCGGCGGTCTCGATGCCGCTCGGGCCGCCACCGACGACCGTCACCGGAGCCGTCATCGGCGTGTCGAAGAGCACCGACCGCAGCCGCTGCGCCGCCTCCAAAGTGGCGACCGGGTAGGCGAACTCGGCCGCGCCCGGCACTCGCGGCCCCGCGCTGCCGCTGCCTACCGCGTACACCAAGTAGTCGTAGCGAAGGCTGCCACCGTCGGCCAGCGTCACACTGCGCTCGGCCGCGTCGATCCGCGTCACGCTGTCCGCAACCAGCCGAACGCCCTCGGCCAGCACGTCCTGATAGTCGACGACCGCATCGTGGGTGCCGCCCACCAACTGATGCAACCGCAGCCGTGGGACGAAGACCTGGCGCGGATTGACGACGGTCACCCGCACGTCGTCACGCTGCGTCAGGCGATTGGCCGCCATCACCCCGGCATACCCGCCGCCGATCACGACCACATCGATGTTCTCGCTCATGGGTGTCTCCTTCGCTCCGAGAGGCTCGAGCACAAGACACCGCATCCCCGACCATCCTGACACGATGTGACGCAGATCACTGAACTATGGCCGCTGGGCGGCGCGCACCGTATCCGCACACGACAGCGCGCAGCCGCCGCATGGCCATTCGATTTCCGAGACGCCAAGCGCGCCGAGCCAGGAGCCATCGACGCAGACGTCGCAGCTCGCGCGATGCGCCGGATCAAGGACTATCTGATGCGACACCCAGGCGAGCAGACCATTCAGGTGGCCCCTGAGCATCCAGGGGATGACGCCTTGGTGTTGCCCCGGCAGGCCGTCAGCATGTTGGCCTTCATCCTGGCGCAAGCAGCAGAGGGTCGCGGTGTCACCGTGGTGCCCTCGCACGCCGAACTCACCACGCAGCAGGCGGCAGACATGCTGAACGTGTCGCGGCCTTACGTCGTGACGCTGCTGGAGACAGGCGAGATCCCCTTCCGCCTGGTGGGTCGCCATCGCCGGATCCGATACGACGACTTGAAGCAGTACCAGCAGCGAGCCGAGGTCAAGAGCCGAGCCGCGATGGACGAATTGGCGGAACTCGGCCAAGACCTCGGCATCTGACCATGGCCGCAGGTCGACTTCGTCGCGCTACAACGCGGCTTCCAGCTCGGCGCGATGCTCGGTGACCCATCGCTGTGCGGCGCGAATGCGTGCGGGCACGCCGTTCGCGCTGAGGCGCACCATGGCGGGTTCGCCGGCAACGGAGGCGATTTCGATGCCGCGCGCGCAGCGCTGCTGCCACCACAGGATCGTGTCGACGAGTTCGGCGCGTTCGTCGGTTCCGTAGGCGTCGCACATGAGGCGCAGCAGCGCGGCGGTCCTGGCAAGATCGCGGACGCCGGGACCCAGATCGAGAAACTGCCAGCAGGCATGCGCGAGATCGTGGATGCGGCGACCGGGGGCGGCGAGGTCCCAGTCCAGGAATGCCACGGGCCGGATGCCATCGCGGTACACCGTGTTCCGGGGCGAGAGGTCGTTGTGACACACCACCTCCGCAGCCCCGGCGAGGTCGGCACCCGCGGTCAGATCGTGAAACTCGCGGATCAGCTCCGCTACCTGAGACAAGGCCGCGTAGGAGCCGGTCGACGGCGAGCGGAGTCCATCGAGCGGCACCTGCCCGTCGAGGTAGGTGAGGATTTCGCGCCCTCGCTCGTCCGTACCCAGGAAGCGAGGTGCGCCCGCCCAGCCGGATTGCTCGAACCATGCGAGCAGTCCGTGCACGAAATCCGCGCGCGCGGCCGGGCGGCGGCGAACGGTGTCGCCGACCCGCACCACGACGTTGACCGAACCCCCAGGTAAGGGGACCTCGGGCACCGCTCAGCCCAGGAGTTTGGTGCGCAGCGCGTCGTCCTTTTCCAGGACCATCTGCTCGAGCCCGGCTTGGAACTGTTCCATGCGGGTGCGCAGGGAAGGGTCGTGGGCGGCGAGGATGCGGGCGGCGAGCAGGCCCGCGTTGCGGGCGCCGCCGATGGAGACGGTGGCGACCGGAACGCCTGCGGGCATCTGGACGATGGACAGCAGCGAATCCATGCCGTCGAGGTACTTCAGCGGCACCGGCACGCCGATCACCGGCAGCGGAGTCGCGGAGGCGACCATGCCCGGCAGGTGCGCCGCGCCGCCCGCGCCCGCGATGATGACCTTCAACCCGCGCCCCGCCGCCGAACGCGCGTAGTCGAGCATCCGCTGCGGGGTGCGGTGCGCCGAGACGACGCCGACCTCGAACCGGATCCCGAACTCGGCCAGCGCCTCCGCGGCGGCCTCCATGGTCGGCCAGTCCGAGTCGCTGCCCATGATCAGGCCGACCGCGGGGGCGATGGCCAGTTCCTCACTCATGCGGATCCCATCCGTCGGTCCAGATCGCGTGCGACATCCAGTGCGCCGCCCGCTCGGCCTTCTCCCTGACCTCGGCCACGTCGTCGCCGAGGATGTTGACGTGCCCGATCTTGCGATCCTGGCGCTCGCCCTTGCCGTACAGGTGCACCTTCGCCTCCGGAATCCTGGCGAACAGGTGGTGCAGCCGCTCGTCCATCGACATCTCCGGGGCCTGCGGCGCGCCGAGGATGTTCGCCATCACGGTCACCGGCGCCAGCGGCGCGGTGTCGCCGAGCGGGTAGTCCAGCACGGCGCGCAAATGCTGCTCGAACTGCCCGGTGCGGGCGCCGTCCATGCCCCAGTGCCCGGAGTTGTGCGGGCGCATGGCCAGCTCGTTCACCAGCAGCTCCCCCTCGGCGGTTTCGAACAGCTCCACCGCCATGACACCGACGACGCCGAGTTCCCCGGCGAGATTCAACGCCATGGTCTCCGCCGCGGCGGCCGTGTCATCCGGCAGGCCGGGCGCGGGCGCGATGACGACCGCGCACTGCCCCTTGCGCTGCACGGTCTCCACCACCGGCCAGGTCGCCGCCTGCCCGAACGGCGAACGGGCCACCATCGCCGAGAGCTCTCGTTTCAGCTCGACCTTCGTCTCGGCCAGCAACCGGACGCCGTAGGCGAGCTGATCGGTGGCGATCGCCGCGGCCTCCTCGGCGGACTCGGGCATCCAGACGCCGCGCCCGTCGTAGCCGCCGCGCACCGCCTTCAGCACGATCCGCCAACCGTGCTCGTCGCCGAAGCGCACCGCGTCATCGACCGAGGCCACCGGCGTGAAGGCGGGCACGGGCAGCCCGAGTTCGCTCAGTTTCACCCGCATCGCCAGCTTGTCCTGCGCGTAGACCAGCGCCTGCGGCGGCGGCTGCACGTTGACGCCCTCCGCGACCAGCGCCTCGAGGTGCTCGGTCGGCACGTGCTCGTGGTCGAAGGTCAGCGCGTGCGAGCCGACCGCCGCTTTACGCAGCGCGGTCAGATCGGTGTGGCTGCCGAGCACCACCTCCGGGCTGACCTGGGCGGCCGGGTCGTCGGGGTTCTCGGCGAGCACGCGCAGCCGCTGGCCGAGCGCGATCGCCGCCTGGTGGGTCATGCGCGCCAGCTGGCCGCCGCCGATCATGGTGACGGTGGGCATGGCCGATGGATCGAAGGAACGTGCGCTCACGTCGGACAATATTGTCATGTCCGGCGCAAATGACAGCGACCGGTACACTCCGGTCTTGTGTCATTCGTCGACGACGTGGTCAGCGTCCTCCCCCAGCCGCTGCAAGATATCGCGTACCGGCAGCGGGAATTGATCAAGTTCGCGATCGTCGGCGCGACCACGTTCGTGATCGACAGCGGCATCTTCTACGTACTCAAGTGGACGGTGCTCGCGGAGAAACCGGTCACGGCCAAGATCATTTCCGGTGTCATCGCCGTGATCGCGTCCTACATTCTGAACCGGGAATGGTCGTTCAAGAATCGCGGCGGGCGGGAACGTCATCACGAAGCGCTGCTGTTCTTCGTCGTCAGCGGCGTCGGCGTCGTTCTCGCCTTCACCCCGCTGTGGATTTCCAGCTACGTCTTCGACCTGCGCCAGCCCAACGTGAGCTTCACGGTCGAGAACATCGCCGACTTCATCAGCGCGTTCATCATCGGCAATCTGCTGCAGATGGCGTTCCGTTTCTGGGCGATGCGCCGCTGGGTCTTCCCGGACGAAATGAGCGAACTGGAAGCGGAATTCGTCGACCTCGTGGAAGAGGAACTCGGCCGCGGCTGAGTCACCGCGGCTCGGGCGCCACCGAGCTGGCCGGACGGGCCTTCGAACCGAGGAACACCGCGAACAGCGCGGGCCTGCGCCGCTGCAATTCCAGCCGCCCGCCGTCCGCCTCGACCAGCGCCCGCGCCAGCGCCAGCCCGACACCGGTGGAACCGCCCGCGGAGAAACCCCGGTCGAAGATGTGCGGGGCCAGCTCGTCGCGCACCCCGTGCCCCTCGTCGGCAACCTCGACGCACACCAGCGGCTCGCGATCGGCTCCTGGCCGCACCGAACGCACCGACACCGTGCACGTGCCACCGCCGTGCATGAGCGCGTTGTCCACCAGCACCGCCACCGCCTCGCGCAGGCGCGAACCCGTGATCGGGGCGCGCAACGACTCGTCGCCGGTGAGCGTGAGCGTGCGGCCCGCCTCGGTGAACGGGTGCTTCCATTCGGCCACGACGCCGCGCAGCTCGTCCATCACCGGAACCGGATCGCGGTCGGCCGCGTCCTCGTCGCGGGAGGCGCGGACCAGGTCGTCGATCGCGTCGGTGAGCCGGTCGACCTGGGCCATCGCCTCCTCGGCCTCGTGCACCACCTCCGGGTCGGCGTGCGCGGACAACTCGTCCAGGCGCAACCGCACGGCGGTCAACCTGCTGCGCAGCTGATGGGAGACGTCCGCCACCAACGCGTGTTCGCGCTGGAGTCGTCCGGCGATCTCCACCGTCGCCGAGTCGAGCACGTCGGAGACGCGATCCAGTTCGGAGATGCCGTGCCTGCGCGGGTCGGGCCGGAAATCGCCCATGGCCAGCCGCGCCGCGCGCGCGGCGACGTCCCGGAGCGGATCGGCCACCCGCCGGGCGGTGACCACCGCGACCGACACCGCCGCGCCGAGCGAGGCGAGCACCGCCAGCGCGACCACCGCAACCGCTTGACGCTGCATGGCGTGCATCGGTGCGGATGGCACCTCCAGGCGCAGCGACGCGGACTTGCCCATCGACAGCGACTCGACCAGCGGGTCGGACACCTGCGCGACACCGATGTCGCGACGCACCGCGTTGTCCTGCCGCGAGGGATAGACGATGGTGAGCCGGCCGTTCTCGGGCACCAGCGGCGCCACCGACCGGACGTCCAGCTCGCCGGAGACGGTGCCGTCGCGTTCCTGCGCGATGATCTCGGCGGCGATCCGGTCCAGCCGGTTCTGCAGGTCGTTGCGCGTGATGTCCTCCACCCACAACCACGCCGTGTAGATGAGCGGCACGCCGAGCACCACCGTGGTGAGGGTCAGCACGGTGAGCATGGAACGCAGGATGCGGCGGCGCACGTCAGTCGGTGTTCAGCCGGAATCCGACACCGCGGACGGTGACGATGCGCCGTTCGGCCATGGGGCCCTCGTCCCCGATCTTGCGGCGCAGCCAGGACATGTGCATGTCCAACGTCTTGGAACCGCGCAACTCCGCGTCGCCCCAGACCTCGCGCAGGATGGTCTCGCGCGGCACCACCTGACCTGCCCGGTCGATCAGCACCTTGAGCAGCTCGTATTCCTTGTTCGCCAAGCCGATTTCGACCCCGTTGACCAGGACGCGCCGGGCGGCAGGCTCCAGCCGGATACCGCCCACCTCCACCGTGTCGTCGCCGATCCCGCTGCGCCGCAACAGCGCTCGCACCCGGGCGAGCAGCTCGGCGAGGCGGAACGGCTTGCCCACGTAGTCGTCGGCGCCCGCGTCCAGCCCCACGACGAAATCCACCTCGTCGGTGCGCGCGGTGAGCATCAGCACGGCCAGATCGGCGCCGCGGGCGCGCACCTGACGGCACACCTCCAGCCCGTCCATGCCGGGCAGACCGAGATCGAGAATGAGCAGGTCGTGCCCGCCTTCCAGGGCCCGCTGCAGCACCGCGGGGCCAAAACTCTCGACGGTCACCGAGTAGCCCTCGCGGCCGAGCGCGCGCGACAACGGGGCCGCGATGGCGTCGTCGTCCTCGGCCAGCAGTACAGCGGTCATACGCCCAGGTTACGGGCTCACCGGTAGCTGCGGCGGTCGTCCCAGCGCTCGTCGCGCCCGTCCCGGTGGCGTTCGACCTCGAACACTTGGTGGTACAGCAGCGAATGCACCTGCTGGACCGAGGGGATGTCGTCGTATTCCAGCGGCTCCGACGAGGACGACTCGATGATCAAGGTCCCGGTGCCGAGCAGCCGATCGAAAAGCCCGTGCCGGAACTGCACGCTGGAGATCCGGCTCATCGGGATGTCGATGCCGCTGTGGGTGAGCACGCCCTGACGCACCAGCACCCGCCGGTCGGTGACGATGAAATGCGTCGACTTCCAGCTGATAATCGGTACGGCGCAACGCCATAGCAGAATCGCCACATACACCACGAGCACCGTGATGAGCAGCGCCGAGCCGGTGGTGCCGGTGGCCTTCTGCGAAATGAGTCCCCCTGCGAAACCCGCGAGAGCGGTGGCCACGATGAGTGTCACGATCGGCCAGAAGAGCATCTTCCAATGCGGGTGGCGATGCAGCAGCAACCGTTCGTCGGGCGCCAGCACATCCTCGGGATAACCCATGTCAGGAACACTACCGCGTCGAGATGCCGGAACGGCTGACACCGCAGCGCGTCATGCTGCACAATCAGCACCCTGCGTGTGACGATTCCGCGCAGTGGCTCTCTGTATCGCGCAACGCCCGGCTCACCATCATCGCCGATTCCGACCGTGGAGGAACGCGTGACCAAAGACCTGACCCCGCTGCAGATCCTGGCCGAACTCGAACCCGTCGCCGAAGCGAACGTCCACCGGCACCTGTCCATGGCGAAAGACTGGAATCCGCACGACTACGTGCCGTGGAGCGAGGGCCGCAACTTCGCCGCCCTCGGCGGCGAGGACTGGGCGCCGGAGCAATCGCGTCTCGGCGAGGTCGCCAGGGTCGCCATGATCACCAACCTGCTCACCGAGGACAACCTGCCCTCCTACCACCGCGAGATCGCCGAGAACTTCTCCCAGGACGGCGCATGGGGCACCTGGGTCGATCGCTGGACCGCCGAGGAGAACCGCCACGGCATCGCCATGCGGGACTACCTGGTCGTCACCCGCGCCGTGGACCCGGTCGCCCTGGAAGACGCTCGGATGGTGCACATGAGCAACGGCGTCCAGTCGCCGGACGGGTGGGGCGGATTCCTGGCGAGCGTCGCCTACGTCACCTTCCAGGAACTGGCCACCCGTGTCTCGCACCGCAATACCGGCAAGGCGTGTGAGGACGCCGTGGCCGATCGCCTGCTCCAGCGCATCGCCGCCGACGAGAACCTGCACATGATCTTCTATCGCTCGGTGTGCGGCGCGGCGCTGGACCTGGTCCCCGATCAGGCCATGCCCGCGATCACCAAGATCGTGACGAACTTCCTGATGCCCGGCGCCGGGATGCCCAATTTCCGCCGCTACGGCGTGCTGATGGCCAAGCACGGCATCTACGACCTGCGCCAGCACCTGGACGAGGTCCTCGAACCGGTGCTCAAGCAGTGGAACGTCTTCGAACGCGCGGATTTCGGGCCGCGCGGCGAGCGAGCGCGCGACGAACTGGGCGAGTTCCTGGAGAAACTGGGCAAGAACGTGATCAAGTTCGAGGAGCAGCGCGATCGCGCGCTCGCCAGGGACGCCGCTCGCGGCGCCGTCCAGCCCGTCTGAGACCGCGGCCGATCAGGGCGGCGGATGTCCTCAGTACTGGGCGCGCAGATGCGTCACGTCGCCCGCCGACACCGCTTCGCCGCCGATGATCAGGCGGCCGTAGTCGTCGACGCCCTCGGCGATGCCGGTGAGCATCCGGCCGCCGGGCAGTTCGGCGCGGACCTCCGTGCCGATCGTGGCGCAGCGCTCGCGGTAGGCGGCGGCCAGTTCGTCGGTCGCCCAGTCCGCGTCGCGCCAAGCGGTGAAGCGCTGTGCGAACTCGGTCAGCAGAGACCGCACGAGCACCGTGCGATCGGTCTGCCGCGCGCCCGCGACGGTCAGCGACGTCGCGTGCGGCACCGGCAGTTCTTCCCGGGTCAGACTCACATTGAGCCCCAGCCCGATCACGACGGCGGGCGCGCCGCCCCCGCTCGCGGCGACCTCGGCCAGGATGCCCGCCACCTTGCGGCCGTCGATCAGCACGTCGTTGGGCCACTTGAGCTCCGCGGCCACGCCCGCCGTGGTCCGCAGCGCGTCGACCACGGCGACGCCGGTGAGCAGCGCCAGCCAGGCCAGCGAGGCGGGGCCGATCCCGGGCAGACGCACGAGTATCGACATCGCCAGCTGCGCCCGCGGCGGGCTCACCCAGGCACGCGCGTGCCTGCCACGCCCCCGCACTTGGGTTTCCGCCAGCAGAACCACGCGGTCGGCGGCCGGATCGGCCGCCAGCGCGATCAGATCCGCGTTCGTGGACCCGGTCGACTCCACCACGTCGATCCGCGAGAAGAACGACAGTTCGGGCGAGTCGACGGCACTGCGCCGCAACTGCTCTGCATCCAACGGTGGCCTCTGCACACCGGCAGGCTACTCGCCGCGCGGCGGCTATCCGGCGAGGTCGTATCCGGAGACGACCGGGTCGCGGGCAGCCATGCCCGCGCCGTCGTCCTCCCGCTCGCCTTCCCCGGTCTCCGTCCAGCGCTCCGGCTCGCCGTACTTCGCGGCCGTCTCGGTGGTCCGCGTCCACGCCGCCGCGGCGGCGTATTCGGCGAACGTTCTACCCCATTCCCACATGACGCGCTCCTCCCCTGAGCCCGGAATCGTTCCCTCAGGGTATCCGGGCCCAACCGGCGGGCGATACTCATTTTCCGCCTCGCCAACCCTGCTACCGACCAGGAAGTTTGCCTCCGAAATCTGATCTAGCTGCGGTTTTCTACTCGTCGGTAGCCCCACTCTGGGTTACAGACACGCACTGGCACTGGTTACACTCCGAAGCCATGACGAGTGTCCAGCAGCAGCCCGCATCAGGTCCCGCGGGTTCCCCCGATATCCACACCACCGCTGGGAAGCTGGCTGACCTGCGGAATCGGCTGGAAGAGGCCAAGCACCCGATGGGCGAGGCCGCGGTCGACAAGGTGCACGCGAAGGGCAAGATGACCGCCCGCGAGCGCATCCTCGCCCTGCTGGACGAAGGCTCGTTCGTCGAACTCGACGCCTTGGCCCGCCACCGCAGCGTGAACTTCGGCCTGGAGAACAACCGCCCGCTCGGCGACGGCGTTGTGACCGGTTACGGCACCATCGACGGCCGCGACGTCTGCATCTTCAGCCAGGACGTCACCGTGTTCGGCGGCAGCCTCGGCGAGGTCTACGGCGAGAAGATCGTCAAGGTCATGGACCTGGCCCTGAAGACGGGCCGTCCGCTGATCGGCATCAACGAGGGCGCGGGCGCGCGCATCCAGGAGGGCGTGGTCTCCCTCGGCCTCTACGGCGAGATCTTCCACCGCAACATCCAGGCCTCCGGCGTGATCCCGCAGATCTCGCTGATCATGGGCCCCGCCGCCGGCGGCCACGTGTACTCCCCCGCGCTGACCGACTTCGTCGTGATGGTCGACGGCAGCAGCCAGATGTTCGTGACCGGCCCCGACGTCATCAAGACGGTCACCGGCGAGGACGTCACCATGGAGGACCTCGGCGGCGCGCACACGCACATGACCAAGTCCGGCGTGGCGCACTACGTCGCCTCCGGCGAGCAGGACGCCCTGGACTATGTCAAGGACCTGCTGTCCTACCTGCCCAGCAACAACCGGGCCGAGGCCCCGCGGTTCCCGGCCACCGATCCGATCGATGGCGCGATCGAGGACTCGCTCACCGAAGAAGACCTCGAGCTGGACACGATCATCCCGGACTCGCCGAACCAGCCCTACGACATGCATGAGGTGATCCGTCGCCTGCTCGACGACGACGAGTTCCTCGAGGTGCAGGCCGAGCGCGCGATGAACATCATCGTCGGCTTCGGCCGGATCGACGGGCGCAGCGTCGGCATCGTGGCCAACCAGCCCACCCAGTTCGCCGGCTGCCTCGACATCGACGCCTCGGAGAAGGCCGCGCGCTTCGTGCGCACCTGCGACGCGTTCAACATCCCGATCATCACTCTGGTCGACGTGCCGGGCTTCCTGCCCGGCACCGGACAGGAATACAACGGCATCATCCGCCGCGGCGCGAAGCTGCTGTACGCCTACGGTGAGGCCACTGTGGGCAAAATCACGATCATCACCCGCAAGGCCTACGGCGGCGCCTACGACGTCATGGGTTCCAAGCACATGGGCGCCGACGTGAACCTCGCCTGGCCGACCGCGCAGATCGCCGTCATGGGCGCTTCCGGCGCCGTGGGCTTCGTCTACCGCAAGCAGCTGCAGCAGGCCGCCAAGGACGGCGCGGACGTCGATGCGCTGCGGCTCGAGCTCCAGAACGAGTACGAGGACACGCTCGTGAACCCGTACGTCGCCGCCGAGCGCGGCTACGTGGACGCGGTCATTCCGCCCTCGCACACCCGCGGCCAGATCGTCTCCGCGCTGCGGCTGCTCGAGCGCAAGATGGTGACTCTGCCGCCGAAGAAACACGGCAACATCCCGCTGTGATCGAGCGATACCCTCGATAAGCCGCGCGCAAAGGGTGGCATCGGCCTCGGTAACACTTACGCTGGCGTGTACCGGCTTGTTGCAGAGAAGCAATGAGTGCCTCCGAGGACGATTGCTTCATCCATAACTTGTCGGAAAACGGGAACAGCCTGATCAGTTCCGCTGATAGAGGCGAAGAGAGGACCTGGCACTGTGACGACCGTGGCAGAAGAAGATGTGTTGAGCGCCGTCGAACTGGATCTCACAGTCGACCCGATCGCGGACGAGGCCGGGTCGGCCGGCTCGAACGCGGCAGCGCAATCCGCCGAGGCCACCCCGGAGCCGTTCTTCCGTGTCGTGAAGGGCTCGCCGACCGACGAGGAACTCGCCGCGCTGGTGTGCGTGCTTTCCGCCGTCGCGAACAGCGCGGCGCCGGCCGGTCCGACCGGCCCGCCGGACCTGTGGGGTCACCCGACGCTGCTGCATCGCGGCGCTTCCCCGTTCTCCCCGTACTCCTTCCCGCAGTTGTCCCACCTGCGCGGGTGACGCGGCTGATCCTGGCCTCCGCGTCCCCGGCCCGCCGGGAGGTGCTCCGCTCGGCGGGCATCGACCCGATCGTCCGGGTCTCCGCCGTGGACGAGGACGCGGTCGCCGCGGCCCTTCCCGCCGGCACGCCTCCGCAGGGCGTCGTGGTGGAGCTGGCGCGCGCCAAAGCGGCGGCCGTCGCCGCAGCGATCCCGGAGTTCGCCGACGATTGCGTTGTGGTGGCCTGTGATTCCATGCTGCTCGTGGACGGCGAGTTGCAGGGCAAGCCGCACACCCCCGAGGTCGCTCGCGCGCGCTGGGGCGACATGGCGGGGCGCAGCGCGGATCTGGTCACCGGCCACTGCGTGGTGCGGATGCGCGAGGGCGGGATCATCGCCGAGGCGGTCGACTGCAGCAGCACCACCGTGCATTTCGCCAAGCCGGAGCCGGACGAGCTGGACGCCTACATCGCCACCGGCGAGCCGCTCGAGGTGGCGGGCGCGTTCACCCTCGACGGGCTCGGCGGCTGGTTCGTCGATCGCATCGATGGCGACCCGTCCAGCGTCATCGGCATCGGGCTACCACTGCTGCGCCGATTGCTTGGCGATGTTGGGATCGGCGTTACGCAGTTGTGGGGCCATACGGCCTGACGGCGTGGTCAACGCCTCGGCGTCACCGCCGGGGGGCACCTTCGCCGTCTCCTGGGCCTCCGCGCGCTGCGCCGCGATGAGTTCCAGCCGGGCCACGCACAGCTCGGGCTCGACGAACGGATGCATCCGCACGTCGATCCCCTGCGCGCCGCCTCGGCGCAGCACGTCTTCGAGCAGCCCCAGGTGCACGCCGCAGACCACGTCGGAATGCGTCCGCGCGAGTTCGCGCAGCGGACACGCCGTCATCCGGATCAGCACCTTCCCCTCGTGCTCCGGGGAAGTGTCGCGCTCGGGCGCGAAACCCAGTTCCGACATCAACGTCATCGTGAGGTCCTTGGCGTCCTCCAGCGACTCGACCCGATGGTCACCGACGTCGAGTCTGCTGCCCCAAGCGCGGCCCGCCGCATTCGCCGCCTCCGCTCTGCGCCGAGGATCGGGGCCGAGCTGGTCGGCGAGCACCTGCGCCAAGTCCTGGTAGCCGACCGATCGCTGCACCGCGCTGTATCCGATGCGCGGTCGCCCGCGGCCACGCGGCGGCTGCTGGAACTGCCGGACGAGGGATTCCCTGGTGAGCACGTCGAGATGGAATCGGACCGTGGTGACGTGCTGTCCGGTGATTCTGGCCAGTTCCTGGGCGTCGAGAGGCTCGCTGGCGCCACGTAGGATCGCGAGCAGTCGCCGCCGCGGCCAAGAATCGGACATAGCTCACCCCTCCTCCCGGGAGACTTTATCGGATGTAGGTGCCCTTTATTCGGCCCTCATCCGATTTGTGATCTGAAACGAGAGTCACTGTCGCCCCACAACTACCCTCGTTGTGAGACCTCGAACCGCCGCCACCGCCGTCCACCCATGCGTGAAGGACCCAACACCGTGCCCGTCGCTCCGGACCCTCATCCCTCACTCGGTTCCTACGCACACCCTCACCGACTAGTAACCACGGAGTGGCTGTCGGCAAACATAGGCGCGCGGGGACTCAAGATCATCGAGGCCAACGAGGACACGCTGCTCTACGACATCGGGCACGTTCCGGGCGCCACCAAACTGGATTGGCGAAGCGATCTGAACGATCCGGTCACGCGCGACTATATCGACGGAACGCGCTTCACCGAACTGATGCGCGCGAAAGGCATCAATCGTGACGACACGGTTGTGATCTACGGCGACCGGGGCAACACCCAGGCGGCGCACGCGGCCTGGGTATTCACCCTGTTCGGACACGAAGACGTGCGACTGCTCGACGGCGGCCGCGCGGCGTGGATCTCCGAGGGACGCGACACGACGTTCGAGCCCGACTGCCCGGTGCGCAGCGACTATCCGGCCGTACGCCGCGACGACGGCACCTTTCGCGCCTTCCGCGAGGACGTGCTCGCCCACCTCGGCAAACCGGTGCTCGACGTACGCTCCGCCGAGGAGTACTCCGGCGCGCCCGCGCTGGGACCGGCCGATCCGGAAGGCGCGGCATTGCGCGGCGGCCACATCCCGAGCGCGTCGAACATTCCGTGGTCGGAGGCGCTCACCGCCGACGGGCGTTTCCGCTCCCGCACCGAACTCGACGACGTCTACCGCGCGTTGACCGGTGCGGACGAGGTGATCGTCTACAGTCGAGTCGGCGCGCGATCCGGTCACAGCTGGTTCGTCCTGACCTACCTGCTCGGACGGCGCGGCGTACGCAACTACGACGGGTCGTGGACCGAGTGGGGGAACTCGGTGCGCATGCCGATCGCCACGGGCGGCGAACCCGGCGAAGTCCCCGCGCGCGCCGGGTCGCGACGCACGCGGAGCAGGTAGCCGGGGTGTCTCCCAAACACAGGACGCGTACGTTGTGATCCGCGACCTACTGTTCAGTAGGGCTAGCCGAGTTCGGCGACTGTTGGCAGACTGCCTACACTCGCCCGAGACGTAAGTTTGTCGATTACGGGAGCGGAGCATGCGCAGCGACCCCACCCCCCGGCGAAGCGACCAGAAGAATGCACACAGGAGGCTCAGTGCCCAGCCATGCCAGCGCGCGGATCACAAAGGTACTCGTAGCTAACCGAGGCGAGATCGCCGTGCGCGTGATCCGGGCGGCCAAGGACGCCGGTATCGGCAGCGTCGCCGTTTACGCCGAGCCGGATGCCGATGCCCCGTTCGTCAAGCTCGCCGACGAGGCCTTCGCCCTCGGCGGGCAGACCTCGGCCGAGTCGTACCTGGTCTTCGACAAGATCCTCGACGCAGCGGCCAAGTCCGGCGCCGACGCCATCCACCCCGGCTACGGCTTCCTGTCGGAGAACGCCGACTTCGCCCAGGCCGTCATCGACGCAGGGCTGATCTGGATCGGCCCCTCGCCCCAGTCCATCCGCGACCTGGGTGACAAGGTCACCGCCCGGCACATCGCCGAGCGCGCGAAGGCGCCGATGGCCGCGGGCACCAAGGACCCGGTCAAGGACGCGAGCGAGGTCGTCGAGTTCGCGAAGACCTACGGCGTGCCGGTCGCCATCAAGGCGGCGTTCGGCGGCGGTGGCCGCGGCATGAAGGTCGCGCACTCCATCGAGGAGATCCCCGAGCTCTACGACTCGGCCGTGCGCGAGGCGACCGCCGCCTTCGGTCGCGGCGAGTGCTTCGTCGAGCAGTACCTGGACAAGGCCCGCCACGTCGAGGCGCAGGTCATCGCCGACAAGCACGGCAACGTCATCGTCGCGGGCACCCGCGACTGCTCGCTGCAGCGGCGCTTCCAGAAGCTGGTCGAGGAGGCCCCGGCGCCGTTCCTGTCCGACGAAGTGCGCGCGAAGATCCACGCCTCGGCCAAGGCCATTTGCAAGGAAGCCGGTTACTACGGCGCGGGCACCGTCGAGTACCTGGTGCAGGGCGAGACCGTCTCCTTCCTCGAGGTGAACACCCGGCTGCAGGTCGAGCACCCGGTCACCGAGGAGACCGCGGGGATCGACCTGGTGCGCCAGCAGTTCCGCATCGCCAACGGCGAGAAGCTGGAGATCACCGAGGACCCGACGCCGCGCGGCCACGCCTTCGAGTTCCGCATCAACGGCGAGGACGCCGGCCGCAACTTCCTGCCCGCCCCCGGCCCGGTTACCGTGTACAAGGAGCCCGCCGGCCCCGGTGTCCGCGTGGACTCCGGCGTGGTGGCCGGCAGCGTGATCGGCGGGCAGTTCGACTCGATGCTGGCCAAGCTGATCGTCACCGGCGAGAACCGCACGCAGGCGCTGGAGCGGGCGCGGCGCGCGCTGGCCGAGTTCGAGGTCGACGGTCTGGCCACGGTCATCCCGTTCCACCGGGCGATCGTCGAGGATCCGGCGTTCATCGGTGACGGCGAGAAGTTCGACGTCTACACCAAGTGGATCGAAACCGAGTGGGTCAACACCATCGAGCCCTTCACCGGCTCGGGCGCCCCGGCCGACGAGGACGAGGAGGCGCCGCGGCAGAAGGTGGTCGTCGAGGTCGGCGGCCGCCGGGTCGAGGTGTCGCTGCCGGGCAACTTCACCGTCGGCGCGGGAGCGGCCGGAGCCGCGGGCAACGGCGCGGGCGTGATCCGCAAGAAGCCCAAGCCGCGCAAGCGTGGCGGCGCGGGTGGCGGCGCGGCCTCCGGTGACGCGGTCACCGCTCCGATGCAGGGCACCGTCGTCAAGGTCGCCGTCGAAGAGGGCCAGTCGGTCGAGGCGGGCGATCTGATCGTGGTGCTCGAGGCCATGAAGATGGAGAATCCGGTCAACGCGCACAAGGCGGGTGTGGTCACCGGCCTGTCCGTGGAGGCGGGCGCGGCGATCACCCAGGGCACCGTTCTGGCGGAGATCAAGTAGTACCCGGCGCAGGCCGGGACACGGGCGGGGGGGGGCCCCCCGGGGCGGGCCCCCCGCATTTTTTAAGAGGGCGGGCCGCCCGC
>NZ_JBSFNF010000025.1:0-101769 GCF_053586955.1 Nocardia sp. NPDC003726 | reverse complement strand
CCCCAAAACCCGCAGCGGCAAAATCATGCGCCGCCTCCTACGCGACGTCGCCGAAGGACGCGAACTCGGCGACACCTCCACCCTCGTCGACCCGAAGGTGTTCGAATCGATCGCCCGCGGGTAACCACAAGGAGCGGCGGACCCGGCCACGAACAGATGAGGGGGTCCGGGTCCGTCGCTCCATTCCGGATTGAACCGCCGGATCACCCTCCCCGTGAACAAGGCGAACGCGGAACCGGCACAGCGCAGGCCGCGCCTTCGAGGGAGATCCGATGAAACGACTCGAGCCCTGGCTCACCCATGACCAGCTCCGCACTCGGCGCGGTGTGGTCATCGCCGGTGCGGGCATCGCCGCCGCGGCGGTCACCGCCTGCACCGCCTCCGCCCAGGACGACCCCGCGCCCGATGCCACCCCCGCCGCGCAGGGAGACCGGCCCGCCGATGCGGACCGCCCCGCGAACGCGCTGGCCAAGACCGCCGACATCCCCGTCGGCGGCGGCGTGATCGTGGGCGACATCGTGGTGACCCAGCCCAGCGCGGGAACCTTCGTCGGACTGTCCTCGGTGTGCACGCATGCCGGCTGCAAGGTCGCGACCGTTTCGGGGGGCACCATCAACTGTGCCTGTCACGGCAGCCGGTTCACGCTGGACGGCTCGGTGGCACGCGGGCCGGCGAGCAGACCACTCGCACCGCGCGGCGTGCGCGTCTCCGGTGATTCGGTGGTGGCGGACTGAGCCGGTCCGACCGCGCTCAGGAGCCGCCGAACTGCTCGGCCATCCGGCGGTCCATCTCGTCGGGCGGCACATCCTCCACATGGGTGGCCACGGTCCACCGGTGCCCCCACGGGTCCTCGAACGCGCCACTGCGGTCGCCGTAGAACTGGTCGGTCATGGGCGTGAGTTCCTTGGCGCCGGCGGCCAGCGCGGCGGCGAAGGCGGCGTCGGCGTCCTCGACGTACACGTACAGGTTGACGGGGGTGCCGCCGATCGTCTTCGGGTCGAGGAAATCCATATCGGGCGCCGAATCGCCGAGCATGACGACGGAATCGCCGAACATCAGCTCACAATGCGCGATCTTGCCGTCCGGACCCGGCATTCGCATGCGCTCGGTCGCGCCGAAGATGTTCTTGTAGAAATCGATCGCCGCCGCGGCGCCGTCGATCGCCAATCCGGGCGACACCACCGGATATCCCTCGGGAACGGGCTTGACATCGGACATCGGAAACCTCCGGTCGAGGCGTTGTGTCGGACCATGCCGAGCCTATTCCGGCGACCGGCGCGATTCGGCCGGATCGTGGGAAATCACGGTCCGGCGACGCCTTGCACTCTGCGCACCTGGGCCGCGGTCAACGCGCTGAGCACCCCGGGGTCGACCGACTCCGGCGCGGTCACCGCGACCTGCACCAACGTGCTTCCCACCTGGACGATCGCGACCGACGAGCCGAGGGTCAGGTCGTCGCTGGTGGTGCGCACCTGGAACGGCGCGCAGGCATCGCCGGCGGGCGGCTGGGCCAGGCCGCCGACGCGGTAGTCGACCGGGATGTCGGAGCCGTCGGCGCTGGCGTAGTGCGCGCAGCGACGCAGAATTCCCTGCACGTCCGCGAAAGCGGCCGCGACCGTGTCCGCCGGATAACTGGCCGCGTCGATATCGATGCTGGAGAAATTCGGCCCCGCGTAGTGCGTGGACGCCCGCGCGAGCGCGCCGGAGCGTTGCGCACCGAGCGGCGCGAGCACTTTCACGCATTCGGCCGGATTCGTCGGCGAACCGCTGGCAGCGCCTGCCCCGGGTTCGGCCGCAGGCGGCAGCGCGGTGAAACCCGCGGGAAGGTCGGTGTCGCCGAGCAATCGCTCGCGCAGCCGAGCGGAATCGGTCTCAGGGGCGGTGGTCACGGGGGCCGCGGCAACGACCGGACCCAGCGCGGGAAGATCGGCCTTTCCGGCAGGCGCGGGCTCCTGCGAGCCACATCCGGCGACGACGAGCGGCACGAGCGCGGCCAGCATTCCGCACTGGCGGATCATTCGGCCCACGACACCTGCGTATCGATCGTCTGCTGCAGCGTGCTCTCGCTGTGCGGGTCGCGATAGGCCTGGTGCCCGCCGACGGTGATGGACCCGGCCACCGGCAGCGGCAAGCCGAGATCCACCGTGATGGTGCCCGCGCCCTGCATGGCGTAGTCGTCGATGTCCAGGGTGCCCGCGTTGTTGGGCAGGTCCCACACCGGCGACTTCGGCTTCTGGGTGACGCGCAGTTCGATGGTGAGCCGGTCGCCGTCGCGCTTGCTCAGCGTCGCGGTGGTCACCTGGTCCAGCAGGATGCCGCTGTTGACCTCCTGCCGCACCGTCCACACCGCGCCCTCGCCGACGGGCTCGTCCGGGAACGCGATCGACCGATAGACCGCCTGGTAGAACGCCTGCTCGAGGGCGGAGCGCGCGGTGTTGGACGCGTCGGGCGCCGGCTCGAGGCGCAGGGCGGTGATCGCGCCGAGATCACTGAGGTCGAAACCGGCGTGCGAACCGCCGATCTTGGTGAGCGCTTTGGCCAGCGTCGGATCCGGCGAGGTGACCGTGCCCAGAGTGAGATCGATGCCTTCGGCGGTGGTCTCGGCGGTCATGGGAATGGTCATAGCCGGGGTGGAGAAGTCGGGCTTGGGCTGCCCGTCGATCCGCTGTTCGATGTGGTGGGCGGTGTAGAGCGTGACCCGCTGCACGGTGCCGGCCGGATACTCCGGCCGCAGCAGCGATCGCGGCTCGGCGCCGGCCGATTGGACCGTGGTCACGGCGGCCGGAATCGGCACGGTCACTTCCTTGCCGATGCCAAGCGGCTCGGTTCCGTCGGCCTCACCGCTCGACTCGGCGCGGTCGCCGCAACCGACGCCGAGGGCCGAGAGCCCGACCGCGAGCACCATGAGCAGCACACCCGAGCGCGCGCTACGGGCATGGCTCGCGCTTCGTGGCAGGCGGGGAGAAGACAACACCGTCACGAGCAACAGGGTACGACCGATTCCTGAGTGTCAGCTGGGACATTCGGATGCGAGCCGGTCGGCGCGGCACGCGAACGCCCGAGGCGCGGGGCAGCGGCAATCGGACGCGCGCACGGCGCTCGATTCCGCTCGAGAGATGATGGTCGGTGTGAGTGACGACCGGCCGCCCGAGGAAACCCCAGCGAACACCGCAGATCCGACGACCGTGTCGGCTCCGCCGCAGCGCCTGCGGACACTGCTCGTCCTCGCCGCGGTCGTGCTCGGCCTGGATCTGCTCACCAAGACCCTCGCGGTCGCGAAGCTCACCCCGGGCGATCCGGTGCCGATCATCGGCGACTTCGCGCGCCTGAGCCTGGTGCGTAATCCGGGCGCCGCGTTCTCCATGGCCACCGGCATGACCTGGCTGCTGACCCTGGTCGCCGCCGCCGTCGTCATCGGCGTGGTGCGCATCGGCCGCACTCTGCGCTCGCTGGGGTGGGCGATCGGACTGGGCATGGTGCTCGGCGGCGCGGTCGGCAATCTGGCCGACCGGCTGTTCCGCGCGCCGGGCCCGCTGCAGGGGCACGTGGTGGATTTCGTCGCGGTGGGCTGGTGGCCGGTGTTCAACGTCGCGGACTCGGCCATCGTGTGCGGCGCGATCCTGCTGGTCGTGCTGACCGTGTTCGGCTTCGAACCGAACGGCACCCGGGTGGGCCACGGCAAGACCGGTGCGAGCGAGGGCAGCGCGGCATGAGGGAGACCAGGACCATGCCCGTCCCCGACGGGCTCGACGGCATGCGCGTCGACGCGGGCCTGGCCCGTCTGCTCGGCCTGTCCCGCACGGCGGTGGCCGCGCTCGCCGAGGAGGGGTCGGTGCAGCTCGACGGCGTCGCCGCAGGCAAATCCGACCGCCTCACCGCAGGGGCCTGGCTGGAGGTGATCTTCCCGGAGCCGAAGCGGGAACTGACCATCGAGGCCGAACCGGTGGAGGGCATGAAGATCCTCTACGCCGACGACGACATCGTCGCGGTGGACAAGCCGGTCGGCGTGGCCGCGCACACCGGCGTCGGCTGGAGCGGGCCGACGGTGGTCGGCGGGCTCGCCGCCGCCGGGTACCGCATCTCCACCTCGGGCGCCCACGAGCGGCAGGGCATCGTGCACCGGCTGGACGTCGGCACCTCCGGCGTGATGGTGGTCGCGCAGTCCGAGCACGCGTACACGGTGCTCAAGCGCGCGTTCAAGCAGCGCACCGTCGACAAGCGGTATCACGCCCTCGTGCAGGGACATCCCGACCCCAGCAGCGGCACCATCGACGCCCCGATCGGCCGGGCCCGCGGCAACGACTGGAAGTTCGCGGTCACCGCCGACGGACGACCGAGCGTCACGCACTACGACACCGTCGAGGCGTTCCATTCGGCCAGCCTGCTCGACATCCACCTGGAGACCGGCCGCACCCATCAGATCCGCGTGCACTTCTCCGCGATCCGCCACCCGTGCTGCGGCGATCTCACCTACGGCGCCGATCCGCGCCTGGCCGAGCGGCTCGGGCTGCAGCGGCAGTGGCTGCACGCGCGGTCGCTGGGCTTCCAGCACCCCGCCGACGGCCGCTACCTGGAGATCACCAGCGAATACCCGGACGACCTGAGACACGCGCTGGACGTCCTGCGCGATGCGTGAGCGCCGGGTGCCGCCGTGGCGCGGAATCCTCCTCGGCGCGGCGGCCGTCGCGCTGGTCGCGCTGATCCTCGCGCTCGGCGCGCTGTATCCGCCGTATCGCACCGCGGTGTCCACCGACCGGCTCGGGCCCGACCAGGGCGAGCAGGTCGCGGAGTATCTCGCCCGCGCACGCGACTCGCTGGACGCGGGCGGCGACGAGCCACGCTGGGCGCTGGCGTCGTTCACCGAGCCCCTCGCGCCCGGCGACATTCCGGCACACAGCGGCGGATTGCGTATCGCGCAGGTGCTCTACCGGGTGCCCGCGCCCGGCGTGCAGACGCCGCTGGTGGCCGTGCCCGTACCGGAAGGGGTTGCGTCGGCCGTGGATTCGTCCTCCGACGCGGCCTGGCTGCTGCCCCGCCCCGCCGACGAGCGCTCCGCGCGCGTGGTCGCGTTCTCCGCCGTGCGACTGCGCGGCGGCTGCGGCTGCGTCGTCGGGCTGGTCGTCCGGGGCGCCCCGGCGCAACTGCGAGACCTGGCCGGGCAGAAAGGCATTCGCGCGGTCCAGGCGCTTCCCGCCGACGCGGTGGCGGGCAGCTTCGCGGTGGCCCCGCTGCTGCCCGACTATCGCGACGTCGTGGGGCCACTGCCCGACGACGGACCGGTTCCGCAACCGTGAGCTAGTCCGGCAGGGTGACCACGCCGTCGAGGTAGCGGCGGCATCGTCCGAACAGCAGCACCCGGTCGTCGGTCAGCTCGCAGCGCAGGCTTCCGCCGCGGCGCGACAGCTGCCTTGCGCGCAGTTCGGTGCGGCCGAGCCGCTCGCTCCACAGCGGGACCAGCTGCGCGTGCGCCGATCCGGTCACCGGGTCCTCCGGGACGCCGACGGCCGGGGCGAAGACGCGGGAGACGAAGTCGACCGAATCGCCGGGCGCGGTGACGATCGCGGCGCGCGGCAGCGCGGGGAAGGCCGCCAGCACGGGCGCGACATCGCGCACCTCCTGTTCGGTCGCCACCACGATCACCTCGTCGGTGCCGGAGTACCCGCTCACCGGACGCACCCCGAGCGCGGCGACGAGCGCCGGATCGGGCTGCACCGGGATACTCGGCACGGCGGGCAGATCGAGGACGAACTCGTCGTCGTCGGTGCGGTCGACGTGCAGCCAGCCGCTGCGCGTGTAGAAGCTCACCCGGTCCTCGCCGGGGTGCAGGTCGGCCAGGATCTGCGCGGCGCTGGCCAGCGTGGCGTGCCCGCAGAGCGCGACCTCGACCCTCGGAGTGAACCACCGGAGGTGGAACGCGGGCCACTCGCCCGGCGGCAGGCCCGCTTCGGGAGGTAAGCGCGAGGTGTAGAACGCGGTCTCGGCGAGGTTGTTCTCCTCGGCCAGCTGTTGCAGCAACGCATCCGGCAGCCACGACGGGAGCGGCATCACCGCGGCCGGGTTGCCCGAGAACGGTGCGTCGGCGAACGCGTCGATCTGGTGCAGCAGTACCTCCATAATCTCCAGAAGGTACTCCAAGTCTGAATGGCCGCTTCGCACAAGGCTTCTCGTGGCGCGGCGAGTCAGGCGTCCAGTCTGTCAGGCGGCTCCGCCGGGCGAGCTCGGCAGCAGTTGCCGCTTCTCTCCGCGCAGCGCCGCGCTCACCCACCAGGCCGCCTCCACGAGCACGATGCCGACCACGCCGCAGCTCACCGCCGCGCCGGTGAGCGCGAGGTTGGACGGGTCGAGTTTGAAGAACTCGCGGGTGAACGGAACGGTGAACAGCACCACGTACGCCGCCACCGACACCGCGATCAGCACCACCTTCCACCACGCGTACGGCCGCGCGACGATGGCCAGCACCCACACCGCGATCATGATCAGCGTGATGAGCGCGGTCGTGCCCGCCTGGACCTTCTGCTCCTCGCTGGCGTGCGGCCCGGCGTAGGCGATCAGGTAGGACACGAAAGTGGCCGCGCCGATCACCACCCCCGACGGGATGGCCAACCGCATGACGCGCCCGACGAAACCCGTGCGGGCCCGCTCGTTGTTGGGCGCGAGGGAGAGGATGAACGCCGGAATGCCGATGGTGAACCAGGCCGCGATCGTGACGTGGCGCGGCAGGAACGGGTAGCCGATGGGCTCGTAGTCGAAGATCTGCGATCCGATCCCGGCCATGCCGACCAGGAAGGCCAGCAGCACCGAGTAGACGGTCTTGGTGAGGAACAGATTCGAGACCCGCTCGATGTTGCCGATCACCCGGCGGCCCTCGCCGACCACGTACGGCAGCGTGGCGAACTTGTTGTCCAGCAGCACGATCTGCGCCACCGCCCTGGTCGCCGGGCTGCCCGCGCCCATCGCCACGCCGATGTCCGAATCCTTCAGAGCGAGTACGTCGTTGACCCCGTCGCCGGTCATCGCCACCGTGTGCCCGCGCGCCTGCAAGGCCGACACCATGGCGCGCTTCTGATCCGGGCGCACCCGGCCGAAGGTGGTGTTGCCGTCCAGCACGTCGGCCAGTCCGTCGAGGTCCTCCGGCAACTGCCGCGCGTCGACCGGATGCTCGCCGCCGGGCAGATCCAGCGAAGAGGCCACCGCGCCGACCGACACGGCGTTGTCGCCCGAGATGACCTTGATGGAGACGTCCTGGCCGGCGAAGTAGTCGAGGGTGTCGCGAGCGTCCGGCCGGACCTTTTGTTCCAGCACGACCAAGGCGGCGGGCCGAACGACGCCGGGGGCGTCCGCCGCGTCCACCGCCCGGTCACCGCGCGCCAGCAGCAGCACGCGCAGACCGGAGGCGCCGAGTTCCTCCGCGACTCGCGCGTCCGCGGAATCCGGGTCCAGCAGCACGTCCGGCGCGCCCAGCAGCCAGTCGCCGTGCTCGCCGTAGGAGCAGCCGCTCCACTTCTTGGCCGAGGAGAACGGCGCGACGGCGGTGCGCTGCCAGCCGGGACCGTCCGGCAGCGCCTCGGTGATCGCTTGCACGCTCGCGTTCGGACGCGGATCGTCGGCGGCGAGCGCGGCCAGCGCGGTGCGCACCTCGGTGTCGTCGAAGGCGCCGAGGATCTTCAGGTCCGACAGCCGCATGCCGTTCTCGGTGAGCGTGCCGGTCTTGTCCGCGCAGACCACGTCGACGCGGGCCAGCCCTTCGATCGCGGGCAATTCCTGGACCAGGCACTGCCGCCGGCCCAGTCGCACCACGCCGACCGCGAACGCGATCGAGGTCATCAGTACCAGGCCCTCGGGCACCATCGGCACCAGCGCGGCCACCATGCCGGTGACCGCGGGCCGCCACGACTCGTTGCTGGAGACCAGCTGGTTGTAGATGCTCAGCAGACCTGCGGGGATCAGCAAGTAGGTGATGAACTTCAGAATCTTGTCGATACCGCTGCGCAGCTCGGAGTGCACCAGCGTGAACTTGCTCGCCTCCTCGGCCAGCCGCGCCGCGTAGGCGTCCCTGCCGACCTTGGTGGCGCGGTAGGCGCCGGACCCGGACACCACGTAGCTGCCCGACATCACGGTGGCACCGATCGCCTTGTCGATCGGGTCGGCCTCGCCGGTGAGCAACGACTCGTCCACCTCGAGCTGCGCGGATTCCTCGACCGTTCCGTCCACCACGATCTGGTCGCCCGGACCGAGTTCGATCAGGTCGTCGAGCACCACCTCGTGCGGCGCGACCTCGACGGCCCTGCCGTCCCTGCGGACGGTCGGCTTGGCCTGACTGACGATGGCCAGCTCGTCCAGGGTGCGTTTGGCGCGGATCTCCTGGATGATGCCGACCGCGCTGTTGGCGACGATCAGCAGGCCGAACATGCCGTCGATGATCGATCCGGTGGCCAGTACCAGCACGAACAGGACCCCGAGGATGGCGTTGATCCTGGTGAAGACGTTCGCGCGCACGATGTCGCGAACCGAACGGCTCGCGCGATCGGGGACGTCGTTGGTCAGCCCGTCGCGGCGGCGTCGCTCGACCTCGGCCGCGGTCAATCCGGTGGCGCCCGACGCCTGCACGGTAATCGACATGACCGCAAGGCTACGTGACAACTACGTTCGTACATCGTGCGGCGAAGCAGGTCCATCCCCGGTGTGGCGTTCGGAGCGAGCGCGTACTTCTTGTGGGGACTTTTCCCCGCGTTCTTCGGGTTGCTGGCATTCGCAGGCCCGGGCGAGGTGGTGGCGCAGCGGGTCGTCTGGACGCTGGTGGTGGTGCTGGCGGTACTCGCCGTAACCGGCCGGATCCGCGAGCTGCGCGGCATCGGCGGCCGGGTCTGGCGCCTCGCGGCCGTCGCCTCGGCCGCGATCACGCTGAACTGGGGCGTGTACGTCTACGGGGTCATCTCCGGGCACGTCGTGGAGTGCGCGCTCGGCTACTTCATCAACCCGCTGGTCACCGTCGCGTTCGGGGTGGTGATCTTCCGGGAGCGATTGGCCGCCGCCCAGTGGGCCGCGCTCGCGCTCGGCGCGACCGCGGTGGCCGTGCTCACCGTCGACTACGGCAGACCACCGATCATCGCCTTGGCACTGGCCTGTTCCTTCGCCACCTACGGCTTGGTGAAGAAGGTGATCCCGCTGGACGCGCTGCGCGGCATCGCGGCCGAGGGCATCGTCGCCGCGCCCTTCGCGCTGGCGTTCGTGATCGCCCTCGCGATCACCGGGCACAGCGAATTCGCCACCGGAGCGGGACATACCGTGTTGATGGTGGCCACCGGGCCGGTCACCCTGCTTCCGCTGCTGCTGTTCGCCGTCGCCGCCCAGCGGGTCGCGCTGTCCACCATGGGCCTGCTGCAATACCTCACACCCGCACTACAGATGGCCTGGGGCGTCGCCGTCGCCCACGAGCCGATGCCCGCCTCCCGGTGGGCCGGTTTCGCTCTGATCTGGGTGGCGCTGGCGCTCTTCACCGCCGACGCGCTGCTGCGGACCCGTCGCGCGCGACGCGCGGCGCGCGCGGGAGCCACCGAATCCAGCCTGCTCGCGGACGAAACCCGGTCGACGCCATGAGCACGACGCAGCAGTTTGCTACGCGCGTAGCAAGTCGCTACGCGCGTAGCATGACTGCGTTGCCCGCTCGTGAACTGCGAAATCACACCGCCGAGGTACTGCGTCGCGTCGAGGCCGGCGAAGAGATCGAGATTCTCGAGGACAACCGACCGGTCGCGAAGATCATCCCGATATCCAGGCGGCGGCAATGGGTGCCCGCCTCGGAAATTCTCCGAGAACTGGCTCGCCTCGGCCCGGATACCACAGGCCTCCGACAGGAACTACGAGAGACCCTGACCGAAACGACGGATGACCTGCCGTGGTGAACAGTGAAGCGACGAGTCCCGAAGTGTCGGCACGTAGGTTGGCGAGCTCCAGCTCGCGCAACGGTTTCAGCCACTCGAGGCGGATGAGACCGTGGCGGACCATTGGGCGCTGCTGATCGCACGCCTTCGGTCCGCCGGGCGCAAATCACCGATCAACGACTGCTGGATCGCAGCAACCGCACTGGCACATGACATTCCGATGGTCACGCAAGATGGCGATTACGAAGCGATGCCCGATCTAACGGTGCGGAAGCTGTAGCAGTTCGTCGGGATCGGTCGCAAACGTGTCGGATCCGACACTTCTGCGGGCTGCGGCTGCTCCGTAGCGTCGATGCATGACCGCGCCCAGACCTCTCCGCTCCCGGACCGACACGTGGCGAACACCCGCCGCGACTCCCGATCCGCTCGGCATGACCGGGCGGGAAATGCTGCAGGCCACCCTGGACGGACGATTCCCGGGTGCGCCGATCCTGGGCGCACTCGGTTTCCGGCTGGTCGAGGTCGGCGACGGAATCGTGGTCTTCGAAGGCCAGCCGGGCGATCAGCTGCTCGACCCGACGGGCGGGGTGTACGGCGGCTTCGTGGCCACGCTGCTCGAATCGGCCCTCGGCTCGGCCGTGTTGACGCGATTGGCGGGCGGGACGCGTTCCACCTCGGTCAAGATCGGGATGGACATCCACCGGGCCGTGCGCGGCGACACCGGAAAGCTGCGCTGCGAAGGCACCGCGGTCCACGTCGGCCCCACCACGGCCAGCGCCGAGGCCCGGCTGATCGGCGCCGAAGACGGCGAGCTGTACGCGCAGGCCACCTCGATGTACGCGATTCTGCGCATACTCTGAGCGGCGCACCGGGTGTTATGCGAAGTATGAAGTGCGCCAGAGCTTTTCCTACGACGACGGCCGGTCGCCGAGGCGGAGCCCCGGCGACCGGCCGTCGAGTGCACTCAGCTGCAGGCCACCGACTGCTGACCGAGGTTGGTCAGCATGGTGCAGGCCCATGCCTTCTGGATCTTCCACTTGCCGTTGTCGGCGACGAACGGCACGTCGACGATGTTCTCCTGGCCGTTGAGGGTGAACTTGGCCTTCGCGTTCACGCTGTCGCCGAAGGAGGTGACGTCGGTGACCTCGATCTTCACGTCGGCGCCCGACGCGGCCTGGGACAGGCGGTCCGGCAGCGTCGGGTCGGCCTCGGCGCCCTGGACGTTGTCCAGCTTCTCGGAGGCGGGCACCGACGGGTCGAGCGCACGGGCGAGGGCGGTGTTCAGCTCCGCGGGGGTCGGGACCGGCGGCAGGTTCGCGCTCGCGGTCGCCGACGCCTTGGCGCTGGTCGACGTCTTGGCGGCGGGCTTGCTGTCCTTGTCGTCGCCACCACAGGCGGTCAGGCCAAGCGCGGCGACGATGGCCAGTCCGGCGATCGCGATGCGTCCAGTCTTACGAAGCTTCAACTGCTCGTCCTTTGCGTTCGAGAGGTCCGTGTCGTGTTCACCATGGCAGCCGCCCCCGAACCGGCGGCGCTGCACGAGGTCCCAGGCTACCGGCCCCGGGCGGCGTCAGCCGGACCGGCGATGGTCGTCGGCAGCGAACGTACGCGCCCGGCCGGGCGATGTCGAGCCGCGAGCCCGGATCTCAGCGCAGACTGCCCAGCGGATCGGCCCGGGTGAGCGCGGCATCGTCGGCGGCGAAGGTGCGCGCGGGACCCGGGCCGGTGGAACGGGTTTCGAAGCGGACGGTCACGACGCCGAGCCCGGCGCCCTGCACCCACCCGTGACCGTGCTCGGGATGCGACACGTCCATGCCGGGATGCCAGGCGGCGATGGGCAGGACCGGCGCGGTGCGGTCGGCATCGCCGAGGTCAGCGACCTGCGGCTGTTCGGGTTCGGGCCGCGCCGAAGCGATTTCGGCCGTGCCGCGATCCAGTTCGGGGAACAGCGATTCCTGGCGGACGGTGGACAGGCCGCCGTAGCCGACGCCGACGAGACGGATCGGGCCCAGCTCCCTCGGGTCGAGCGCGGAGCGCTGCGCGGCGGCGGCGAGCGTGGCCAGATCCTCGGTTGCATAAGGCAGTGTGAAGGAGCGGGTGACGATGCTCATATCGGACTTCTTCAACTTCAGCACCACCGTGCGCGCGGCACGCCCGTCACCGGTCAGACGCCGGTGCGCCGCGGCGGCCATGTCCTCGATGGCAGGACGCAGCTGCTCGAGACTGACGATGTCGGTTTCGTAGGTTGTCTCGGCGCTGATCTGTTTCGCCTCGGTGCGTTCGGCGACCGGACGGTCATCGATGCCGCGCGCCAGCCGGTGCAACGCGGCGCCGATGCTGCCGCCGAGGATCGACATCGCCTCCGATTCCGGCAGCGCGGCGAACGCGCCGACGGTCTCGATGCCCAGCGAGCGCAACCGGCCCTCCGCGACCGGGCCGATCCCCCACAGCTTGCGCACCGGAAGACCCGCGAGCAGGCGCGGCTGCTCGACCGGCGAGATCACTCGCACCCCATCGGGTTTGGCCAAGCCGGAGGCGATCTTGGCCAGCTGTTTTCCGGTGCCCGCGCCCACCGAGGCGGTCAACCCGGTGCGTGCGCGCACCACGGCGCGCAATTCCTCGCAGAACGCGTGCACCCGGGCGACCGTCGCGCCGGCCAGCTCGGCGGGCTCGCCGAACGCCTCGTCGTACGACAACGTCTCCAGCACCGGGATCCGGCTGCGCAGCGCGTCGAACACCTGCCCGCTGACCACGCCGTAGACCGCTCCCCGCGGCGGCACCACCACCGCGGTGACGCCGACCAGCCGGCGCGCCTGATGCATCGGCATCGCCGACCGGGCGCCGAACACGCGCGCCTCGTAACTGGCTCCGGCGACCACGCCGCGTCCGCCCGTCCCGCCGACCAGCACCGGCCTGCCGCGCAACGTCGGCCGGGTCAGCTGTTCGACGGAGGCGAAGAACGCGTCCATGTCGATGTGCAGCACCCAGCGCCGTGCGGCGCTGTCCGCGTCGGCGAGCACCGGCGGCGGGCTCGCCGGGCTTGCGCCGGAGGTGTTCCCGATCCCCGTCGACGGCGCGGCCACGCGCTCGACGGTCGGTTTCTCGGTACGCACGGGTGCAATGTACGCCCGTGCACCGACAGTCCGGGCGCGGCGGTGACGCTGTCCGGTGGCTGTGCGCTAGCTGCTGGTTACCTGTCGGTATCGCCCCGCCCTCGCTCGCGCCTCCGCAGGCCGATCCGTCCCGCCGCGACGGCGTTGATCTGCCCTTTTCCGCGCCGAACCCGGTACCGGACAGTCCTGAAATAACCGCCGACGTGCCGCGGGGACGGGGCCGGACCCTCGGTCCGATATGTGATGATCGGACCCATGAATATCCGCAAGGCCGTCATCCCGGCCGCCGGTATCGGCTCCCGGCTGCTTCCGCTGACCAAGGCCATCCCCAAGGAGATGCTGCCGGTCGGCGACAAGCCGGTGATCGAGCACACGGTCCGCGAGCTGGTCGCTTCGGGCATCACCGACATCACCATCGTGGTCAGCAGCGGAAAATCACTCATCCAGGATCACTTCCGGCCCAATCCCGCACTGGTGGCCCAGCTGCGCGCGGACGGCAAGACCGCCTTCGCCGACGCTGTCGAAGAGGTCGGCGAGCTGTCGCGGCTCGGCCACATCACCTACCTGGACCAGCACGGACCCTACGGCAACGGCACCCCGGTGCTCAACGCCGCCCGCAATCTGGGCGACGAGCCCATGCTGGTGCTGTGGCCGGACGACGTATTCGTCGCCGACGTGCCCCGCGCCCAGCAGCTCATCGACGCCTACGAGGCCACCGGAGCCCCGGTGCTGGCGCTGATGCCGATGGATCCCGCCGAGTCGCAGCGCTACGGCGTTCCGGTGGTCGCCGACGATCACGGCAACGGCCTGCTGCGCATCACCGGCCTGCGGGAGAAGCCGAAGCCGAAGGACGCGCCGTCGTCCTTCGCCGCGATCGGCGGCTACGTCGTCACCCCCGGCATCATCGACGAGCTGCGCAGGCAGACCGAAGCGTGGTACGAACACCGCACCGGCGAGGTGTATCTCACCGACGCGATCAACGTGCACGCGGCGAACAATCCGGTCTACGGCCAGGTCATCCGCGGCCGGTGGTATGACACCGGCAACCCGGCCGACTATCTGGTGGCGCAATTCGCCTCGGCGCTGGCCCATCAGCAGTACGGACCGCTGCTGCGCACCCTCGCCGACGACCTCGGCGACTGACCGCACCCCGGCCACCCGGAGCGCGGCGGTGCTGTCCGCCCCGCGCCGAGCGGTGACCAGGGTGGCATCCGGCGTCGGCGCACCGGTGCCGCTCCCGTCCGACGGCGGGCACGGCCGAGTCGCCGCGGCCCCGGCCCACATTCGCGGGTCGGGGCCGTTTCCGCGCGGGCGTAGCCGCGCCGGGTGCGCTCAGAAGCGACGGATGGCGTAGATGTCGAATTCGTCCAGCGGAGTGAAGCCGACCGGCACGCCCTGCCCGTAGGCGTTGAGCACCTGGCCGTTGCCCGCGTAGATACCGACGTGCGAACCGTCGCTGTTCAGCACGATCACGTCGCCGAGCGACAGCGAACCACGCGGGACGGGCGCGCCCACCTTCGCCTGCTGCCAGGTGGTCCGCGGAAGGCGCACGCCGACCTGGCGATACGCCCACTGCACGAGGCCCGAGCAGTCCCAGCTGTCGGGGCCGGTGCCGCCCCATTCGTAGGGCTTGCCGATCTGCGTCGTCGCCGCGGCCAGCGCTCCGACGCCGAACACACTGGGTATCGGCAGGTCGGCCGAGCCGCTGGCGCTGCCGGACGACGAACTGCCGGTGCCCGACGAACCGGATGACGCGCTGCCCGGCCCGCTGCCGGAGGCGCTGCCGGTGTCGGCCCACGCCGGTCCGGCGAGCAGAAGAGTCGCGATGATCGAGAGCAAGAATCCGAGTGCGATGCGATGCAACGATTTTCTCGGCACGTACTCGCCCCTTCCATGGGCGCAGTTGACTGGCCGCCGATCGGCAGCCTGGCTAACATATGGCATCGGCAGCGGTCCCCGATGCGGAGCCGCGGCCACCCGCGCCGGACACGTTCCCAGCACGGCCGAATCCCAAGTACGACACGCGAAAAAGAGAAACTGCCGCCCCCTGAGAACGCCTGGGCAACAGTAGCGACATCGCAGATTGTGCCTGGGATATCGGCGAATTGTCGGGAATCAGCAAACTCTCAGCATGTGATCTAAATCACTATGTGGTGACGGTGGCCGCCGATGCCGGAAGCCGAGCACCTTGCTGCTGGGTAGCGGTCCGGTCGCGGGGCGATGCGTACGTCGTCCGCCGTACCGACCCGAAAAAGCCGGGGCGGGACCTTTCGGTCCCGCCCCGGCTCGCCGAAGTACCCGACGCTCAGGCCTTGGCGATCTTCGCGCGTACACCGCCGACCAGATCGGCGGCTTCCGGGCCGGCGTCGCCGAAGGTCAGCGTGGTGGCCAGGATCTCACCCGCGATCAGGTCACGATGCGTCTCGGCCCACGCGGCCCGGTCCGCCGGGACGTCCAGCACCACGGTGATGCGGTCGGAGACGTCCAGCCCGGCGGACTTCCTGGTCTCCTGCAGGTCGCGGATCAGGTCCCGCGCCCAGCCCTCGGCCTCCAGTTCCTCGGTGACCACCGAGTTCAGCACCACGAGGCCCGCGTTGCCCGGCAGCGCCGCGGTCGACTCGGGTTCGGCCGCGACCAGGCGCTGGGTGTACTCCTCAGGCAGCAGGGCGATCCCGGCCGCGCGGACCGTGCCGTCGGCGTCCTCCGACCACTCGCCCGCCTTGACCGCTTTGATCACTGCCTGCACGTCCTTGCCCAGTCGCGGTCCCGCGGCGCGGGCGTTGACCACCAGCTCGAACCGGCCGTGCGCGTCCACGTCGGTGGTCAGATCGACCTTCTTGACGTTGACCTCGTCGGCGACGATGTCGGCGAACGGCGCCAGCCGCTCCGCGTCGGCCGCGGCGATGGTGACCTCGGCCAGCGGCAGCCGCACCCGCAGGTTCTGCGCCTTGCGCAGGCTCAGCACCGTCGAGCACACCACCCGCACCTCGTCCATGGCGGCGACCAGCTCCGGATCGTCCGGCAGCTCGCCCTCCTTCGGCCAGTCGGCCAGGTGCACCGACTCGCCGCCGGTCAGCCCGCGCCAGATCACCTCGGTGATCAGCGGCAGCAGCGGCGCGGCCAGCCTGGTGACCACCTCGAGCACCGTGTGCAGGGTGTCCACCGCGTCGCGGTCCTCGCTCCAGAACCGGGAGCGCGAGCGCCGCACGTACCAGTTGGTCAGCGCGTCGGCGAAGGAGCGCAGTTCCTCGCAGGCGCCTGCGATGTCGTAGGTCTCCAGCGCCTCGGTGATGACGTCCCTGGTGCGCGCCAGCTTCGCGAGGATGTAGCGGTCCAGCACGTGCGGCGAATCCGTGCGCCACACACCGGGCTTCGAGGCGTACAGCTGCAGGAAGGTCCACGCGTTCCACAGCGGCCGCAGCGCGTGGCTCACGCCCTCGCGGATGCCGCGCTCGGTGACGATGAGATTGCCGCCGCGCAGGATCGGCGAACTCATCAGGAACCAGCGCATCGCGTCCGAGCCGTCCCGGTCGAACACCTCGTTGACGTCCGGGTAGTTGCCCTTGGACTTGCTCATCTTCAAGCCGTCGTCACCGAGCACGATGCCGTGCGCGGCCACGGTCTTGAACGCCGGGCTGTCGAACAGGGCCGTCGCCAGCACGTGCAGCGTGTAGAACCAGCCGCGGGTCTGCCCGTTGTACTCGACGATGAAATCGCCGGGGAAATGGCTGTCGAACCACTCCTTGTTCTCGAACGGGTAGTGCACCTGGGCATACGGCATCGAACCGGACTCGAACCAGCAGTCCAGCACCTCCGGCACCCGGCGCATGGTCGACTTGCCGGTCGGGTCGTCGGGATTCGGCCGGGTGAGCTCGTCGATCATCGGACGGTGCAGATCGGTCGGGCGCACACCGAAGTCGCGCTCGAGCTCGTCCAGCGAGCCGTAGACGTCGACGCGCGGGTAGGCCGGGTCGTCGGACACCCAGACGGGGATCGGGCTGCCCCAGTAGCGGTTGCGGCTGATGTTCCAGTCGCGCGCGCCTTCCAGCCACTTGCCGAACTGGCCGTCGCGGATGTGCTCGGGCACCCAGGTGATCTGCTTGTTCAGCTCCACCATGCGGTCGCGGAACTTGGTCACCGCGACGAACCAGGACGGCACGGCCATGTAGATCAGCGGCTGCCCGGAGCGCCAGCTGTGCGGGTAGGAGTGCTCGATCGTCTCGTGCCGCAACAGCTTCCCGGCGGCCTTGAGGTCCTTGATGATCACCGGGTTGGCGTCGAACACCATCAGGCCCTCGTACGGCGGAACCATCGAGGTGAACTTGCCGCCCGGATCCAGCGGCTGCACCAGTTCGATGCCGTGGGCGGAGGCGACGTCCATGTCCTCCTCACCGAACGCGGGCGCCAGATGCACGATGCCGGTGCCCGAGTCGGTGGTCACGTAGTCGGCGGTGAGCACACGGTGGGCGTTGGGGTGGCCGGCGAAGAAGTCGAACGGCGGCGCGTAGGACAGCTCGGCCAGCGCGGCGCCGTCGAACTCCGCGAGCACCTCCGGCTCCTCGCCGAACTCCCGCGCGTAGTGCGAGACCCGTTCGGCCGCGAGCACATAGCGTTTGCCGTCGGCCGCGCGCAGGTGCACGTAGCGGACGTCGGGGTGCACCGCGATCGCCAAGTTGGACGGCAGCGTCCACGGCGTGGTGGTCCAGATCAGCGCGTTGGCGCCGTCGAGTTCGTGCAGCGGATGCTCGGCGGGCACGCGCAACGCCATGTCGACGGTGACCGCAGGATCCTGGCGCATCTTGTAGGCGTCGTCGAGGCGGGTTTCCTGATTCGACAGCGGCGTCTGCTCGTACCAGCTGTAGGGCAGCACCCGGAAGCCCTGATAGATCAGCCCTTTGTCGTACAGCGACTTGAACGCCCACATCACCGACTCCATGAAGTCGGTGTCCAGCGTCTTGTAGTCGTTGTCGAAGTCGACCCAGCGGGCCTGGCGGGTCACGTAGTCGCGCCATTCCCCGGTGTAGCGCAGCACCGATGTTTTGCAGGCCGCGTTGAATTCCGCGAGCCCCATCGCATCGATCTGTGATTTGTCCGTGATACCGAGCTGCTTTTCGGCTTCGATTTCCGCGGGCAATCCGTGGCAGTCCCAGCCGAATCGCCGGTCGACCCGCTTGCCGCGCATCGTCTGGAAACGCGGGACGAGGTCTTTGACGTATCCGGTGAGCAAATGTCCGTAATGCGGCAGACCGTTGGCAAAGGGCGGCCCGTCGTAGAAGACGAATTCGGCTGCGCCGGAACGGTTTTCGATGCTCGCGCGGAAAGTGTCGGCGGCCGCCCACGCGTCGAGCACGCGGCGCTCCATCTCGGGGAACGACGCCCCGCTGCCGACGCTCAGGTCGACGCGCGGGTACGCGCTGTTGCTGGAAGTGTGGTCCGCCATCGCGGATACGTCTCCTCGTGCCGAGTCGTTTGGCACGGGGACGATGTCGGCGCCCGGTGCGCCGAAACCGCGGTACCACCCCGCTTGTCCGGCGTGACGAACACCGGACCTCTCATTCGCGAGCTGTGACGGGCTCACCCGTTCGGTTCTACTGAGCGGCCCCCGGGCCGCCGTTCTTCCGAAGGCTCCCCGGTGATGGCCGGATCGACGCCGTGTTCATGTTTGATTCTAGCCGGATCGGTCAACTCACTTTGCAGCGCAGGTCAGCGTTTGGCATGACGACCAGGAGGCGGCGGGGAATCACCATCCGGACTCCGCATGGACAAAGCACTCACCAGCAAGAGCATCGCGCCGATGACGCACACCACGATGCAGCCCCACGCCCAGATCACCGATCCGGTGGTGAGCGCTGCCACGAGCAGGGCGAAGCCGATCGCGGCAAGGACGAGTGTCAAGACGAGCATGGTGACCCCCAAGGCATGCCGGGCGGCTCGACAGTTCCTCTAACGGTATGCGAACTGCTGTGCTGGGGCGCGGCGAGCTACTTGCCGCCCTTGGCGAACGACGCCGGCGCGAGGTTGTTGGCCGTGTTGGCATCCGCGAAGGCTTCGCCGCCGTCGACCGGGACGGCCGAGCCACGGTTCTCCAGCTCCTCGAGCTGCGACTCCAGGTACGACTTCAACCGCACCCGGTACTCCCGCTCGAACGTCTTGAGCTGCTCGATACGGCTCTCCAGCACGCTGCGCTGCTGGGTGATGGTCGCCATGATCTCGGTGTGCTTGCGCTCGGCGTCGGCCTGCAGGGCGTCGGCCTTCTCCTTGGCCTGGCGCAGCTGGCTGTCCGAGCGGCTCTGCGCGTCCGACAGCATCGCGTCCGACTTCTGACGGGCGTCGGCGATCATGGCCTCCGACCGGGTCCTGGCGTCTCCGACCAGTCGCTCGGAATTCGCCCGAGCATTCGACAGCAAGCTCTCCGCCTCGGCCTTGGCGTCGCTGGTCAGCCGATCCGCCATCTCCTGGGCGAGGCTGAGCACCTTGGCGGCCTGCAGGTTCGCGTCGGCGCCCGGCGCATCCTTGGCCACCGGCGCCGCGGGCATCGGGGCGGGCGGCGCGGCGGGAACCGGAGGCTTGATCGGTTCCGGCTGCGGCGGCGGGGCCTGCGGAATCGGCGGTTTCGCCGCGTTCACCCCGGGGCCGCGGTTCTTCTTGGCGTCGGCCAATTCCGCGTCGAGCTCGGCGACCCGCTGGCGCAGATCGGCGTTCTCCTCGATCAGACGCGACAGCTCCTGCTCCACGAGATCCAGGAACGCGTCGACTTCATCCTCGTTGTAGCCGCGCTTCCCGATCGGCGGTTTGCTGAACGCGACGTTGTGCACATCGGCTGGGGTCAGCGGCATGGAAGGATCCCTTCACGCGTCTTTTGGAGATCTAGCAGATCTAGCAAGCTGTCTTACGGCCCATTCTGTCACACCGGAGCTACCGGCTGCCCGAGCCTGCCCACGATCGACATCAGGATGAAGACGATGAAAAGCAGGACCATAATCGACAGATCCAGGCGAATTCCGCCCAGCGACACCGGAGGTATCAACCGCCTGAGCAGTTTCACCGGGGGGTCGGTGATCGTGAAGATCACCTCCAGGACGACGACCACGACACCGGTAGGACGCCAGTCTCGGGCAAAGCTACGGATGAACTCGACGATCACCCGGCTGATCAGCAACAGCCAGAAGATGAACAGTACGAAGTACAGCACCGCGAACAAGGCCACGAGTTCACTCTGCCGTAAAAATCGCTTCGCGCAAAATGACCGCGCCGCACAACCTGCGACCGGTCCGCTTCACCCCCCAGATCACGAGCTTATTTCTGGTTGTAGAAGCCGGTTTCCGCGATGCGCCTGCGTTCTTCCGCTGATACGTCGACATCCGCCGGTGAGAGCAGGAACACTTTTGTCGCGACCTTGTCGAACGACCCGCGCAGCGCGAAGGCCAGGCCCGCGGCGAAGTCGACCAGCCGTTTGGCGTCGGCGTTGCTCAGATCCACCAGATCCATGATCACCGGATTGCCCTCGCGGAAGCGTTCGCCGATGATCCGAGCCTCGCTGTAGTCGCGCGGGCGCAGCGTCGTGATCTTGGACAAGGGGCCTCCGTCCTCGAAGATCCCGGGCCGCCGCACCGGGGCGGGCTCGGGACGCACGCGCTCCTCCAGCCTGCGCTCCTCGGCGTCGGGGTCGACGGCGAGCGCGCCACGGGTCGTGCCGCGCAGCGGGGGCGCGCTCCCGCCCGCGCGGAACCGGCCCGACGGCGCGGAGTCGATCCGGGTGGGACGCCGGGGCGCGTCGTAGCGGTCGTCGCCGTAGGGCTCGTCGACGTAGTCGTCGCGCCGCGACACCGAGTAACCCGCCTTGTAGGGCGACTTGTAGGCCGGCTCGGGGTAGTCGACATCGTCGAAACGGCTTGCGCCGTACCGATCCTCGCCGTAGCGCTCGACGTAGCCGTCGCGGTCGGAGTAGTCACGGGGCCGGGGCCTGCGAGCGCCGCGCTCGTCCACCCCTCGGGGAGCGCGATCGTCGACGTAGTCGTCTTCGTAATCCTCGAGCGGAACCATGCCGAAGTACGCCTTGAACTTGTGCAGCGTGCTCATTGGTCGACCTTCCTTCGGCCCCGGTGGCGGCCGGGTGTTGAAGTCTTGCTCAGCCCTCGTCAGATCCCAGCATATGTGTCGAATGTGACTGATGAGGTTTCTTTGCTAGCCCGAGGTTATCGGTCGCATACCCATCAAGGCGGTACCGACACGCACAACCGTCGAACCGTGTTCGATCGCGGATTCCAGATCACCCGACATTCCCGCGGAAAGCTCTGTCGCGTCCGGATGATCGGCGACCAACAACGTGTGCAACGTCGCAAGTCGCGCAAATGCGGCATCGGTCTGCGCACCCAGCGGCGGAATGGCCATCAGGCCCGACAAACGTAATCCGGGAGCGTCCGCAATCCGTTCGGCGAGCGCGGGAAGATCGCCTGCCGTGACGCCGCCTCTGGCGGGGTCGTCGTCCAGGCTCACCTGGAGCAACACCCGCAGCGGTTCGGTGCGCTCGCCCGCCTCCAGCGCGGCGACGGCACCGGCGTCCAGGGCGGTAGCCAGACGTTCGCTGTCCACCGAATGGACGGTGTGGGCCCAGCGGGCGACACCGCGCGCTTTGTTCCGCTGCAACCGCCCGATCATGTGCCAGCGGATGCCGGAGAGGTCTTGCTCACGTAAGTCCGCCACCTTCGCCGCGGCCTCCTGCTCGCGCGACTCGCCGAACTCGCGCCGGCCGAGCCGGTGCAGGATCGCGACATCGGAGGCGGGGAAGAATTTCGTCACCGGCAACAGCCGCACCGACTCCGGCGCCCGGCCCGCCGCGCGGCACGCCGCGTCGATGCGCGCCAGCAGACCGGCCAGGTTCTCCGACAACTCGGCGGTCCTCGCGGCGAGCGCGGCGTCCACCGCGGTCCTCGCTTCGGTGCTCACGCGCCCACCTCCCCCGCGCGCGGCTCCGCGAGCGCGCCGATGGCGTTCCGCCCGCTCATGCGGCCTCCATCCAGATCACCCCGCCGATCCGGCCGGTCGGCGCGCCACGGCGATGGCTGAACAAGGTGTGGTCCTCGATGGTGCACCGCGGGTCGACCGCGATCGCGCCGACGCCGGCCTCGGTGAGCTGGCGCGAGATGCCCGCCCGCAGATCCAGGCCGGGGGTGCCGCGGACCGTGGTGGTCGCGCTGCCGGGCAGATGCTTCTCGACGTCGGCGCGCATCGCGGCGGGAACCTCGTACTGACGGCCGGAGGCGGCGGGCCCGAGCAGCGCGCCGATCCGCTCCGGGCGCGCGCCGACCGAGACCATCGCGTCGAGCACGCGCGGCACGATGCCGATGCGGGCGCCGATCCGCCCCGCGTGCACCGCGGCGATCACGCCCGCCTCGTCGTCGGACAGCAGGATGGGCACGCAGTCGGCGGTGAGCACGACCAGCGCGAGTCCGGGCACGGTGGTCACGAGCGCGTCGGTGGCCGGGACCGGTTCGGCGCGCGGGCCGTCGACGATCTCCACGTTGCGGCCGTGGATCTGTTCCATCCAGACCAGGCGTTCGGGCGGCAGGCCGATGCCTTCGGCCAGCCGGTCGCGGTTGCGCCGGACGGCCGCGGGATCGTCGCCGACATGGTCGCCGAGATTGAACGAGTCGTAGGGTGGCGCCGAGAAGCCTCCGGACCTGGTGGTGGTCACCCGTCGGACAGTGATGGTCGGCGCGATAGTCATGGCGACGAGCGTAGTTGCGCTCGCGGAATGGCGTCGAAATGCCGAGGTAGAAGCGAAATTTCCCCCCGGGGCCGAATCAGTTGCGTCGCATCGGGCGCCGTGACGCCCGGTCTCGCTCGGCCGGCCCCGCGCCGGCGTCCCCCGGAAAATGCTGCGCGATCGTACTGCGGGACACCGCTTCGGCGGGTCCCTCCGAGACGTCCCGGCGCGGGCCGGGATCGCTCTTTCCAGCTCGGTCCCGGCGCGCGCCGGAACCGGATTCCAGCGCTCAGCCCCTCCGCATGAACGACGGCACGTCCACGTCGTCGTCATCGTCGCCGGCGTCCGGCGGCGGCGTGAGGTGCGATCGCGTGCCGCTGGTGACCGACGGCTCGCCCAGCGTGCGCGGCCGTTCGGTGTCCCGGTAGCTCGGCAACGCGCCGCGGCCCGCCGTGCCCGCGACCGAGGCGCTCGGCGTGCTGTCGCTGCCGCGCGCGGCGATCTCGCTGGTCCGGCTCTGCCCGATCTCGCCGGAGCGCGCCGTGCCGATGGTGCTGCGGCCCGACGTCTCGAAGGTGCGCCGGGCCGGGCCGCCGCCGTCGAAGCCCGCGGCGATCACGGTGACCCGCACCTCGTCGCCGAGCGAGTCGTCGATCACGGTGCCGAAGATGATGTTGGCCTCGATGTGCGCGGCCTCCTGCACCAGCGAGGCGGCCTCGTTGATCTCGAACAGTCCCAGATCCGACCCGCCCGCGATCGACAGCAGCACGCCGTGCGCGCCGTCCATGGAGGCTTCCAGCAGCGGCGAGTTGATCGCCGCCTCGGCGGCTTTCACCGAGCGGCCCTCACCGCGCGCCGAACCGATACCCATCAGCGCGCTGCCCGCGCCGGACATCACGCTCTTGACGTCGGCGAAGTCGACGTTGATCAGACCGGGGGTGGTGATCAGGTCGGTGATGCCCTGCACACCGTTGAGCAGCACCTCGTCGGCGGAGCGGAACGCGTCCATCAGGCTCACCGCCGCGTCGCCGAGCTGCAGCAGCCGGTCGTTCGGGATGACGATGAGCGTGTCGCACGACTCGCGCAGCAGATTGATGCCGACCTCGGCCTGGTTCCCGCGCCGCTTGCCCTCGAAGGAGAACGGGCGGGTGACCACGCCGATGGTCAGCGCGCCGAGCTTGCGCGCGATCTGCGCGACGACCGGTGCGCCACCGGTGCCGGTGCCGCCGCCCTCGCCCGCGGTCACGAAGACCATGTCGGCGCCCTTGAGCACCTCTTCGATCTCGTCCTTGTGGTCCTCGGCGGCCTTGCGGCCGACTTCCGGGTCGGCGCCCGCGCCGAGACCGCGGGTCAGCTCGCGGCCGACGTCGAGCTTGACGTCGGCATCGCTCATCAGCAGCGCCTGCGCGTCGGTGTTGACCGCGATGAACTCGACACCTTTGAGTCCCTGCTCGATCATCCGGTTGACGGCATTCACACCGCCGCCGCCGATACCGACGACCTTGATCACCGCAAGGTAGTTGTGCGGGGGCGTCATGGGCTCTCGCCTTCCTTCGATCTAAAGCCTGTCGTTTCCGGATGCTCGGCACCCCGCCTTTTCGGCCCGGTCCGGCGGTCGGGTCGCTGCGAAGAGCGAACCGCGGCTCGGGCAAACCCTAAAGCTCAACCATAGGGTTAGCGTTATGTCAAGTATCCGACTGGTGCGGAACGCTATTCGCAGCCGACGCGATACGCGCGCAGGCGCGCCGAAACGAGAGCCAGAATCTTGCGTGATCCCGCTCGTCTCGCCGCTCCACACGTCGTATGGTGAACGGTTGCCTCCCGGCTCCCTTCTCGGCGCCGGAACCGCTCCCGGACCGCCGAAAATTACCTGGGCGCAATGGGTGCGGATCACTTTACCGTGACCAGATTGGGACTCGACACATCGAACACCGTTCCGGGGCGCGTCAACAACGGCAACACGACCGCCGCCTTTCGCTCGGCGTCGTCGCTCCCGCCCCAGAGTACCGTGCGGCCGTCCTTCAGATTCAGCGAAATATCCGAAATGGACCGCGCCGCAACCTCGCTCACCTGAACCGCCAGCGCAGGGGGCACGATGGCGAGGACGGCGACCGCCGCCCTGGTCACCGGATCCGCGCCGCCGGGATGATCGGTGATCAACTTCGGCACGCCGATCGGCGTCGGCTCGACCGCGAATTCCACGCCCTCGGCGTCCAGGAGATGCGCGCCTTCGTGACTGTCGTAGAACAACACCGCGGTGCGCTCGACGACCGTCACCCGGACCGTGGACGGAAAAACCCGCTGCACCCGTGCCGAGCGCACCTTCGGAATGCTCGCCACCCGCCGCGCCACGGCATTCGTGTCGATCCGGAAGATCGAGCGGCCGGAAGGAATTTCGAGCACATCGCGCACCTGCTGTTCGGGCACCGCCACCGCACCTTCGATCCGCACGGTGCGCACCGACAGCACCGGGGTGAACCAGGCGAGCACACAGAGCACCGCAAGAACGCACACGCTCAGCAATCCCCACAGGCGAATCCGGCGCCAGTCGAGTTCGCCGAACCGATCACCCGCGCGGCGCCCGGCCGCGCGCGCCGACCCGACCCCGCGCACGCGGGTCACCGTCCGTGCTGGGGACGCGCACGTAATCCGTCGAGAATCTGACCGCCCAGCATCGTCACGTCGCCCGCGCCCATGGTGATCACCACGTCACCCGGCAGCGCCAGCCCGGCGACCTGGCGCCCGACCCGGGACATGTCCGGCTGGTAGTGCACCGGCTTCGTCACCGACTGCGCGACCAGCGCGCCGTTCACGCCCGGCAGCGGTTTCTCCCGCGCGCCGTAGACATCGAGCACGACGACCTCGTCGGCCAGGCTCAGCGCGGCGCCGAAGTCCTGTGCGAAGGTCGCGGTGCGGCTGTAGAGGTGCGGCTGGAAGACCACGATGACCCGGCCCTGCCTGGACCTGGCGCCGTCGCGGGCCTCCTGCTGGACCAGTTCGGCGGCGGCGCCGAGCACGGCGCGCACCTCGGTGGGGTGGTGGGCGTAGTCGTCGAACACCCGCACGCCGTTCTCCCGCCCGGCGAACTGGAACCGGCGGTGCACCCCGCCGAACCCCTCCAGGCCCTGGATGACCTCGCCGACCTCGGCGCCGGTGGCCCTGGCGGCGAGCAGCGCGCCCAACGCGTTGAGCGCCATGTGCCTGCCCGGCACCGCCAAGCGCAGCGTGCGCGGCGCGGCCTCGTCGGCGAGCTGGAATTGCGCGATGCCGCCGACATCCCGCGGCTCCCAGCTGTGCAGCCGGGCGCCCACCGGCACCGGCGCGTCGGCGAGGTCGCCCGAGCCGTAGCCGAGGACCTGGACGTTCCGCTCGGCCAACCGCGCACCGACCCGCTCGGCCAGCGCCAGCGAGCCGGGATCGTCCAGGCACACCACCAGCAGGCCGCCCGCGGCGAGCCGGTCGGCGAAGTCGTCGAAGACCTGCACGTAGGCCTCGTCGGAACCGAAGAAGTCCAGGTGATCGGACTCGATGTTGGTGACGACGGCCACGTCCGGCTCGTATTGCAGCAGCGAGCCGTCGCTCTCGTCGGCCTCCGCTACGAAGATGTCGCCGGTGCCGTGGTGGGCGTTGGTGCCCGCCTCGTTCAGCTCGCCGCCCACCGCGAACGACGGATCGAACCCGCAGTGCTGCAACGACACGATCAGCATCGAGGTGGTGGATGTCTTGCCGTGCGTCCCGGACACGAGCAGCGTGCGATGGCCCTGCATGAGCGAGGCCAGCACCGTGGGGCGCAGCAGCACCGGGATGTCGCGCCGGTTGGCCTCGACCAGTTCCGGGTTGGTCTTCGGAATGGCGGCATAGGTGGTCACCACGGCCGTGGGGCCGCCGGGTAGCAGGTCGAGCGCGGTGGCGTCGTGCCCGATCCGCACCTGCGCGCCGCGAGCGCGCAGCGCCAGCACACCTCGGCTCTCCTTGGCGTCCGATCCCGACACCGCACCGCCGCGGGCGAGCAGGATCCGCGCGATGCCCGACATCCCGGCCCCGCCGATGCCGACCATGTGCACGCGCTCCAGCTCCGGGGGCAGCGCGGTCCGCTCGGCGCCGTTGTCCGAGGCCACCCGGTCCGCGGTGGTGTCGCTCATCGGCGCGCCACCTCCAGCGCGATCCGCGCCACCTCGTCGGCGGCGTCGCGGTGCCCCGCGCCTGCGGCGGCCCGGCCCATCTCTGTCAGCCGTGCGGAGTCCATGAGCAGCGGAATCACCTCATCGATCACGTACTTCGGCGTCAACTCGGAATCGGGGACAATTCTGCCACCGCCCTTGCCCACCACGGGCCGGGCGTTGAGTTCCTGTTCCCCGTTACCGTGCGGCAGCGGCACGTAGAACGCGGGCAGTCCGACCGCGGAGACCTCCGCCACGGTCATCGCGCCCGACCGGCAGACCACCGCGTCGGCGGCGGCGTAGGCGAGGTCCATCCTGGACAGATACGGCACCGCGACGTAGCGAGCGCCGTCCGCGGCGGAGTCGTCCACCTCGATGGTGTTCTTGGGTCCGTGCGCGTGCAGCACCGAGATGCCCGCGGCGGCCAGTTGCGGCGCGGCGCCCGACACCGCCTCGTTCAGCGTCCGCGCGCCTTGCGAACCGCCGAAAACCAGCAGCACCGGCCCTTCGGCCGGAAGACCGAAGTGCGCCCGCGCCTCGGCCCGCAGCGCGGCCCGGTCGAGCCCCGTGATCGATTCGCGCACGGGAATGCCGACCACCCGCGCGTTCGCCAAACCCGAGTCCGGGACCGCGGCGAGCACCCGTGCGGCGCGGCGGGCGCCGACCTTGTTCGCGATGCCGGCCTTGGCGTTCGCCTCGTGCACCACCACCGGCACCGGGCGCCTGCGGCGCAGTACGCCCGCGCCCGCGGCGAGATACGCCGGAAGCGCCACGTAGCCGCCGAATCCGACGATCACATCGGCCTCGACCGCATCGATGACCGCGCGGGTGGCCGCCACCGAGGCGCGCACCCGGCCGGGCAACCGCAGCAGGTCGGCGGTGGGCTTGCGCGGCAAGGGGACGGGAGGGATGAGCTCGAGCAGATAGCCGCGCTCGGGAACCAGGCGGGTCTCCAAGCCGCGTTCGGTGCCCAGCGCCGTCACCCGGATCGAATCGTCGAGCCGCCGCAACGCGTCGGCCACCGCCAGTGCCGGTTCGATGTGGCCCGCCGTGCCGCCGCCCGCGACGATTACCGAGATCACCTGGATCTTCCCCGTTCTCTTGCGTGATTGACCGGATAGCTGGGTTCCCAAGCCCTGGTGGCACGCGCCGAGCTGGTGCCGCGGCTCTCCGGCGAGCGGCGGCGCGGTTCCGCACGCCCCCGCCTGCCCTGCGGCTGCGCCGACGGTCCTCGATCCGAAGGCCGCGGCGCCCGGCCACGGCGGGCACTGGCCCGAGCCGGTGCGTACACCTCGGGTTTGGGCAACCGCAACAGCCTACTGAAACGCCCGTCCTGTCCGGCGTGCAGCGCCGCGACGGCCTCCGGCTCGTGTCTGGCCGCGTTGGCGATCAGGCCGAACATCAGCAGGGTGATCGCCAGCGACGAGCCACCGGCGGAGACCAGCGGCAGCTGCAACCCGGTGACCGGCAGCAGACCGACGACATACCCGATGTTGATCATGGCCTGCCCGGCGATCCATGTGGTCGCCGACGCGGTGAGCAATTGCAGGAACGGATCAGCCGACCGGCTGGCGATGCGCAGGCCCGTGTAGACGAACAACGCGAAAAGCCCGAGCACCAGCGCGCAGCCCAGGAAGCCCAGCTCCTCTCCGATGATCGCGAAGATGAAGTCGTTGTGCGCGTTCGGCAGGTAACTCCACTTGGCCCGGCTCTGTCCCAGGCCTCTGCCCCAGATCCCGCCGTCGGCAAGGGAGTACAGCGCCTGCCGAGCCTGATAGTTGTCGCCCTGCGGGTCCGAACCCGGGTTGAAGAAGGACCGCACCCGATTCGACCGGTAACCCGCGGACATGGCGAGCACGCCAGCGGCGACCACGCCGGACACCGCGATCGTCACGAACAACCGGACCGGAAGGCCGCCGAACCACAGCAGAGCGCCGAGGATGATGCCCACCGCCACCGTGGTGCTGAGGTTCGGCTGGACCACGATCAAAAGACACACCAGCACACCCGCCGGGACCAGCGGCACCAGGATGTCGCGCAGACTCGAACCCATCGCGCGCCGGGAAACCAGCAGGTGCGCACCCCAGACGATCAGCGTGACCTTCACGACCTCGGACGGCTGCACCGACACCGGGCCGAAGACCAGCCAGCGCCGCGCGCCCTGCACACTGGTGCCGATACCAGGGATGAGCACGAGCGCCAGCGCCAGCACCGAGAGCGCGAACAGCGGGAACGACGCCTGGCGCAGCAGCCGCAGCGGAACGCGCAGAGCCAGATAGAACAGCACCGCGCCGATGCCGGCGAACAACGTCTGCTGGATGAACAAGGAGTACGCCGACCCGCCCTCGGCGTACTCCACGACTCCGGACGCGGACAGGACCATGACGAGTCCGAGTGCGGTCAGCAGCGTGGCGATGGTGACGACGAGATGGAAGGACGCCAGCGGCCGTGCCAGCCACGAACCGGGGCCGGTCGCCATCCCGCGGCCACGCCGCGGGGCCGCCGCGGCTTCTCGCGCGCCCGCGGTCCGGGCCGCCCTGCCGGTCCAACGCCTGCCGGTGCCCGAAGTCACGAGACACTCGCGCTCGACGCCGGTGCGACCACCGTGGCGGCGGACGAGCTGACCGCTCGCGCGTGAAAGCGACTCGACCGACCGGAGCGGGTGTCCGTACCCCGCCCGCCCCGGCCGGCGGTCATCGCAAACCCCCGATATCGGTGGTGCCTAGATCACGGTCTTCCAGGGCGTGCACCGCCGCGGCGAAACTGCGGCCACGGTGGGTGTAATCGGCGAACATGTCCAGCGACGCGGCGGCCGGCGCCAGCAGCACGGTGTCGCCGCGGCGGGCGAAACCGGCGGCCGCGCGCACCGCCCGCGCCATGACGGCGTCGGCCGCGGCGGTCCTCGACGCTTCGTCACCCATCCCTGCATCGTCTCCCGCGACCAGCTCGACGACGGGGACCTCGGGCGCGTGTCGCGCCAACGCGGCCGCGAGCACCGGCGCGTCGACGCCGATCAGCACCGCCGCGACCAGCCGGTCGGCGACCTCCTCCACGAGGTCGTCGACGTGCGCGCCCTTGAGCTGACCACCCGCCACCCACACCACCTGCGGATGCGCCAGGATCGACGAACGCGCGGCGTGCGGATTGGTGGCCTTGGAATCGTCGACGAACTCGACGCCGGCCAGCTCGCGCACGAACGCGGCGCGGTGCGGCCCGACCTTGTGCTCGATCAAGCCTTCCCGGACGAACTGCGGCGCGACGTCGATCGCCCTGGTCAGCGCGGAGGCGGCGAGGGCGTCGGCGACGCCCGCCGGGCCGGGCGGGCTGATGTCGCCCACCTCTGCCAGGATCGCGGCCTTGGTGAACGCGCGGTCGAGCAACTTGCCGTCCACCACGCCGAGTTCACCGTCGGCGGGCACGCCCACCCGGAAACCGACGGTCCGGCGCGCCTTGGACTTGCGGGCCAGCGAGGCCGCGACCGGATCGTCCAGGCCGACCACGCCGACCCGGCCGACCAGCGCCCTGGCCTTGGCCGCGGCGTAGGCGTCGAGGCCGCCGTGCCAATCCAGGTGATCCTCGGCCACGTTCAGGACGACGCCCGCCTCCGGGCGCACCGACGGCGCCCAATGCAGCTGGAACGACGACAGCTCCACCGCGAGCACCTGCGGACCCGGATTGCGCCGCAGCGCGTCCAGGATGGGCAGGCCGATGTTGCCGCACGCGACGCTGGCGATGCCGGCCGCGCGCAGGATCGAGTGCGTCATCTGGGTGGTGGTGGTCTTGCCGTTGGTACCGGTGACGACCAGCCATTTGCGGACCGGGCCGTAGATTCTGGCCTGATCGACCCACCAGGCGAACTCCACGTCGCCCCACACCGGCGTGCCCTCCGCGACCGCGGACGCCAGCACCGGCGAGTCCGGCCGCCACCCCGGGCTGGTGATCACCAGCGCGAAGCGGCTCCAGTCCGCGCTCTCCAGCTCCGCGGTGGTGGCCACGTCCAGCCCGAGCCCGGCCGCCTCGGCCAGGGCCGCTGCGCCGCCGTCGGTCACCACCGGACGCGCGCCGATGTCGCGCAGCGGTTCCACCAGCGAGCGTCCCGACACGCCCCAGCCCGCGACCAGGACGTCGCGCCCGCGCAGGAATTCCAGCATGGGCCCCGGTGTGCGCAGAGCGCGCGGAGAATGTTCGACCATCTCGCTCACCCGACCGCGGAGAGGTATTCGCTGTAGAACAGCCCGAGCCCGACGGCGGAGGCCATCGCGGCCAGCAGCCAGAATCTGATGATCACCGTGGTCTCGGCCCACTTGCTGAGCTCGAAGTGATGGTGGAACGGCGCCATCTTGAACAACCGGTTGCGCGTGGTGCGGAAGACCGCGACCTGCAGCACCACCGAGGCCGTCTCGGCGACGAACAGCGCGCCGATGACGATCATGAGCAGTTCGGTGCGGGTGGTGATGGACAGGCCCGCCAGCAGGCCGCCCAGCGCGAGCGAGCCGGTGTCGCCCATGAAGATCTTGGCCGGTGCGGCGTTCCACCAGAGGAACCCGACGCAGGCCGCCGCGCCCGCCGCGCAGACCAGCGCGAGATCCAGCGGGTCGCGCACGTTGTAGCAACCGGTCTCCGGCTTGGTCTCGCAGGCGTGGTAGTACTGCCAGAACGTGATGATCACGTAGCCGCCGAGCACCAGGCTCATCGATCCGGCGGCCAGCCCGTCGAGTCCGTCGGTGAGGTTCACCGCGTTGGACCAGGCGACGACAACGAAGCAGACGAACACCAGGAACACGACCACGCCCATGGTCACGGTGCTGATGTCGCGCACGTAGGACAGGTGCCTGCTGGCGGGCGTCAGCCCGCTGCCGCCGCGGAACTGCAAGGCGAGGATGCCGAAGATCACGGCCGACGACAGCTGGCCGAGATACTTGCCCGCGGCGGTCAGGCCGAGGTTGCGCTGCTTGCGGATCTTGATGAAGTCGTCGACGAAACCCACCGCGCCCAGCGCCGTGGCCAGGCCGAGCACGAGCAACGCCGATGCCGACGGCCCGTCGGCGTCGTACCCGATGCCGATCAGGTGCGAGCCCAGGTATCCGGCCCACATGCCGACCAGGATGGCGACGCCGCCCATCGTCGGGGTGCCGCGCTTGGCCTGGTGGCTGGCGGGACCGTCGACCCGGATCTCCTGCCCGAAGCCCTGCTTGGCGAACAACCGGATCAGCAGCGGGGTGAGCAGGATCGAGACCGTCAGCGCGATCGCCGCGGCGAAGAGAATCTGTCTCATCCTGCTGCCTCCGTGTCCTGTCCCACCCCGTTGCTCACCGCGCCGCCGCGTGCGGCCACGGCGCTCGGGTCGGTCAGATGCTCGGCGACCTCCCACAGGCCGACCGACTTCGATGCCTTGACCAGCACCACGTCACCGGGGGCCACTTCCTGCTCCAGCAGCGCGATCGCCGACGCGATGTCCGGCACGATCACCGATTCCTCGCCCCACGACCCCTCCATCACCGCGCCCTGGTGCAGCGCGCGGGCGGGTCGGCCCGTGCCGACCACGACCACCCGGCTGACGTCCAGCCGCACCGCGAGCCGGCCGATGGCGTCGTGCTCGATGACGGATTCCTCGCCGAGCTCGCCCATCTCGCCGAGCACCGCCCAGCTGCGTCGCGGCGTCTCGGCCGCGCGCGCCATGCTCACCAGCGCTTTGAGCGCGGCGCGGACCGAGTCCGGATTGGCGTTGTAGGAGTCGTTGACGACGGTGATCCCGTCCGCGGTGGTGCGCACGTCCATCCGGCGGGCGGAGGCGGCGCGCGCGCCGGACAGCGCGACCACGACGGTGTCGAGGTCGGCGCCGCATTCCAGCGCGACCGCGATCGCCGACAGCGCGTTGCCCACGTGGTGCTCGCCGTGCACGGCCAGACGCACCTGGGCGCTGCCCGCGGGGGTGTGCACGGTGAACTCGGCCCTGGCCTGGTCGTCGAGCCTGATGTCGGTGGCACGCACGTCCGCGGTCGCGGCCTGCCCGACCGTCACCACCCGCGCCGCCGTGCGCGCGGCCATGGCGGCGACCTGGGGATCGTCGGCGTTGAGCACGGCCAGTCCGGTGGAAGGCAGCGCCTCCACCAGCTCGCCCTTGGTCTTGGCGATGGCCTCGCGGCTGCCGAACTCGCCGAGATGCGCGGTGCCGACGTTGAGCACGACGCCGATGCCAGGCGGCGCCACCTCGGCCAGCGCCGCGATATGGCCCGGCCCGCGCGCGGACATCTCCAGCACCAGGAAACGGGTGCTCGCGTCGGCGCGCAACGCCGTCCACGGGTGGCCGAGTTCGTTGTTGAACGACCCCGGCGGCGCCACCACCGTGCCCAGCGGCGCGAGGACGGCCGCCAGCAGGTCCTTGGTGGAGGTCTTGCCGGACGAGCCGGTGACGCCGACGACGGTGAGCCCGCCCGCGGCGACGAGACGCGACACGCTGGCGCGGGCGAGCGCGGCGAGCGCGGCCAGCACGGCGGCGCCGGAACCGTCCGCGTCATGGCTGAGCGCGACCGAAGTCGACGGCACGGCGCCGCGGCCTGGCGTGACCACGATGGCAGGTACGCCGACCGGCCGCGCGGCCAGCACCGCCACCGCGCCGGCCGCGATCGCCGCGCCGGCGTAGTCGTGGCCGTCGGAGCGCTCGCCCGGCAGCGCCAGGAACAGATCGCCGGAACCGATTCGGCGCGAATCGAATTCCACCGCGCCGGTCACTCGCACCTCCGGGTCTGCGACGTCGTGCAGCGTGCCGCCGACGACGTCCGCGATCTCCCGCAGTGTCATCTCGATCATGAAACCGTCAAGTCCTCCGCGTGGTTACCTTGCGGACTGCGTCTTTCCAATGCGGCCGCGAGTACGTCGCGGTCGTCGAAGGGGTGCTTCACGCCCTGGATCTCCTGCCCTGCCTCATGTCCCTTGCCCGCGATCAGCACCACGTCGCCGGGGCGCGCCCAGGCCACCGCGGCGGCGATGGCTTCGGCGCGGTCGCCGATCTCCCGCACCTCACCGCGTTCGGCCTCCGCGACCTGGAGCGCACCGGAGCGCACGGCGGCGCGGATGGCCGCCGGATCTTCGGTGCGCGGGTTGTCGTCGGTGATGATCAGCAGGTCGGCGCCTCGTGCGCCCACCGCGCCCATCAGCGGCCGCTTCGCCGCGTCCCGGTCGCCACCGGCGCCGACCACCACCGCGAGCCGTCCCGCGGTGTCCGCCGCGAGATGTCCTCGCAGCGTGGCGATCACGGACTCCAGCGCAGCGGGCTTGTGCGCGTAGTCGACGATCGCCAGGAAGTCCTGTCCGCGCTCCACCCGCTGCATGCGGCCGGGCACGTCCACGGTCGCCAGCGCCGGGGCAGCCACCGAAGGCTCGACGCCCGCCGCGGCGCACACCGCCACCGCGAGCAGGCCGTTGGCGACGTTGTAGTGGCCGGGAAGCCGCAGGCGCACGGGGATCTCGCCCCGCGGACCCGCCGCGGTGAAGTCTTGTTCGCCGCCGTGCGCCGACACCGCGCCCGCGACGCTCCAGGCGGCGGTCCGGGTGGTCGACACGGTGACCGGGTCCGGCAGGCCCGCGGCCAGCCGCCGCCCCCACTCGTCGTCGACGCAGACCACGCTGGTGCGCGCCGCGACCGGCGAATCGGGTTCGAACAGTTTGCGTTTGGCGGCGAAGTAGTCCTCGAAGTCGGCGTGGAAGTCCAGGTGGTCCTGGGACAGGTTGGTGAACGCGCCCACCGCGAACCGCACGCCGTCCACCCGGCCCAGCGTCAGCGCGTGGCTGGACACCTCCATCACCACCGCGTCCACGCCCTGCTCGACCATCAGCGCGAACATCGCGTGCAACTGCGGCGCCTCCGGCGTGGTCAGCGCGCTCGGCACCCGCCTGCCGCCGATCCTGGTCTCGATGGTGCCGATCAGGGCGGTGGACAGCCCCGCGGCGGCCAGTCCCGCCTCGACCAGGTAGGAGGTCGTGGTCTTGCCCGAGGTGCCGGTGATCCCGACGATGCGCAGCCGCTCGGAGGGATTGCCGTAGATCGTGGCCGACAGCTCGCCGAGCACCGCTCTGGGGTTCTGGCGCACCAGCACGGGCACCTCGAGCGGACCGGCCAGCTCCGCGCCCGCCGCGTCGGTCAGCACCGCCACCGCGCCGCGGGCTACGGCGTCGCGCGCGAAACGCGCTCCGTGCGCGCGGGCGCCGGGCAGCGCGGCGAACAGGTCACCGGGCAGCACGGCGTCCGAGCGCTGCTCGATGCCGGTGACCGACACGTCACGCACAGCCGATTCGGGGCTCGTCACGGCCCCGATGGCGGCGGCCAGCGACGCCAGCGGCGTCGACGGCGAATGCTCTGGCCGCAATGCGCGTGGTTGACCGGACTGCACAGAAACCAGGCTCCTTTCGGGGGCGGCGATCGACGTGTCAGGTTACCGGCGACCGGTCACGGCGGGACCATGCGCCCCGTCGCAAAGCCGGGGAAGTCGCCCACCGCACCCTACGGGTTCGCTCGCCCGGCCCGGACCGCGCCACGCGGCACACGGACGCCATCGGCCCCCGACGCGGCCCGTACCGAGGGCCGCCCCGCGCCTCCGGCCCTCGAACACCGCACTCACCTGCTGTTTCCTCCGCATACATCCGTTCTCGCCGCTACCGCTCGCACGCCCGCGCAGCGGTCCGATCACCCTGCCTGCAAGACGAATTGCCGGGACGGCTGCGCGGAGGGCGGGATGCGGTCGCGCTGCAGCGCCCAGGACGCGATGTTGTGGAACAGCGGAGCGACCGAACCGCCACCGGAGCCATCCGAACTGCGGACGGGCGCGTCGAGCATGAGCCCGATCACGTACCGCGGGTTCTCCGCGGGCACCATGCCCGCGAACGTGATCCAGAACGACGACGTGGAATAGCACCGGCAATTGCGATCGACCTTCTGCGCGGTGCCGGTCTTGCCCGCCACCTGGTAACCCGTGATGGCCGCCGGCCACCCGGTGCCGTTCTGATTGGCGTTCATCGGGTCACGCTGCACGACCGCTTGGAACATCGTCCGCAAGGTGGCGGCGGTCTGCTTGCTCACCACCCGCACGCCGTCGGGCTGGGTCTCCTCGGTGCGGGTGCCGTCCGGCGCGATCTTCGCCCGGACGATCCGTGGCGGGATGCGGACGCCGTCGTTCGCGATGGCCTGGTACATCCCGGCCATCTGCAGCGTCGTCATCGAAAGGCCCTGACCGATGGGAAGATTGGCGAAGGTGCCGCCGGACCACTGATCGCGGTCCGGCATCAGGCCCGCGCTCTCGCCCGGCAGGCCGATGCCCGTGCGCTGCCCGAGCCCGAACCGGTGGGCCATGTCGGCGAAGCGGTCCTCGCCCACGCGCTGCGCGAGCATCAGCGTGCCCACATTGGATGACCTGCCGAAAATCCCGGTGGTCGTGTAGGGCTCGACGCCGTGCGACCACGCGTCGTGCACCGTGACACCCGCCATCTGGATGGCGCCGGGCACCTGGTGCACCTCGTCCGGATCGGTCAGGCCGTACTCGATGGCCGCGGCCGCCGTGACGATCTTGTTCACCGAGCCGGGCTCGAACACGTCCGTGACCGAAGGATTGCTCAGCTGGGCATTGGCCCATTTCTGCGGTCCCAGGTCGGGATTGAAGGTGTTGTCGTTGGCCATCGCCAGGACCTGCCCGGTCTTGGCGTCCAGGACGACGGCGGAGGCCGAACCCGCGCCGGAGACGTCTTTGGCCTGCTGCACCTGCTGCTGCACGTAGTACTGCAGATCGGAATCCAGGGTGAGTTCCACCGTCGATCCGTTGACGGCCGGCTGCTCGTCACGCCAGCTGCCGGGGATGACCGCGCCGTCGGAGCCGCGGTCGTAGGTGTGCGATCCGTCGGTACCGGCCAGCACCGAGTCCAGCGACGACTCCAGCCCGATCTGCCCGTGGCCGTCCCAGCCGACGGCGCCGACGACATTCGCCGCCAGCGACCCGCCGGGATACACCCGGGGGAACTGCTGATCGCTGCCCACTTGCGGGTACTTCTCGGTGATCTCGTCCGCGACGCGGGGATCCACGTTCTGGGCCAGGAACACGAATTGCTCGTCACTGTTCAACTTGGCGAGCAGGTCCGCTTCCGCGGGCGCGTCCTTGCCGAGCTTCTCGTGGATGGTGCGCGCGATGTCGCGCAGCCGCTGGTCCGGATCGGGCGCCTTGTCGTTCTCGGCCTTCGCGTCGGCCAGCTCCTTGCGGACGGCGACCGGCCGGAAGTGCAGCTTCTTGGCCGACACGGTGAAGGCCAGCGCCTTGCCGTAGCGGTCGGTGATCGGCCCGCGAGTGGCCGGATCGGGCTGATGGGTGGTGCGCTGGCTGGCCGCCTGTGCCGACAGTCCCGGCGCCGCGACGCTCTGCACCCACAGCAGTTGCAGCGCGACGACGGCGAGCGCGACGAACATGACCACCCGCCCGACGCCGAGGCGTAACCGCAGCGGACCGTCCGGGACAGCCGAGCGGGGAGCCCGCGCGCCCGCCGTGCGGGGCGCCGACGACCCGCGCCGCGGACGCGGCGCGGGCCTGGGATGGGTCACTGCGGCACTCCGTCGGGCGCCGCCTCCAGCGCCTGCGCGGCTTCCTGCTGCGGCGCCGGTTCCGCCGGCGGCTGCGGCGCGGCGGCCCGCGGCGCGGCCGACGGTCCTGGCAGCGGCGGATTGATCGCCGGGGTCGGGGTCGGGCTCGCCGGCGTGGGTACCGCGTTGACCTGCGCGTTGTTCTGTGCTGCCTGGTTCGGCTGACCCGGCACCGGAGCACCGGGCGTGGTGGTGACCGGCACCACCCGCTCCCCGCGCGGCGACCGCGCGGACGGCGAGGCGTTCAGCGGCGGCACCGGGGTGCCCTCCGCCGGGACCGGCTTGCCGATCACCGTGACCGAGCCGTCCGGGCCGACCAGCAGGCGAGCCGGGTCCTTGGCGGGGATCATGCCCAGCTCCCGCGCCCGCAGGGCCAGCTCGGGCGCCGAATCGGCGACCTCGACCTCACGCTGCAGGGCGGCGCGCTCGTCGGCCAGCCGCCGGTTCGTCGCTCGCGCGTCGCCGAGCTGATAGCTGTCCTCGGCGGCCCTGGTGGTCAACAGCAAGGTCAGCGCGAGACCGCACCCGAGCAGGGCGATGATCGCCGTGACGAACGGGATGCGCGCCGCCATCGCCGAGCGCCGCACGGCGGGCAGAATCGCGCTGTCCGAACCGCTTTCGCGCATGCGCCGCCGCGCGTAGGCGCGCTGCGCCGCGCCCGACTTCACCCGCTCGGCGTCCTGGACCCGCCGGGCGACCCGGCCCGGCGCTTCGACGGTCCTCGTCCGCACGCTCATGAATTCCCCTCCTCCGTCCTCCGGGGACGCCGGGCGGGCACAGCGCTGCGCTGTCTCATCCGGCCTCCGCCACCGCTGCGGGACATCCGCACCCGGTCGGCGCGCCGCGGGCACTGCTCGCTCACCGCGCCTCCTGGATCCGCTCGGCGGCGCGCATCCGCACCGGAGCCGCCCGCGGGTTGTCTTCGATCTCCTGCTCGGTCGCTTTCTCCGCGCCACGGGTCAGCATCCGGAACTCCGGTCCCATACCGGGGAGCTCGACCGGCAGGCCCACCGGCGTCCTGGACGCGGTGTGGGCGGTGAGCTCGTGCTTGACCACCTTGTCCTCCAGCGATTGGTAGGACATGACGACGATGCGGCCGCCCACACGCAGCGCGGCGAGCGCGGCGGGCAGCGCGGCCCGCAGGGAGTCGAGTTCTCCGTTGACCTCCACCCGCAGCGCTTGGAACGTGCGCTTGGCCGGGTGCCCTCCGGTGCGGCGCGTGGCCGCGGGAATCGTCGCGTACAGCAGCTCCACCAGCTCGGCGCTGGTGCGGAACGGTTTGCTCTGGCGACGGCGGATCACCTCGGCGGCGATCCGGCTCGCGAAACGTTCCTCGCCATAGGTCCGCAGCACCCTGGTGAGGTCGCCGTGGCTGTAGGTGTTGAGCACGTCGGCGGCGGTGGGTCCGGTGGTGGGGTCCATCCGCATGTCGAGCGGGGCGTCGACGGAATAGGCGAAGCCGCGGTCGGCCTCGTCCAACTGCATGGAGGAGACGCCCAGGTCCATCAGGATCGCCGACACCGAACCGGTGGCGGGCAGCCCCGCCTCCGCCAGCGCGTCGGCGATGCCGTCATAGCGGGTGTGCACCAACGTGATTCGATCCGCGAACGGCGCGAGCCGCTCACCGGCCAGCTTCAGGGCGGTGGTGTCGCGGTCGAGCCCGACGAGACGGACGCCGGGGTAGGCGCTCAGGAAGTGCTCGGCGTGACCGCCGAGGCCGAGTGTCGCGTCCACGTAGACCGCGCCCGGCTCGGCAAGGGCCGGTCCGAGCAGCGCGTCGGCTCGCTCCAGCAGAACCGGAACATGGCGGGGACCGCGCTGTTCACGGTTCACCTAGACCTCCCGGAGTCTGCCTCGCGTCGTCGCGCACCGCACACGGGTCGCCTTGATACACAGTGCTTTCTATACGGATACGAATGCCCCGTGGTCTCTGACCGAACTTCGGCACCTGGCGTCGGGGAAGTACGTCAGGGTCCGCGTCCGGGCAGAGACCGCGTGGCACTCGTGCGCCCGCGGCTAGAAGATTCCGCCCAGCGACTCGTCTCTGGCTTGCGAGAAGTCCTCCTCGTGCTCGGCGAGGTAGGACTCCCACGCCTGCTTGTCCCATATCTCCAGGAAGTCGACCGAACCGATCACCACGCAATCCTTTTGCAGGTTGGCGTAGCGACGATGGTCGGCGGACAACACGATCCGGCCCTGCGCGTCCGGACGTTGCTCGTCCGTTCCGGCCGCGAGTGCCCGGACGAACGCACGGGCCTGCGGATTGGTTCGAGACGCGGCCGCGGCTCGCCGGGCGAGCGCGGTGAACTCCTCTTTCGGGTACACGGCAAGGCTGTGGTCCTGCCCCTTCGTGACCATCAACCCTCCCGCCAGATCGTCTCGAAACTTCGCAGGCAACGTGAGTCGCCCCTTGTCGTCCAAGCGAGGTGTGTAGGTACCGAGAAACATCCCGATACCTCCCTAGTCGATCACCTCGATGGTCGGCCCTTCGGTACTGCGCGCTCCACATTACCCCACTTTCCCCCACTTTCAATCGAAACAGGCGGTGATCTGGCTCCCGACTCAGACGATTCCGCAGGTCATGTCAGCTATCACCGGCGTGGAGAACTTTCGCGAGTTCTGCCGACACGCGCCGACCCAGGTGACAAACGCCCGAAAACACCCAGCAAACGTGCTGGTGCGGCACCGGAGGGGGCGAAGTGGGGGAAGTTCGTGGGGAGGTGTGGAGGAAGGGGGAAGACCTCTCCGAAGATCATCCGACACGTGACCGGCCACACACGCGAACCGGCGACGCCGCACCATCGCGGTGCGGCGTCGCCGGTCGTGCTGAAGTTGTCAGGCTACGGGCGAGCTACTCCTGCTCGAACCGCCGCCGGAAGCGATCCTCCATACGCTCGGAGAACCCGCCGGCCTTGCGCTGGCGCCCTCGCCCGCCGCCGGCGGACGCCTGCCCGCCGGGCCGATCGTTCTTCGCGATGCTCTTGGAGGTGCCGAGCAGCAGGAGCACGCCCGCGCCGAACATCACGATGAAACCGATCAGGCTGATGATCGGGAAGCCGCCGGGCTTCACGGGCGCGGCGATGCCCGCGACGAGGAGGAAGAGGCCGAGGACGAACAACGCCGCGGCCTGGAGTCTGCGACGACTCGAGGTCGAACGTAGCCGTCCGCCGCGGACGGACGAGGCGAACTTGGGATCCTCAGCATAGAGAGCGCTCTCGATTTGTTCGAGCATGCGCTGCTCGTGCTCGGAGAGTGGCACGGTACCTCCCCCGGCACTAGGACGTGGCTGTCGCCTCCGGGTAGACGACAGATAGCCGACCTTGGCGGCCATCTGTCACCAATGATACGAGTTCGATCAGGGCCAGACCACCTTATGCACACAGTCGGACGCAGTCCGTCCCCAACCCGCGCACGGCCGCAGCGAAGGCGGAGGTACGCACAACAAGCACCGCCGGACGCAGTCCGTCCTTTGCCCGCGCATGGCCGCAGCGAAGGCGGAGGTACGCACAACAAGCACCGCCGGACGCAGTCCGTCCTTTCCCCGCGCACGGCCGCAGCGAAGGCGGAGGTACGCCTAGGCCGTCATACCGCCGGTGACTCCAGGGGCCGGGCGCAGCCGGGCCGATGTGGCGAGGAGGTCTTCCACGTCGTGGAGGAATGCCGCCACCCGGGAAGAGAACTCGTCCGCCTCGTGTTCGTCCACATTCCGGTCCAGCCCCGCCTCCAGCGCCGCGCGGATCTCCGAGCGGGCGCTGAAGTAGTCGGCCCACATCACGAATTCCGGCGCGGCGCGCTGCATCAGCACCCACGCGTTGCGCGAGCGCGCCCTCGGCGCGGCATCGGCGCCCGTGAGCGCGATCACCGCGCCCGCCCCGCGCAGCGCCGCCAGGTAGGCGGTGCGGAACCGCTCCCGCGGATCCCGTTCCCCCGCCGCCTGCATGAGCAACCCGTCCGCGCGCTCCAGCAGCTTGCCGGCCCGGCCGGGCCCGCCCAGATGTTCCACTCGACCAGACATCGCCGTCCCTCCACCCTCGCGTACCTTGGCCCATAGGGCGCAGGAGGCGGCGTGCCCCACCGCTTTCCAGCACCGCCCGGACCGAACAGGCATTCGAACGTTTGAATTGAGCTTCAATATAGAGACGCCCACCGACAAACTTCCGCGTCCGCGCGACCGACGAGAGCCATGACCGCCGTCAAGCCCAATCACACTCCCGCACCCGCCGTCGTCGATCTCTCGGTGGCGGCGCTGCGCTCCCGGCTGCACGACGCGCTGTCGGTCTACGTGGCCGCCATGGACTACCCGCGCGGGACCGAGAACCACCGCGCGCCGATGTGGACCGAGCACACCACCCGGCCCGGCTGGCAGGCGGTCGCCGCGGTGCTGCCCGACGACTCCGGCCGGATCGATCTGCGGCGCGCGCCGATCGTGGCGATCGCCTACGGCTATCGCGGCGCCGCGCACCAGTGGTGGCACCAGCAGGTGCACAGCGGCATGCGGCGCTCGGGCTGGCCGGAACATTCCGCGCGCGAGTTGCTCTCGGACTACTTCGAGCTCACCGAGCTGCACGTGCATCCGGCCGCGCAGGGCCGCGGCATCGGCGGCACGCTGCTGGAACGGCTGCTGCGCGACCGCACCGAGCGCGCGGTGCTGCTGTCGACGCCGGAGGTGGCCGAGGAGGACAACCGGGCCTGGCGGTTGTATCGCAGGCAGGGATTCACCGACGTGGTCCGGAATTTCGTCTTCGCGGGCGACAACCGGCCGTTCGCGATTCTCGGCAGGCGGCTGCCGCTGTGAGGATCACGTGACGGCTGTCGTCGTCGGCTCGGGTCACAACGCCTTGGTGGCCGCCTGCTACCTCGCCCGCGCCGGGCACGAGGTCGAAGTACTCGAGCGGGACGACGTCCTCGGCGGAGCGGTCTCGACGGTCGAACGGTTCCCCGGTCACCGGGTCGATCGCGGCTCGTCGGCGCACATCATGATCCGCCACACCGGCATCGTCGACGACCTGGAACTCGACCGTTTCGGCCTGCGGTACATCGACTGCGACCCATGGGGATTCACCCCGGCGCACACCGGCCGCCCCGCCATCGTCTTCCATCGCGACCTGGATGCCACCTGCGCCTCCATCGCGGCGGCCTGCGGCAGGCGGGACGCGGAGGCCTACCGCCGGTTCGTCCGGGTGTGGGGTCCGCGCAGCGCCAGGGTGATGCGGGCGTTCGGCGGCGCGCCGACGCCGGGCAGGCTGGTGCGGTCGTTCTGGGGACTGGACGCGAACAGCGGCGGCAGCGCGCTGTCGCGGGAATTCCTGCAATCCGGCGACGCCCTGCTGGACTCGTTCTTCGAGGACGAACGGCTGAAGGCGGCGCTGGCCTGGTTCGGCGCGCAATCCGGGCCGCCGATGTCGGAGCCGGGCACGGCGCCGATGGCCGGCTTCGCCGCGCTCATGCACACGCTGCCGCCGGGTCGCGCGGTCGGCGGCAGCGGAGCGCTGACCACCGCGCTGGTGGCACGGCTGCGATCCGACGGCGGGGTGGTCAGCGCGGGCGACGCGGTGTCCGCCCTGCGTCGTGACGGAGACCGCTGGCTGGTGCGCACCGCGTCGGGCCGAGAGTTGCGCGCCGGCATCGTGATCGCCGGTTGCCACGTGCTGACCACCCTGGACCTGCTGCGCGCCGGTGGCTTCGACGGCGCGGTGCTCGACGACTGGCGCGGGCGCATCCGCGTGGGCCCCGGGATCGGGATGGTGGTGCGGGCCGCGACCTCGGCGCTGCCCCGCTACCCCGGCAGCCCGATCGAGCACTCCTCCCGCGGCCTGCAGTTCCTGGTGTCCGATCGTGCGCAGTTGCGGCGCGCCCACGGAGCGGCGCTGGCGGGTGACCTTCCGCCGCAGCCGGTCGTGCTCGCGATGAGCTTCAGCGCCGTCGACCCGACGATCGCGCCGCCCGGCGAGCACCAGTTGTCGCTGTGGGCGCAGTGGCACCCGTACCGGCCCTCCGGCGCGGACTGGGCCGACCTCGCGCAGCGGGAAGGCGACCGGATCATCGCCGAAGTCGACTCCTACGCGCCCGGCTTCGCGGCGACCGTGCTGCGCACGCACGTGCAGACGCCGGTGGACCTGGAGCGCGAACTCGGGCTCATCGGCGGCAACGTGATGCACGTGGAGATGTCGCTGGACCAGATGATGCTGTGGCGTCCGCTGCCCGAGCTGGCGGGGCAGCGGGTGCCCGGCGCGCCGGGGTTGTATCTGACGGGCGCGTCGACCCATCCCGGTGGCGGCGTCTCCGGCGCCAGCGGGCGCACGGCCGCCGCCCTCGCGCTGCGCGACCTGAACCGGCCGAGGTTGCTGCGGTGGCTGCGGCGATGACTGACTCGGGCTACTCGCCGCGCGTGGCGCCCACCGGGTCCGCGCCCACGCGGGAAGACCCAACGGCTCGGTCGGCCGGCTTGCTGCTGCCACTCGCCCTGGTCGCCATGACGATCGTCGCGCAGATCGGTTACCCGCTGACGGCGGGTGCCGCGCGTGACCGCGTCACCATCGCGGTCGTACTGCTGTCCGCCGCCGCCGCGCTGGCGCACGCGACCGCGACAAGGGGGTTGCGCTATGCCGTCGGTTTCCTGGTGGTCGTCTCCGGCATCGGCCTCACCGCCGAGGTGATCGGCACCGCGACCGGCATACCGTTCGGCTGCTACGAGTACGCGACCGACCGGCTCGGGCCGGCCCTGCTCGAGGTGCCGCTGCTGGTCCCGCTGGCCTGGACCGGCGGGATGTATCCGGTGTGGGTGGTGGCCGGGTTGCTGTCGCGGCGAACGGCGGTGCGAGTCGCGGCGACGGCGGTGGGCGCGGTGGGCTGGGATCTGTTCCTGGATCCGCAGATGGTGACCGACGGGCAGTGGACCTGGTGCGACACCCGATCCGGGCTGCCCGGACTGGACCTGATTCCGGTCACCAACTACCTGGGCTGGTTCGGCGTCGCGCTGGTGATGGGCTGCTTGCTGGCGGTCTGGGAGCGAGCGGCGCCGGATCCGGTACGGATGCGGCCTGGTGGCCGCGCGGTCGCGGTCCCGGTGGCCTTCTTCCTGTGGACCTGGCTCGGGTCGGCGCTGGCGCACGCGGCGTTCCTCGGTCTCGCGCCGTCGGCCGGATACGGTTTCGCCGGCATGGGGATGCTCGGCGTTCCCCTGCTCGTCGCGCTGGCTCGCGCGCGGCGCTGACCCGGCGCGCCGACGCGCGCTGCGACTGGCGCGTTTCATTCCGGGCGGATGGCCTGGCACGATGTCACCCGTGCAGCCGAGTCCCGTCACCACGAAGCTCGATTCCCCGGATCTCCCGCAGCGACGGGTCCCACGCCGCGGTGTGCGTGCCGCTTCGGTCGTCCTGCTCGCGGCGATGCTGGTCCCGCTGCTCGCCGCCTGCCTGCGGGTGCAGGTGTCGATGGGAGTCTCGTCCAACGACCGGGTGTCCGGACGGATCGTCGCCGCCGTGGTGCCCGCCGACGCCGGGGACAAGGGCCCGCAGCTGAAGGCGCCGGAGACGCTGGCCGCCAAGGTGCGGGTGGAGCCGTACGCCCAGGACGGGTACACCGGCAGCCAGGTCTTCTTCGAGGATCTGTCCTTCGGCGAGGTGCAGCAGCTCGGCCAGCTGTCCGAGCAGACCCAGGGCATGTTCCAGTTGCAGTTCCAGCGCACCGGCGACCTGGTCAGCCTGACCGGGCGAGTCGATCTGAAATCGGTTCCGCCGCACGGGTCGGACGTGCAGTTCACCATCGCGTTCCCGGCCCGCGTCGCCAAGACCAACGGCAGCCGCGAAGGCGACAACGTCGTGTCCTGGAAGCTGCCGCCCGGCGATGTCTCCACGCTGCGCGCCGAGGTCAGCTACGCCGACCCGAACACCCGCTCGTTCGCGGGCTGGGCCGGCATCGCAGGCGGCATCACCCTCGCGGTGGCCGCCATCGTGGCCGCCATGGCGTACATGGACCGCAACCCCGCCGCGCCCGGTGCGCCGGAAGTCGGCTTCTCCCTGAGCCGCTGGTGGCGGTCGGTGACGCAGAATCGCTGAGCGACAGGTCGGTGCGCCGGGATAGCGTGGCCCGCATGGTGAGGATCCTGCCTTCCTGCGCCACCGCGGTGGCGGCGCTCGGCGCGGGCATCGCGCTGTACAACCGGGTCACCGTGCGGCGGTTGACGACCACCCCGACGACGGTGATCGAACCGGTCACCGTCTGTATCCCGGCGCGTGACGAGGCCGACCGGCTACCCGAGCTGATCGGCGACCTGCGCGCCCAGATCGGCGTGCCGCGCATGGCGGTGCGCATTCTCGACGACGCTTCCACCGACGACACCGGCGCCGCCGCCCGCGCGGCCATCGACGGCGATCCGCGTTTCACGCTGCTGCGCAGCGAGCTCCATCCGGTTCCCGGCTGGACGGGAAAGGCAGCCGCCTGCGTCCGGCTGGCCGAGGAAGTGTCGACGCCGGTGCTGATCTTCTTGGACGCCGACGTGCGCCTGGCCCCGACGGCGCTGGCGGCGGCGGTCGGGGCGCTGCGCGGTCGGGGCGCCGCGCTGGTCTCGCCGTGGCCCCTGCAAGTCGCCGGTTCGGCGGCGGAGGCCGTGGTGCAGCCCCTGCTGTGCTGGTCGTGGGCCTCGACGCTGCCGATCACCGCGGCCGACCGGAGCCTGCGGCCCGCCACGGCGGTGGCCTGCGGCCAGTTCCTCGTGTTCGACAACGCCGCCTACCGGTCGGTGGGCGGTCACGCGGCGGTGGCCGGGAGCGTCACCGAGGACCTCGATATCGCCCGTGCGCTGCGGCGAGCCGGTCACTCGACGGTTCTGGTGGCCGCGGGAGCGTCGGCCCGCACCAGGATGTATCGCGGCGCCGCGGAATTGGACGCGGGCTACACCCGCTGGCTCTGGTCGGCCTACGACGGCACGATCGCTGGCGGTGCGGCGGTGGGACTGATTGCCGCCCTTGCCTATTGGGCGCCGCCCGCGATGGCGGTGTTCGGCCGTGGAGCGACCCGAACGACCGGATCGATCGGCTGGCTCGCCGCCGTCGCCGGGCGGTTGCTGGCCCGTTCGACCGAGACCGGCGGCCCGCTGCGGCCATCTGACCTGCCGGCCGCCGTCGCGCACCCGGTGTCGGTGGCGGCGTATCTGCTGCTGTGGGCGCGGTCGCACCGGGCCCGTCGCCGCGGCACGGCGCGCTGGAAAGGTCGCTCGCTTCCCTGATCGCGCCGAGCCGCGGCCGCAACCTCACGGCACCGGCGTGATTCCGACGGTCGGCAGGAAGACGCAGGACTTGGCGCCGTTCTGCACCGAGCCGAAGACCGCGGCGAGCACGGTTCCCTTGCCGGTGTCCACCGGAACGGCACGCACCCCGCCCATCGGGAGCGACGCGACGAGGAAGTCGCGGATCGCCTGCTCGGCGGCTGGTCGCAGGTCGGCGGGAACGGCCGCGGGGATCATCGAGCGGGCGACCTCGGGCAACGGTCCCATGGCGGCCGTGCCGCCGCGGCCGGTGTTCAGATTGAGCCAGGCCACTTGCATGCCTCCGGTATTCGGACCGTCCGGCCCGAGGCCGTAGGGCACGAAGGTGAACATGGCTTGCCCGGCCTTGACGGCGCTGAGGTCCTGGCCGGGAATCTGGACGGTGTTCTTCGGCCACGGCCCCGGGATGGCGCCTGCCACGGCGGGCGCCAGCCCGGCCGTGGTGTTGTCGAGGCAGAACGCCGACGCGCTGGGGTAGGCGAACGGCTGGATGCCGAGCGCGCGCAGCGCGTCGAGCGCGGCTTGATACGCGCCGAACAGGTCACCGGGAGCGGCGATCGGCACGGAGTCCTCGGCGGATGCGGGGAGCGTTACGTCCGGAGCCGCGAACGCGGCGGCGGGCCCGGCGAACACGAGGGCCATCGAACTGGTCGCGACAGCGGACAACTGGGTCAGACGGCGCAATATGGTCACGAAACCTCCTCATCGGCGGAACGATCGAGGGGGACAGTACTCCGGCAAACGCATTCATCAGCCGGGATTCCACACAGCAATTTCGTGGCGAGTCCTGTTTGCCCGGAACGGACCTCAGCGTCGCACACCGGCGTTCCCCAGCCTCGGTGATACCCGTATGCTGCATCGGACCGGCATCGTCCCGCAGCGCCTGTCCTGCACCGGCGAACTCACCGCGCCCTCGATCGAGCAGCGCACGCCTGGTTACTACAAGGATCCGATGCACGCGCGTGGACAAGGTCTACGCTCACGGTGATTACTTCTCTTGTTCCATGCTTCCCTTGCTGTGCATCATGATTCGGCTCGCCCCTGACAGCCGTTGACAGGGGGTCGGCGCCAACCATCCAGAGCGACCGAGAGACCTGGCTCGTCGACGTCGCAGCAACCCCCCGGTCACCGGGTGCGGGTGCTTCCGCCGGGACCGATGGAGGACCGAAGTGATCATCGAGGACCCGTCATGAGCGCGTCCACCGCGCCGGACGCCGCCCCCGAGGCCGCCGCGCCGAGCGCACCGGACCCGACCGGCACGTCCGCCCCCACCGCGAGCGCCGCGACGCCCACCGTGGCGAAGACCCGGCATCCCTGGCGCTGGGTGGTCAGTGCCGTCGCCCTGATCGTGCTCGCCCAGTTCGTGCACGGCCTGGCCACCAATCCCGGCTGGGACTGGCCGACGTTCGCGCGGTACATCACGGCGAAGTCGGTGCTGTCGGCGCTGCGGGTCACCCTGGAGCTGACCGCATGGGGCACGGCGCTGGGCTTTCTGCTCGGCACCGCCCTCGCGATCGCCCGGCTGTCGAACAACCCGGTGCTGCGGGTGCTCTCGTGGGTCTACATCTGGGCGTTCCGCTCGATCCCGCTGATCGTGCAGTTGCTGTTCTGGTTCAACATCGCCTACCTGTACCAGACCCTTTCGGTCGGCATCCCGTTCGGGCCCGCGCTGTTCACCTTCGAGGTGAACGGGGTGATCAGCGGTTTCACCGCCGCCGTTATCGGCTTGGCGCTGCATCAGGCGGCCTATTCGGCGGAGATCATCCGGGCCGGGTTCATCGCGGTGGACGCGGGTCAGCTGGAAGCCGCGGCGGCGCTCGGGATTCCGCGGCTGCGGCAGTTCCGCACGGTGGTCATGCCGCAGGCGATGCGCTCGATCCTGCCGAACGCGACCAACGAGGTGATCAGCCTGTTCAAGGGCACCTCGATCGTGTCGGTCATGGCGATCGCCGAACTGTTCTACCAGGTCCAGGTGATCTACGGGCGCAACGGCCGGGTGGTGCCGCTGCTGATGGTCGCGACCGTCTGGTACATCGTGCTCACCACCGTGCTGTCGGTGGCGCAGTACTACATCGAACGCCACTACGCCAAGGGCGCGCACCGCACGCCGCCGCCGACGCCGCTGCGACGCGCGTGGCGGAAGCTGCGCGAGGTCGCCGAGGCCGGTCCCGCCGCACCGCGCGGAGCGACCCGATGAGCGCCGCACCCGCCGTGCAGGTCCGCGGCCTGCGGAAGTCCTTCGGCTCGCACGAGGTGCTGCGCGGCATCGATCTCACCGTGCGCTCCGGCGAGGTGGTGGCCGTGATCGGCCCGTCCGGGTCCGGCAAGTCCACCCTGCTGCGCGTGGTCAACCATCTGGAGACGCTGGACGCGGGCACCGTGCACATCGACGGCGAGCTGATCGGATACCGGCTGCGCCGCGATCGCCTGCACGCCCTGCCCGACCACGCGGTGCGCAAGCAGCGCTCCCGGATCGGCTTCGTCTTCCAGCAGTTCAATCTGTTCCCGCACCTGACCGTGCTCGACAACGTCACGCTGGCGCCGCTGTCGGCGCAGCGGCGCGACCGGACCGAGGTGGAGCGCGAGGCGCGCCTGCTGCTGGACCGGGTCGGCATCGGACACCTGGCCGACGCGTATCCGCGCAGGCTGTCGGGCGGGCAGCAGCAGCGAGTGGCGATCGCCCGCGCGCTGGCGCTGCGCCCGCGCGTGATCCTGTTCGACGAGCCGACCTCCGCGCTCGACCCGGAACTGGTCGGCGAGGTGCTCGACGTGATCCGCGATCTGGCGCACGGCGGCACCGCGCTGGTGATCGTCACCCACGAGATCGGTTTCGCCCGTGAGGTCGCCGACACCGTGGTGTTCCTCGACGAGGGCGTCATCGTCGAGCAGGGCCCGCCCTCGGCCGTCCTCGACCATCCCGAACACCCGCGCACCCGCGCGTTCCTTTCCCGAGTCCGTTGACGAACAGGTTTCCGATGAAGTTCTCCGCCCTGGTCACCGTCGCCGCCACCACGGTCGCGCTGCTGGCCACCGGCTGCACCGAACCCGAGGCGGACAACGCCGCGCAGCCCGCCGGTTCGATCACCTTCGACCTCTCCCCCGCCCAATCCGGCCGGATCAGGGTGGCCAAGGTCGACGCCATCGCCGCCGAGGTGCCGAAGGCGATCCGCGACCGCGGCACGCTGGTGGTGACCGGCGCGGCCGGCGCGGCGCCGCCGCTGCGGTTCTACGCCACCGACGACAAGACGGTGGTCGGCTCGGAAGTCGACTTCGCCTCGCTGATCGCCGACATCCTCGGCCTGAAACTCGACGCGCGGGTGGCCGATTGGTCGCAGAACTTCGTGCGGGTGGACTCCGGGGAGGTGGACGCGTTCATCTCCAACGTCACCGTGACCGAGGAACGCAAGGAGAAGTACGACTTCGCGACCTACCGCAAGGACAACGTCGCGCTGGAGGTGCCGATCCAGAGCAAGCTCGACTACAAGGACCGCACGAGCCTGGCGGGCAAGCGGATCGGCGTCGGCAGCGGCACCAACCAGGAACAGCTGCTGGTCAAGTGGAACGAGCAGAACCGGGCCGAGGGACTGGCGCCGATCGACATCGCCTACTTCCAGCAGGTCACCGACTACTACCTGGCGCTGGCCTCGCAGCGGCTGGACGGCTACCTCGGACCGAACCCGACGGCGATCTACCACGCGGCCACCGCGAAACAGACCAGGATCGTCGGCACCTTCTCCGGTGCGGGCGAGGCGCTGCAAGGCGAGATCGCGGTGCTCACCAAGAAGGACAACGGGCTGATCACCGCCGTGCAGCACGCACTGGCCTACGCCATCGAGCACGGCGCCTATCAGCAGGTGATCGACCGCTGGGGCCTGCAGAGCGAGACGGTCACCGAATCGCGGATCAACCCGCCCGGCCTGCCGAAGAAGCGATGAGCCGATGGCGCGTCGCGCCCGAATGGCGCCGCCGCGTTCCCAGCAGGCCGTCGGCGACCGCCGACACCGACCCCGACCCCGACGAGAAACTCGTCCGTCCCGAAGTATCTGGAGTTGCCCCGTGATCCGAACCCGTCACCGAATCGTCGCGCTGGCCGGCGCGCTCGCCACGGCCACCACCGTGGCCGCCTGCGGCAGTGATTCGGCCGCGCCCGGCGGCGACGCGGGCCCGCCCCAGCCGGGCGGCACGCTGCGCTACGGCCTGTCGCAGGCGCCGACCTGCTCGGATCCCGCCCAGGCAGGCACCAATCAGACGCTGTATGTCGCCCGGCAGATCGTGGATTCGCTGACCGACCAGGACCCGGCCACCGGCGAGCTGAAGCCGTGGCTGGCGCACAGCTGGGAGTCCAGCCCCGACGCGAAGGTCTTCACCTTCCATCTCGTCGACGGCGTCACCTTCAGCGACGGCACGCCGCTCACCGCGGAATCGGTGCGCAACACCTTCGATTCGGTCGTGAAGCTCGGCTCGGGCAAGGCGCCGCTGGGCAGCAGCTACCTCACCGGCTACGTCGGCACCGCGGTCGTGGACCGGCTCACCGCCCGGGTCGAGTTCAGCAAGCCCAACGCGCCGTTCCTGCAGGCGTCCTCGACCGCCGCGCTCGGCATCCTCGCCGACGTGACCACCGCCAAGCCCGCCGAGCAGCGCTGCCTCGGCGACAACGTCGGCAGCGGGCCGTTCACCTACGCGGCCTACCGCCAGGACGCCGCGGTGACCCTGGCCAAACGAACCGGCTACCACTGGGGTTCGACGGTGTTCGCCCATCGCGGCGAGGCTTACCTGGACAAGATCGAGTTCACCGTGGTGCCCGAATCCGGTGTCCGCACCGGCAGTCTCGCCTCCGGGCAGCTGGACGCGATCAGCGACGCGCTGCCGCAGGACGCGGCGCAGATCGAGGCGGCGGGCGGACGGGTGCTCAGCACCGCCAATCCGGGTGTGCCGTTCGGCTTGCAGCTCAACGTCACCCGGGGGCCGCTGCGCGATCCGGCGGTGCGCACCGCCCTGCTGCCCGCCATCGATCGCAAGCAATTGGTCGACACCGTGCTCGGCCCGCAGTTCAAGCCCGCCACCAGCACGCTGGCCAGCAGCACACCCGGCTACACCGACCTGTCCGCGCGCTTGGCCTACGACCCGGCGAAGACGCGCACCCTCCTGGATCAGGCCGGATGGCTGCCAGGGGCGGACGGCGTCCGGGCGAAGAACGGCGAGCGGTTGTCGTTCTCGGTGCTGTTCAGCCAGGTGTTCGCGGGCAACCAGGCGATCCTCGAGCTGGTCCAGCAGCAGCTGCGGCAGGTCGGCGTCGAGCTGAAGCTGGATCTGGTGTCCACGGCGGAGGCCACCGCTCGGCAGGGCAGCAAGGACTTCGACGCCTTCTACGGCAACACCACCCGCGCCGACGGCGACATTCTGCGCACCACCTTCGGTCTCGACGGGCGCAATCTCAACGCGCGCGGTCCCATCCCCGCGTTGGACGACGTGCTGAACGGGCAGGTCAGCACCGTCGACACCGCGACACGCAACGGGCTCATCCGCGCCGCGCAGGAACAGGTGCTCGACGCCGGGTTGCAGCTGCCGACCGTCGAGCTGTCCCAGGCCATCGGAGCGAGCGGGAACACACGGGACCTGAAGTTCGAAGCCTCGGCCCGATTGCAGTTCTTCGACACCTGGCTGAGCGGACGATAGTCATGGCGCGCTATCTGGCCCTGCGGGCATTGCAGGCGATCTGGGTGCTGTGGGCGGCGTTCACGCTGTCGTTCGTGGTGCTGTATCTGCTGCCCGCCGACCCGGTCTCGATCGCGGCCGACGGCGGCGGCGCCGGCACGCCGGTGGACAAGGCCGCCATCGCCGAGCTGCAAGCTCGCTACGGGCTGGATCGGCCACTGTGGGAACAATATTCGACCGCGCTCGGGCACGCGGTGCGCGGCGACCTGGGGCATTCGATCGCGACCGGGCAGCCGGTCACCGGCGCGATCGGTGACGCGCTGCCCGCCACGCTCGAATTGGCCGGGACCGCACTGCTCTTCGCGGTCGTCGGCGGTGTCGCGCTGGCGTTCGCGGCGACGCAGAGCCGGCGGCCCTGGCTGCGCAACGCCTTGACCGCGCTGCCGTCGCTCGGCGTCTCGGTGCCGACCTTCTGGACCGGATTGCTGCTGTTGCAGGTGTTCTCGTTCCAATTGCGGCTGGCGCCCGCGTTCGGCGGGCACGGTTTCGCCGGCACGGTGCTGCCCGCGCTCACCTTGGCCCTGCCGATCGGCGCGGTCATCGCGCAGGTGCTCACCGCCGGGCTGGAGACGACCTGGCGTCAGCCGTTCGTCGACGTGGCCCTGGCCAAGGGCGGTTCGCGCTGGTGGGTGCGGCGCACGCACGTGCTGCGCCCGGCCAGCGTGCCCGCGTTCACCATCGCCGGGGTCCTGGTCGGCAACATGCTGGCCGGATCGGTGGTGGTGGAGACGGTCTTCGCCCGCCAGGGCGTCGGGCGGCTGACCCAGACCGCGGTGCTGGCGCAGGACATCCCGGTGGTGCAGGGCATCGTGCTGCTCACCTCGGTGGTGTTCGTCAGCGTGAATCTCGCGGTGGACCTGCTGTATCCGCTGCTCGACCCGCGTATCGCCGCCCGCTCCCGCAGGGTGCGCGGCGAGTCCGAGCAGACCGCCGCCGACACCGCCGAGGAGGCGATCGTTCGTGCCTGACCCTGCTCCCGTCCTTCCCATCGCCTGGCTCGTGCCCGGCGCACCGCTCGCCGAGGGGGTGCGGACTCGTGGTTGACGTCACCGAGGAACAGCGCAGAGCGGTGCTGCCCGGCCTGCGGCGACCGGTCGTGCGATGGAAGACGTTGCGCGGCAATGCCGGAGTGCTGGTCGCGGGCGCCGTCGCCCTGCTCGCCGTCGGGTGGGCGCTGGCGCCGTCGGTCTTCGCCGGTGGCGACCCGCTGACCGGCGTGCCCGCGCAGAAGTTGCAGAGCCCCAGCGCCCAGCACTGGTTCGGTACCGACAATCTCGGCCGCGATCTGTACACCCGGATGGTGCACGGCGCCGGTCTGTCGCTGACCGCCACCCTGGCCGCGGTGGGCATCGCGCTGATCGCCGGGTCACTGCTCGGGCTGCTGTCCGGCGCGATCGGCGGCGTGGTGGACGCGGTCGTCATGCGGGTGGTCGATGTGCTGCTGTCGGTGCCGTCGCTGCTGCTGTCGCTCGCGCTGGTCACCGCGCTCGGCTTCGGCACCCGCAATGTGGCCGTCGCGGTGGGCATCTCGCTGGTGGCCAACTTCGCGCGCGTGATGCGATCGGAAGTGCTGCGGGTGCGCCGAGCGGTGTTCGTCGAGGCCGCCCACGCCGCGGGCGTGCGCTGGTACACGGTGCTGGCCAGGCACGTGCTGCCCAACTCCTACCAGCCCGTACTCGCCTTGGCCGCGGTGGAATTCGGCATGGCGGTGCTGGCCGTGTCGGCGCTGAGCTTCCTCGGATACGGCGCGAAGCCGCCGACACCCGAGTGGGGCACGCTGATCTCCGAGGGACGCAACTATCTGGCGACCGCGTGGTGGATGACCACCCTGCCCGGTCTGGTCATCATCGCCGTCGTGCTCGCCGCCCAGCGCCTCGGACGCGCGATCGGGAAGGGGAAATCCGCGTGAGCGCCTCGGCATCTCCGCTGTTGCAGGTCGAGAACCTGCGGGTTCGTTATCGCTCCGACACCGGTCCGATCACCGCGCTCGACGGTGTGTCGCTCACCGTGGCCCGCGGCGAGGTGGTGGCGCTGGTCGGCGAGTCCGGCTCCGGCAAGTCCACGCTCGCCCACGCCGTGATCGGCTTGCTCGGTCCGAACGCCGAACTCGCCGGGGGAACCGTGACCTTCGACGGCGCCGTGGTCGACACCGGCTCCGAACGGGCGCTGCGGCGGCTGCGGGGAGCGCGCGTCGGCTTCGTCCCGCAGGACCCAGGGCTGTCGCTCAACCCCGTCCGGCGGGTCGGCGCTCAGGTGGCCGAATCGCTGCTGGTGCACGGGCTGGCCGACCGCAAAGCGGCGCGAGCGCGGGCGATCGAGCTGCTGGCCGACGCCGGACTGGACCGGCCGCAGCTGCGGGCCGCCCAGTACCCGCACGAGCTGTCCGGCGGGCAGCGTCAGCGGGTGCTGATCGCCGCGGCGCTGGCCTGCGCACCGGAGCTGGTCATCGCCGACGAGCCGACCAGCGCGCTCGACGCGACCGTCGCGCGCCGGGTGCTGGATCGGCTCGCCGAGCAGATCGCGCAGCGCGGCACCGCGGTGCTGCTGATCACCCACGACCTGGCCGTCGCCGCCGAACGCGCGGACCGGCTGGTGGTGCTCAACGGCGGCGAGGTGGTGGAGAGCGGCGCCACCGCCGAGTTGCTGGCCGCACCGCGCCACCCGTACACCAAACGCCTGCTCGCCGCTTCGCCCAGCCTCGCTCCCGCGGGCGGCTACCGCGACCCCGAGCCGCGCGACGGCGAGCCGCTGCTGATCTTGCGCGACGTGCACAAGACCTTCCGGGCGCACGGGGGCGACAGCGTGACCGCGGTGGCGGGGGTCGGCTTCGAACTCGGTCGCGGCGAAACCCTCTCGCTGGTCGGTGAATCCGGATCGGGCAAGTCCACCACCGCGCGGATCGCGTTGCGGCTCACCGAACCGGACCGCGGCGAGGTCGTCTTCGACGGGCAACCGCTGTCGCGGGCACGCGGGTCGCGGCTGCGCGCGCTGCGCAAACGCTTCCAGGTGGTGTATCAGAATCCCTACGCGTCGTTGGATCCGCGCTGGCGGGTGGGCGCGATCATCGAGGAACCGTTGCGCGCGTTCGGGGTCGGCGACCGCGCGCAGCGCCGCGACCGCGTGGCGGAGCTCCTCGCGCAAGTCGCGCTCCCGGCCGGGTTCGCCCAGCGCAAGCCCGCCGAGCTGTCCGGAGGACAGCGCCAGCGCGTCGCCATCGCGCGGGCGCTCGCGCTGCACCCGGAGCTGCTGGTGCTCGACGAACCGGTGTCCGCGCTGGACGCCTCGGTGCAGGCGCAGATACTCGAACTGCTCGACCGGCTGCAGGCCGAGTTGTCGCTGAGCTACCTGTTCATCTCCCACGACCTGGCGGTGGTGCGCCGCATCAGCGATCACGTGGCGGTGCTGCGGCACGGTCGCATCGTCGAATCCGGCCGCACCGCGGAGATCTTCGGCGATCCGCGGCACGAGTACACCCGCGAGCTGTTGTCGGCCATCCCGGCGCCGGCCGTGGCGAAAGGCGTGCCCTGATGGCCCCTCCGACCTACCGCCACAGCCGCGTGCTGAACCGGCCCTGCTGGGCTCCGTGCCGCAGTCGCCCCGAACCCGTCCCGTCCTCCGCGATTACCCCTCCCCGCTCACCGGAGCCCACCAGCGGCCACAAGCCGAGCACGTGGTGGCACCGACCGAAAAGGATCGCCCTGATGGTGTACTACGCCTTCAACCGGAAACCCGCCGCCGACGCCGACCCCGCCGACGCGCCGGACGGTCCAGCCGCCACCTTCGACGCCGACCCGGCCCGCTGGTGGCGCACCCGGATGCGCGCCCCGCGTGCCGCCGGCACCTTCGGCAACGGGCGAGTGCACGCGGTCGCACCGGTCCGCGCCCCGCGGGACCGACGCGACGTCCGGTCCTCACCCCCGCTGGCCGCCGCACTGTGGCAGCAGGCGTTGTTTCTGGCACCCGATGTAGCCGCAGCGGGAACGCATCCGGCGCTGCGGCAGCAGATCGACCCGGAGGGCACGGCCTGATGACCCATCGCCTCCAGCGCCGTCCCCCTCGCCCCACCGCCCACGAAGGAGTCCAAGCGTCATGACCACCAGCATCACCAGCGTTTTCGAGACCGAGTGGGCGCGCTGGCACCACGCGCGCGAAGACCAGCTGCGCGACCCGCTCGGCTTCCTCAGCCTGACCGGGCTGCACTGGCTCACCGACCGTCCCGAGCGGTTGCCGGGTGTCCCCGGCACCTGGTGGGTCACCGACGAGAAGGTGTTCATCACCGCCCAGCCGGCCGATCGGCTGGAGTACGACGGAATCGGCATCGCGGGCGTGCAGATCGTCACGCCCGCCGAAGGCGCGCCCGGACTGCACGTCCGCCAGGAGCGGCGGGTGCTCGAGGTGATCCGCCGCACGGGTCGCTACGCGGTCCGGGTGCACGACCCGGCCGCGCCCGCCCTGCTCACCTTCGACGGCATCCCGTCCTATCGACCGGACCCGCGCTGGGTGGTCTCCGGGCGATTCACACCGTTCGAGGAACCGCGGACCGTGGTCACGGGCGCGGTGGTCGAGGGCATCGAACACCAGCACAGCGCGGCGGGCACCATCGAATTCCGCATCGGCGCGGTGACCGAACGGGTCGTCGCGTTCGGCGACCGCGACGACCTGCGCGTGCTGTTCACCGACGCGACGAGCGGTGTGACCACCTACCCGGCCGCGCGTTCGCTGACCGTCGGCGCTCCCGGCCCGGACGGGACGGTCGTGCTTGACTTCAACCGCGCGGCGAATCTGCCCTGCGCCTTCACCGATTTCGCGACCTGCCCGGTGGCGCCCGCGCAGAACCGGCTGCGCGTGGCCATCGAAGCGGGCGAGCAGGATCCGCGGCAGGGGCGTGCGGCATGAGCGGGCACGTTCCCCTATCCATCCTCGACCTGTCCCCGATCAGCGCCGGCTCCACCGCGCAGCAGGCGCTGCGCAACACCGTCGATCTGGCCCAGCACGCCGAACAGTGGGGTTACCACCGGTACTGGCTGGCCGAACACCATTTCGTCTCGGTGGCCAGCTCATCCTCCATCACCCTGATCGGGTTGGTCGCCGCGGCCACCGAGCGCATCCGGGTGGGTTCGGCGGCCGTGCAGGTGGGTCATCACACCTCGGCCTCGATCGTTGAGGCCTTCGGCACGATCGACGCGCTGTACCCTGGCCGGCTCGACCTGGGACTGGGCCGGTCGGGTCATCGACGCAGCCAGTTCGGGGCCGAAGCCGGGCGGCACAAGGGCGGTAAACCGGTGGTGGACACCGTGACCGGGCGCACCGAGATCCGCGACGGCGTGGTCGTCCCGCCGCCGTTCGACCCGGGCCGCATCCTGGACCGGTCCAAGTTCGTCGCCTCGGTGGGCGCGCTGCAGCAGCGCGGCGCGCAGCCGCTCGACTTCGCCGAGCAGATCGGTGAGGTGCGCGCCCTGCTGGCGGGCAGCTTCGTCAGCCCAGAAGGCGTTGCGCTGCACGCCGTTCCGGGGGAGCACGCCCAGGTGCGGCTGTGGCTGTTCGGAAGCACCGCGGGCGAGAGCGCGGAGCTGGCCGGACGGCTGGGACTGCCGTTCGCCGCGGCATATCACGTCTCGCCGGGCACCGCGCTGGACGCGATCGAGGCGTATCGCGCGGCGTTCCGCCCGTCCGCCGACCTGGCCGAGCCGTATGTGGTGATCTCCGCCGACGCGGTGGTGGCCCCGGACGACGCGACCACGCAGCGGCTGGCCGCCAGCTACGGGCATTGGGTCTACAGCATCCGCAGCGGCGCGGGCGCGGCCGAGTACCCCGACCCTGCGACCATCGCTCCGCTCACCGCGGAGCAGCGACGTCTGGTCGACGACCGCCTGGCCACCCAGTTCGTCGGCTCACCCGGCACCGTCGCGGAACGGCTCGACGCGCTGCAACGCGTCAGCGGGGCGGACGAATTGCTGGTCACCACGATCACCCATCGGCACGCCGACCGGCTGGAATCGTATCGGCTGCTCGCCGAGGCATGGGGGCTGCGCGCGGCCGTCGCGGCCTGAATACCGGTGCGCCCTGGTGCGGCGCCTGCAGACTTCGCGCTCCGTCGGTCGGCGTCCGGGCCCGCCGACCGTCGGTTCGTCCAGGCGCCCGTTCCCCCGGACAGCCGTTCGCGTCAGGCGCTGACCGGAGTGGCCGTGACGCCGTAACCGAGGTTGGTCAGCACCTCGCTGGTCGCCTTGGCGAAATTGAGCGTGATGAAGTGCAGGCAGGGCGCGCCCTCGTCGATCAGCCGCTGAGCGATCTCGGTGGCGATCTCGATGCCCGCCGCGCGCACCGCGGCGGCGTTCTCCTCGCCGCCGTCGCCCGCCGCCTTGCGCAGCCGGTCCAGCACGGCGGCGGGCAGCGGCCTGCCGCACAGCTCCTCGGCGCGCTGCACCGTGCGCAGCGACGTGATGGGCATCAGCTCCGGAATGATCGGCTTCGCGCCCTCGATCGGGTCGAGCGCAACGAGGCGATCGCGCAGGCGCAGGTAGTGCTCGACGTCGAAGAACATCTGGGTGATCGAATACTCCGCGCCCGCGCGCAGTTTCGCGGCCAGGAACGCGGTGTCGGTCGCCAGGTCCGGCGAACGGTGATGGCCCTGCGGGAAGGAGGCCACGCCGACGTGGAAATCGCCGAGGTCGCGCACGATGCGCACCAGTTCCTCGGCGTAGGAGACGCCCTCGGGATGCTTGTGCCACACGCCGAGCGGATCACCGGGCGGGTCGCCGCGCAGCACCAGGATGTTGCGGATGCCGGAGTCGGCGTACGCGCCGACCAGCGAGCGCAGCTCGGCGACGCTGTGCTCCACCGCGGTCAGATGCGCCACCGGAAGCAGCGTGGTCTCCTGCGCCAGCTGCCCGGTCACGCGGACGGTGCGGTCGCGGGTGGAACCGCCCGCGCCGTAGGTCATCGACACGAACGCCGGGTGCATGCACTCGAACTGCCGCACAGCGCGCCACAGCCGCGCCTCGGCGGCGGCGTCACGAGGCGGATTGAACTCCACGGAGAACGGCACCGCGTGCCCCGCGTGCGCCCGCAGACTCTGTACGACCGACGGTGTGGCGGAGACGTTCGGGTGCGTCCGGGACGGCCGGCCAGGGGTCGAGCTGCCCCGCACGTTGTCGAAAGTCACCGGTTCAGTGTAGAGGTGGCCGGTGGCGGTCCTGTCGGGTCGCTCGCACGCCCCGCGTATTGTTCGCAGCGGGCGAGTTGTTCGCCACGCCGAGCGACACGCGCGACCGCCTCCCGCTCGGCCCCGAATCATCCGCAGCGCCGGGGCACCCTCCGCGACCCCGTGCGTCCACCGTCCGCACGACCTTGGAGGCTCCTCTGTCCGCCGCAACCGGTACCCAGAAGCCGCGTCCCGCGGTGCCGCAGCCGGGCACCCCCGCCTTCGTCACCGCCGTGGAAGACGCCCTGACCCGCTTCTTCGCCACTCGCCGCCCGGCGACCGAGCGCCTCGGCCCGGTCTTCGTCGAGGCCACCGACGCGCTCGAGCAGTTCGTGCTCCGCGGCGGGAAACGCACCAGGCCCGCGTTCGCGTGGACGGGGTGGCTCGGCGCGGGCGGCGATCCGCAGGCGCCCGACGCCGCCGCGGTGCTCACCGCCTGCTCGGCGCTCGAGCTCGTCCAGGCGTGCGCGCTGATCCACGACGACATCATCGACTCCTCCCGCACCCGCCGCCGCTTCCCCACCGTGCACGTCGACTTCGAGCAGCGCCACCGCGACCGCGGGTGGTCCGGCGATGCGGCGCACTTCGGCGTCAGCGTCGCCATCCTGGCCGGCGATCTGGCGCTGTCCTGGGCCGATGACATGGTGCACGCGTCCGGCCTCGCGCCCGCGGCGATCGCCCGGTTCGCTCCGGTGTGGGCCGACATGCGCACCGAGGTGCTCGGCGGCCAGTTGCTCGACATCAACGGCGAGGCCGGCGGCGACGAATCGGTCGAGGCCGCGCTGCGGATCAACCGGTACAAGACCGCCGCCTACACCGTCGAACGCCCGCTGCACCTCGGCGCCGCCATCGCCGCCGCCGACCAGGAACTGGTCGAGGCCTACCGCGAATTCGGCACCGCCATCGGGATCGCCTTCCAGCTGCGCGACGACCTGCTCGGCGTGTTCGGTGATCCCGCGGTCACCGGCAAGCCGTCCGGCGACGACCTGCGCGAGGGCAAGCGCACCGTGCTGCTGGCCGAGGCGCTGCGGCGCGCCGACGCCGGCGATCCGGCCGCGGCCGCGCTGCTGCGCGCGAGCATCGGCACCGATCTGAGCGCCGAGCAGGTGCAGCGGCTGCGCGCGCTGCTGGTCGAACTCGGAGCGGTCGACGAGGTGGAGCACCGGATCGCCGAACTCACCGACACCGGCCTGGCGGCCATCGAGGCCAGCTCGGCGACGACCGCGGCCAAGGAACGGCTGCGCGCGATGGCGCTGGCCGCCACCAAGCGCGCCGCGTGACCAAGGAGACTCGGATGAGAACCGTCGCGGGACCGACCGATCGCGTCGTGGTGGTCGGCGCTGGACTGGCCGGGCTGTCGGCCGCCCTGTATCTGACCGGCGCGGGTCATCGGGTGACGCTGCTCGAGCGAGCCGACCACCCCGGCGGCCGGGTCGGGCGCTACCTGGGCGCCGACTACGAGATCGACTCCGGCGCCACCGTCCTGACGCTGCCCGAGCTGATCACCGACGCGCTCGCCGCCGTCGGCCGTACCCCGGAGACCTGCGCGCCGCCGCTGCGCATCCACCGGCTGGCGCCCGGCTATCACGCCCGGTTCGCCGACGGCGCCGAGATCAGGGTCTTCGCCGACCCGGACGTGATGGCCGCGGAAGTCGAGCGCAGCTGCGGCCCGGGCGAGGCGCGGGGATACCGGCGCCTGCGCGACTGGCTGGCGCGGATCTACGCGGCCGAGTTCACCGAGTTCATGGACACGAACTTCGACTCGCCGCTGGATATGGTGCGCGTCCCCGACAAGCGCCGCGCCCTGGCCGAACTGGTGCGACTCGGCGGCTTCGGCAGGCTCGGCCCCCGGGTGCGCGGGTTCCTGCGCGACCAGCGGCTGGCGCGACTGTTCACCTTCCAGGCGCTCTACGCGGGCATGCCACCCGCTCGGGCGCTCGCCGTCTACGGCGCGATCCCGCACATGGACACCTCGCTGGGCGTGTACTTCCCCGAGGGCGGGATGCGGGCGATCGCCGCAGCGCTGGCGCAAGCGTTCACCGAAGCCGGCGGCACACTCGAACTGAACACCGAAGTGATCGGGATCGACTACGCGGGCCGTCGGGCCCGGCGCGCCCGCGCCGCCGACGGACGCTCGTTCGACTGCGACGCGCTGGTGCTGACCGCCGACCTCGGCTCGCTCGACCGGTTGGGCGTACGGCCGAGGCGCGGTCTACGTGCCTCGCCGTCGGCGGTCGTCGCGCACGGCACCGTCCCCGCCGCGGTGGCGGCGAGCTGGCCGGTGCAGGCGCACCACACCATCGAGTTCGGGCAGGCCTGGGACCGGACGTTCGCCGAGATCACCGCCCGCCGGGGCCGCGGCAAGCTGATGAGCGATCCCTCGCTGCTGCTGACCCGGCCCGCTCTGACCGACCCGAGCCTGTTCATCGACCGCGCCGACGGCCGCTACGAACCGTTCTCGCTGCTGGCGCCGTGCCCGAATCTCACGGCCGCACCGCTGGACTGGCCGCGCCTCGGGCCCGCCTATCTCCGCGAATTGCTCACCGTGCTGGAAAAGCGCGGCTACCAGGGAATCGCCGAGCACTTCGCCGTCGATCGGCTCGACACCCCGCGGACCTGGCTCGACCACGGCATGCTCGCGGGCACGCCGTTCTCCGCGGCTCACCTCTTCCGCCAGACCGGTCCGTTCAGGCCGAGCAATTTCCCACGCTCCAGCGACAACGTGGTTATCGCTGGTTGCGGCACCACGCCCGGTGTGGGCGTGCCGACCGCGCTGCTCTCCGGGAAACTGGCGGCAAACCGCATCGCCGGTGAGCTCGGACCCACTTCGCCTGGAACCCCGCGCACCAGCCGGATAGTGTTCGAGGCGACGCCGTAAACTAAGCGCCGACCTATTCGCTCGCGGTTGCGACCGCCGACCATTCGGGGGGACCGACACCAGATGGCATCCCCCGAAACGCGCACCGCTGAGGCCGCCTCCGCCGGTGACATCCGCTCCTCGTCGCCCGCCTCCGCAGGTCGCGAATCGGCCGCCCCCCGCCGTTTCCTGTGGTGGGTCCGCACCTCCGCCGACTTCGCCAGAAGCCCGGAGGGGCATGCCGCCCTGCTCGGCTTCTTCGGCGCGATCATGATCATGTTCGGCGGCTTCGGCGCGGGCAGCGTCCGCAAGCGCGACCCGCTGCTCGAGGCCATGCACCTGTCCTGGCTACGGTTCGGGCACGGCTACGCGCTGTCGACCATCTGCATCTGGATCGGCGTGCTGCTCATGATCACCGCGTGGGTCCGGCTCGGGCGCGCGACGATCGGCACGGCCGACCGCACCGGCGCCGAGGTGACCCTCAACGAGCTGCGCGCCATCGTGGGCATCTGGATCGCGCCGCTGCTGTTCGCCGTGCCGATGTTCAGCCGCGACGCCTACTCCTATCTCGCTCAGGGCGCGCTGCTGCGCGACGGCTTCGATCCCTACCAGGTCGGTCCGGTGGCGAATCCCGGTGTGCTGCTGGACAACGTGAGCCCCGTGTGGACCACCACCACCGCGCCGTACGGCCCGGTGTTCCTGCTGCTCGGGCGGGCGATCACCGCCGTCACCGGCGACAACGTGGTGGCGGGCACCATCGCGATGCGACTGGTCATGCTGCCCGGTCTCGCGCTGATGATGTGGGCGGTGCCGTATCTGACCAAGCACCTCGGCGGCAAGCCGACCGTCGCGCTGTGGCTGGCGGTGCTCAACCCGCTGGTGCTCATCCACCTGATCGGCGGCGTGCACAACGAGATGCTGATGGTCGGCCTGATGTGCGCCGGCATCGCGCTGGTGCTGGAGCGCCATCACGTGGCAGGCATCGTCGTCGTCGCCATCGGCGTGGCCATCAAGGCGACCGCGGGTGTGGCGCTGCCGTTCCTGGTCTGGATCTGGATGCTGCACGAACGCGAACGCCGCGCCGCGCAGCGGGTCGGGCGCGATCCGGCGCACCTGCCCGCGAGCGAACAACCCGGTGACGCCGCCGAGCCCACCGAGGACATGCCGCATCCCGCGCTGGTGTTCGGCAAGATCGCCGGTCTGGGTCTGAGCGTGTTCGCGGTCGTCTTCGTCGCCGCCTCGGCCATCGCGGGCGTGGGCATCGGCTGGCTGACCGCCCTGTCCGGGTCGAAGAAGATCATCAACTGGCTGTCGCTGCCCACCGTGATGGCGCACGCGGTCACCTGGATCACCCCCCTGCGGCTGGAATCGGTGCTCGAGGTGACCCGCGCGATGTGCGCGCTGGCCTTGGTCGCGGTGCTGGCATCGACCTGGTGGCGGTTCCGGCACAGTGAGCGAGAGGCGGTGGCGGGCATCCTGATCGCGTTCGTCGCGATCGTCATCCTCTCCCCCGCCGCGCTGCCCTGGTACTACTCGTGGCCGCTGGCGTTGGCCGCCGGGTTCGCGCTGTCCACCACCACGCTGATGGCGCTGGTCGGCGTGTGCACGTGGCTCATGCTGGTGTTCCAGCCGGACGGTTCGATCGGCCTGTACAACTTCTGGCACGTCGCCGCCGCCACCTTCGCCGCGGTCGTGGCGGCGCTGTCGCTGCGCACGGTGGACCCGCTGCGGCTGCGCGCCACGCCGCCGGGCACTGTGGCGGCAACACCAGGCGAGGCCACCGCTTCGCCCGCCGCCCGATGACCGAGGGCCGCCTATCCGGTTCCGCCCTGCTCCCGCTGGCCTATCGCGAGTGCAGGCAGATCGCCGCCACCCACGGCCGCACCTATTTCCTCGCCACGCGGCTGCTGTCGGCCGAGCGGCGGCCCGCCGTGCACGCGCTCTACGCGTTCGCGCGGATGGTGGACGACGTCGTCGACCGCGCCGCCCGTCCGCACGACGGCGGCCCGGCCGCGGAACTCGATTCGATCGAGCGAGACCTGCGGGTCGCCCTGGAATCGCGCTCCGGCGTTTCCGCGCAGCACGCGTCGTCCGCCGAGCACGGCGAGAGTTGGGCATCGGTCCCACGGCCGCGCGATCTCGTCTTGGCCGCCGTCACCCACACCATCCACCGTTACGGCATTGCCCCCCAGCACTTCTGGACGTTCCTGGATTCCATGCGGATGGACGCGCCGGGCGCGCCCACGTTCCGTAATCGCTACGGCACCATGGCGCAGCTGCGCGAATACATGCGGGGTTCGGCGGCCGCGATCGGTTTGCAGCTGCTGCCGGTGCTCGGCACGGTCGTCCCGGTGTCCGCGGCCGAGCCCGCCGCCGCCGCGCTGGGCGAGGCGTTCCAGCTGACCAACTTCCTGCGCGACGTGGCGGAGGATCTCGACCGCGACCGCGTCTACCTGCCCGCCGATGCCATCGCCGCGTTCGGCGTCGACGAGGAGCTGCTGTTCGAGTGCCGCCGCACCGGCCGCACCGATCCGCGCGTCCGCCGCGCCCTCGCCCACCTCATCGCGGTCAACCGCGACCTCTACCGCCGCGCCGAACCGGGCATCGACCTGCTCGAACCGCGAGTACGCCCCGCCATCCGCACCGCGGCAACCCTGTACGCCGACATCCTGCACCACATCGAACGCAGCGACTACGCCGTCTTCGACCACCGCGCGGTGGTCCCCCGCCACCACCGCCTCCGCATAGCCGCCACCGAATTCACCACCGCCACCCTCCGCGACCGCCTCGCCCGCTGACGGCGGCCCCGCCCATGCGACACCGGCTTCGAGCGAAGCCCAGACCAGCAAGGTCATCACGCAGACCAGTCACTCCAGACCCGCATGCGACGGACAGCGCATTCCGCTACCGACGCGCCCAGCGCACCGCAATACGACTTTCGAGCGAAGCGAGACCGAGCCTGTTCCGTTCTCGGCCCGGCTCGCGTGTGCGCGGCCGCCGCGTAGGCGACGAAGGAGCGAGCTACAGCCCATGGCAAGCCGCTCGCCGTCCACTTCCACCGCGCGCGCCTAGTGATGAGTTCCGCTACCGACGCGCCCAGCGCACCACAACCACCGGTTTCGAGCGAAGCGAGACCGAGCCTGTTCCGTTCGCGCCGCGACGAAGTCGCGGCCGAACTAAAACGGCTCGGCGGCGGCTCGGCGCAGCACTTCGCGGGCCAGTGGCCCGTGCAGGGCGTCGATCGGCTTGCCGGGCAGGCTGTCGTCGTCGGTGAAGATCCACTCCAGGATCTCTTCGTCGGTGTATTTGGCGTCGCGCATCACGGTGATCAGGCCGGGCAGCGCTTTCACGACCGCGCCGGTGTCGTCGAAGAATCGCTCGGGCACGCCCGCCACGCCCGCTCTGCGGACGGCGATCAGTTGGTGGTCGCGCAGCATCTGGTGCACCCGGGTCACCACCAGCCCGAGTCGCTCGGCCACCTCCGGCAGCGACACCAGGGGCACCGACTGCGGAAGGACGTCGTCACTGCAGGGAAATGCACTCACCCGCACAACGGTAGACGGTCCCCCGCCGCACGTCGTGAGACACCCGGGGTGGTGCGAGTCGATACCATCGTGGGGGCCGCACGGAGCGGCTGACTTGTGAAAGCCGGAGGACTTCTCTTGATCGGCCAGATGCTGGAAGGGCGCTATCGGATCGATGCGCCGATCGCCCGCGGCGGAATGTCGATGGTCTTCCGCGGGGTCGACACCCGCCTGGACCGGCCGGTCGCCATCAAGGTGATGGACCCGAAGTTCGCGGGCGATCCCCAGTTCCTGTCCCGATTCGAGTTCGAGGCGCGCGCGGTCGCCAAACTCAAGCATCCTTCGCTGGTCGCGGTGTACGACCAGGGCGTCGACGGCGACCACCCCTTCCTGATCATGGAGCTGGTGGAGGGCGGCACGCTGCGCGAGCTGCTGCGCGAGCGCGGCCCGATGCCGCCGCACGCGGTGCGCGCGGTCGCCGAACCGGTGCTCGCGGCGATCGGCGTCGCGCATTCGGCCGGGCTGGTGCACCGCGACATCAAGCCGGAGAACGTGCTGATCTCCGACGCGGGCGAGGTGAAGATCGCCGATTTCGGTTTGGTGCGCGCGGTGGCGGCGGCGAACACCACCTCGGCGAGCGTCATCCTCGGCACCGCCGCCTATCTGTCGCCCGAGCAGGTGACCAGCGGCTCCGCCGACTCGCGCAGCGACGTCTACTCCTTCGGCGTGCTGATCTTCGAGATGCTGACCGGCCGGGTTCCGTTCACCGGTGACACGTCGATCTCGGTGGCCTATCAACGCATCGAGAACGATGTGCCCAGCCCGAGCGGGTTCATCTCCGGGGTGCCGCCGGAGTTCGACGATCTGGTCGCGAAGGCGACCGCGCGCGAACCCGGCCACCGGTTCGCCGACGCGAACGAGATGGCGGCCGCGCTGCGGCTGATCGGCGCCGAGCTACGGCTGCCCGCCTACCGGGTGCCCGCGCCGCAGGACTCCGCCGAGCATCTCAGCGCCGGCTACCGAGCCGTTCCGCCGGACGACCGGCCCGGCTCGGCCGGTGCGTCGGCCCATCCACCGCAGCCGGTGCAGCACACCAAAGTGGTCACCGCCCAGCGTCCTCGTCTCGAGCACAACGCGCTGGAGGGTTACGACCCGCAACCGGTGCGTCAAGCGCACCCCGCACCGCCGTATCCGCCCTACGCCGACGACCTCAACCGCTCCCGGCGCACGGTGTGGGTGTGGGTGGCCGTCGTCGCGGTTCTCACCCTGCTGGTCGGCGTCGGCGGCTGGTGGCTCGGGGTCGGCCGCTACACGGCGGTGCCGCCGATCGCCGGGCTGGACACCGACAAGGCGGTCGCCACCCTGCAGAACGCCGGATTCGAGACCGAGATCAGGCAGAAGGCGTCGGACACGATCCCGGTCGGCGGCGTGGTCGGCAGCGACCCTTCGGCCGGATCCAAGATCACCAAAGGGTCGACGGTCGCCGTCCTGGTCTCCAACGGCAAGCCCAAGGTGCCGGACGTGAAAGCGGGTGACCAGGTGTCGAAGGTCAACCAGCTGATCCGGGACAACGGCCTGCAACCGGTCGACGCGGGCGAAGAAGGCAGCACCGCGCCCAAGGGATCGGTTGCCAGGGTGGAGCCGAAACCGGGCACCGTGCTGCCCCTCGGCGCGCAGGTGAAGGTCTACCGCAGCAAGGGATCCCAGCCGGTGAAGGTCCCCGACGTCCGCGGCAAGTCCACCGAGGAAGCCACCAGGGTCCTCGCCGCCGCCGGCATCGCGATCCGCGAGACGAAACCGCAGTTCGACCGCAGCGTCGAGGCGGACAAGGCCATCGGCACCCAGCCGGGCGCGGGCGCCACCATCCAGTCCGGCGACGGCGTCGTCCTGCTGATCTCCAACGCGTTGAAGATGCCCGACGTCCGCGGATGGACCGTGGCCAACGCCCGCGCGAAGCTGGAGAGCCTGGGGTTGCAGGTCGAGGTGAAGCAGTTGGCGCGCGCGGACAGCTCCCTGGTGGTCTCGCAGACCCCCGCGATCGGAGTCAACCTCGAGGCGGGCGACACCGTCACCATCGTCGCTCTGCCCTGATCACGGCTCCGCGGGAAGGCAGGCGCCCACGCGCCTACCTTTCCGACGATCGCCGTGCGGAACTCAGCGCAACATCTCGGCCACGAGGAACGCCAGTTCCAGCGACTGCTGGGTGTTCAGCCGCGGGTCGCAGGCGGTCTCGTAGCGGCCGGACAGATCGAGGTCGGAGATGTCCTGGGCGCCGCCGAGGCATTCGGTGACGTCCTCACCGGTGAGTTCGATGTGCATGCCGCCGGGATGCGTGCCGAGCGCGTGGTGCACCTCGAAGAAGCCCTGCACCTCGTCGACGATGCGGTCGAAGTGGCGGGTCTTGAAGCCGGTGGACGCCTCGTGCGTGTTGCCGTGCATCGGGTCGCACTGCCAGATCACCTGGTGACCGGTGGCCTGCACCTTCTCGATGATGGGCGGCAGCACGTCGCGGACCTTGCTGTGGCCCATGCGCGACACGATGGTCAGCCGGCCGGGCTCGTTGTTCGGGTCGAGCCGTTCGACGTACTCCACGGCCTGCTCGGGCGTGGTGGACGGGCCGATCTTCAGGCCGATCGGGTTGGCGAGCAGTTCCGCGAACGCGATGTGCGCGCCGTCGAGCTGGCGGGTGCGCTCGCCGATCCACAGGAAGTGCGCCGACAGGTTGTAGAGCACCGGCTCGCCGATCGCGTTCTCGCTCAGGCGCAGCATGGCGCGCTCGTAGTCCAGCACGAGCGCTTCGTGGCTGGCGTAGATGCGGGCCGACTTCAGGCTCGGGTCGTTGACCCGGCACGCGGTCATGAACGCCAGGCCGCGGTCGATCTCCTCGGCCAGCGCCTCGTAGCGGGCGCCCGCGGGCGACTTGGCCACGAAGTCGCGGTTCCAGTCGTGCACCTTGTGCAGGTCGGCCATGCCCGCACCGGTCAGCGCGCGCACCAGGTTCATCGCGGCGCTCGCGTTGGCGTAGGCCCGGACCAGGCGCGACGGGTCGTGCTCGCGCAGCGCCGCGTCGGCGACCAGCGAGTTCACCATGTCGCCGCGGTAGGACTTGAGTCCGAGCGCATCGGTGTCCGACGAGCGCGGTTTGGCGTACTGGCCCGCGATCCGCGCGACCTTCACCACCGGCAGGCTGGCACCGTAGGTGAGCACCACCGCCATCTGCAGCAGCGTACGAATGTTGCCGCGAATGTGCGGCTCGGTGTTGTCGGCGAAGGTCTCCGCGCAGTCACCGCCCTGCAGGAGGAATGCCTCACCGCGGGCGACCTCGGCCAGCTGCCCGCGCAGCTCTTCCACCTCGGCGGGCACGCAGATCGGCGGGACGCTCTCCAGCACGGTGCGCATTTTGGCCGCCTGCTCCGGGTCCCAGGACGGCTGCTGCAGCGCGGGGCGCGCCAGCGCGTCGTCCAACCGCCTGCGCAGCTCGACGGGCAGCGGCGGCAGTTCCGGCAGGCGATCGATGGGTACGTCGACGGTCCAGTTCACGACTTCAGCTTACGGACCGCAGACCCTGTGGGGACACCCAGTCCCAGGGGTGGAATCGCTCCACCCAGGGTGAATGGGTTCTGCCCGGTAGGTGGCGCCACCTCGCGCGACCCGTATGGTTCCAGTGCGATCGAGAACATCGGCAACGCCCCCCATTGCGGTCGAACTTCCGGCCGACGGAGATATCAGAGAGGCACAGTGCTTGCGATATTTTTATGACTGCGAATTCATCGAAGACGGAGTGACCATCGATCTGGTCTCCATCGGCGTCGTCTGCGAGGACGGCCGGGAGTACTACGCGGTGTCCACCGAGTTCGACGCCGGGCGTGCGGGGCCTTGGGTGCGCAAATTCGTGCTGCCCCAACTACCTTCGCCTGCTTCGCCGCTGTGGCGCAGCCGCGCCCAGATCCGCGACGAGCTGTACGCGTTCCTGGTGCCGCGGCCGACCGTGCAACCGGAACTGTGGGCCTGGGTGTCGGCCTACGATCACGTCGCCCTGTGCCAGTTGTGGGGTTCGATGGTCGACCTGCCCAACGCGCTGCCGCGCTACACCAACGAATTGCGCCAGCACTGGGAGGCGCACGGCCGTCCCGAGCTGCCGCCGATCCCGCCGGACGCGCACGACGCGCTCGCCGATGCCCGGCACAATCTCGCCAAGTTCGAGGCCATCGAAGCCGCCCGCCGCGCGGCGCCACGCCTGTGACAACGGCGGCATGACGCGCGACGGCCCCGAGTCGTGATCGACTCGGGGCCGTCGGCGTAAGGGGGCGTCAGTGGCCGTGCTTGCCGTTCGCCGCCTCCTGCGCCTGCTGCAGCACCTTCAGCTGCTTGTGCTCCTCGGCGTGCTCGATCTCGAAGTGCCGATCGCTCTCCTCCTGCGGGTCGGGCCGCAGGAAGCTGCCGGTGCCGGGCTTGCCGGCCGAACCCAGCTTGCTCATCTTCTTCGGCACGGGCGCGCCCTGGTACTCCAGCGGGATCGGGTGGCCGTGGTCGTCGACCGGGCCGAGCGGCTGGTGCACCTCGATGTACTCGCCGTGCGGCAAGCGCTTGATCACGCCGGTCTCGATGCCGTGCTCGAGCACCGCCCGGTCGCTGCGCTGCAGGCCGATGCAGAACCGGTAGGTGAGGTAGTACGCCACCGGCGGGGCGACGAGCAGCCCGATGCGGCCGATCCAGGTGGTCGCGTTCAACGAGATGTCGAACTTGAGCGCGAGGATGTCGTTGACGCACGACAGCGTCAGCACCAGGTAGAACGCGATGGCCATCGCGCCGATCGCGGTCCGGACCGGGACGTCACGCGGACGCTGCAGCAGGTTGTGGTGCGCGCTGGTGTCGCCGGTGAGCCGCTTCTCGATCCACGGGTAGGCGATCAGCACCGCGAACACCAGACCCATGATCAGCGCGACCCAGAACACCGCGGGCACCGTGTAGCGGCCCAGGTACAGCTCCCACGGCGGCATCAAACGCGCCATGCCGTCGGTCCACATCATGTAGAAGTCCGGCTGGGAACCCGCCGAGACCTGCGACGGGTTGTACGGACCCAGGTTCCAGATCGGGTTGATCTGGAACACGCCGCCCATGATGCCCACGATGCCGAGGGTGAAGGCGAAGAACGCGCCCTGGTCGGCGGCGAACACCGGCACGATCCGGGCGCCGACCACGTTGTTCTCCGTGCGGCCCGGGCCGGGGAACTGCGTGTGCTTCTGATACCACACCAGCGCCACGTGCGCGGCGATCAGCGCCAGGATGATGCCCGGGAACAACAGCACATGCGCGATGTAGAGCCGCGGGATGATGATGTCGCCGGGGAAGTCACCGCCGAAGATCAGCCAGTGCATCCAGGTGCCGATGATCGGGATGCTCATCGTGATACCGCCGAACGCGGCCCGCAGGCCCGTGCCCGACAGCAGGTCGTCGGGCAGCGAGTAACCGAAGAAGCCCTCGAACATCGCCAGGATCAGCAGCAACGAGCCGATCACCCAGTTCGCCTCACGCGGCTTGCGGAACGCGCCGGTGAAGAAGATCCGGAACAGGTGGATGATGATCGACGCCGCGAACAGCAGCGCCGCCCAGTGGTGCACCTGCCGGACGAACAGACCGCCGCGGACCTCGAAGGTGATGTTCAGCGCGGTCTCGTAGGCGCGCGACATGGTCACGCCGCGCAGCGGCTGGTATGCGCCGTTGTAGACGACCTCGCTCATGGACGGGTCGAAGAACAAGGTCAGGTAGACGCCCGACAGCAGCAGGATGATGAAGCTGTAGAGCGCGATCTCGCCGAGCAGGAACGACCAATGCGTCGGGAAGACCTTGTTGATCGACCGCTTCACGAAGGCGGCGGCGCGGTAGCGCTCGTCCGCCTCGCTGGCTTGGGCTGCGACTGAAGGACTCATGAACGGCGCTCCCAGTAGGCCGGGCCGAGCGGCTCGATGAAGTCGCCGTTGGCGACCAGGAAGCCCTCAGCGTTGACGGTGATCGGCAGCTGCGGCAGCGCGCGAGCGGCGGGACCGAAGACCGGCTTGCCCCACTCGGTCGCGGAGAACTGCGACTGGTGGCAGGGGCAGAGGATCCGGTTGGTCTGCTGCTCGAACAGCGAGGTCGGGCAGCCGAGGTGGGTGCAGATCTTCGAGTAGGCGAAGTAGTCGCCGTAGTTGAAGCTCTCCTGACCCTTGCGCTTGATCGCCTTCTGCGCGTCCTCGGTGCGCAGGCGGATCAGCATGACGGCGTTGCGGATGCCGCGCAGCGACTGCAAGGTCGCGTGCTCGTCACCGCGCCACTTCTCCTTCCACGGGAACACCGTCTCCATGGCGCCCGCGTCCAGATCCTCCGGACGCACCAGCACCACGTCCTCCGGGCGACCGGTGTCGCGGCGGATGTAGATGGTCTCGCCCGGGTAGTCCGGAGTCCAGCCGGAGACCCACAGCGGCGACTTGTCGCCCTTGGCCCACGGGTTCTTGACCAGACCGCCGACGAACACCAGCAGCGCGCCGATGCCGAGCACGCCGACGCCCGCGCCCGCGGTGCGGGTGATCATCTTGCGGCGTCCCAGCGTGGAGGTATCCAGCGCGTCCTGCAGCTCGGCGACCAGCGTGCGGCGCTCGACCTCGGGCGAAGGACCGTCGTGCCGCTCCTGGATGGAGAGCTCGGCGGGGATGAACAGCTTGCGGATCAGCACCACCGCGATGCCGATGACCAGCACCGAGATGCCGAAGGTCAGGCCGACCAGCGGGGTGAACAGCGAGTAGAGCCCGTGGCCCTCCTCGTCCTTGCCCTTGAACTCCCACGGCCAGAACAGGAACACGCCGACCAGCGCCGCGGCCGCGATGCCGGACACGGCGAACCAGAAGGTGACCGCGCGCTCGGCCCGCTTCTCCGCCCGGGTGCCGGGGATCGGGAAGCGCTCGCGGCGGTAGGCGACGTCGACGCCGTCGCGCTCGGTTCCGAGCTTGACCAGCTCGTCGCGCGACATCTTGTCGAGGTCGGCCTCGGTGGGCTCCGCCGGGGTGGCGTTCACCGACTGCTCCTTCGACAGTTGCGCGTCGTGGCCCTCATCCGGCCGACCCATGTCGTCTCGCTCCTTCTCGCTATTGCTCATGACCTGGATCCGATCCACATCGCGGCGCCGACGACGAGCGTGATGCCGACCACCCAGATGGCCAGGCCCTCGGTCGCGGGACCGAACCCGCCGAGATCCCAGCCGCCGGGGCTGTGTTCCTCGGTCGCGTTCTTGACGTAGGCGATGATGTCGCGCTTCTCCTCCGCGCTCAGCTGGCGGTCGGAGAACTTCGGCATGTTCTGCGGGCCGGTGAGCATCGCCGCGTAGATCTGCTGCTCGCTCGCCGGTTCCAGCGGCGGCGCGAACTTACCGGAGGACAGCGCGCCGCCGCGTCCGGTGAAGTTGTGGCAGGACGCGCAGTTCATCCGGAACAGCTCGGAGCCGCGGGCGATGTCGTCGCCGCGCATCGACTCCTGGGCGACCTGGCCGTCGGCGTCGCGGACGACGGTCGGACCGCCGCCGTTGGAGGCCACGTACGCGCTCAGCGCGTCGGTCTGGTGGGCGTCGAACTTCGGCGGCTTGCGCTGCGCCTGGGCCTCGTTGCGGGCCATCGGCATGCGGCCGGAGGACACCTGGAAGTAGACCGCGGCCTCGCCGACGCCGATCAGGCTGGGACCGCGGTCGGCGACACCCTGCAGGTTCGCGCCGTGGCAGGTGATGCAGGACGTCTCGTAGAGCTGCTGGCCCTCGCGGATGAGCGCGGACTGGTCCTCGTGCGCGGTGGCGCGCTGCGGGTCCGGTGTGAGGGCCGATGCCAGGAAGCCTGCTCCGACGAGGCCCACCAGCAGCGCAAGCCCGCCCGCGATGCGACGGCGAACGCGGCGCTGCCTGCGCGTCTTGCTGGCCTGGCCGTTCCCGGGGCTGGCGGGCTCTGGCGCTGACGGGGGCGATGAACTCATCTGTGTCCCTTTGGAGTAGACGGAACCGACTTGTGCGAAGGATCTTGGGTCGCACCGCGCCCGCTGAGCGGCGCGGCGTCCACGATCAGCGGACGAAGTAGATCGTGGCGAACAACCCGATCCACACGATGTCGACGAAGTGCCAGTAGTAGGAGACGACGATCGCCGCGGTGGCCTGCGCCGGGGTGAACTTGCTGACCTTGGTGCGCGCCAGCAGGAACACGAACGCGATCAGACCACCGATGACGTGCAGACCGTGGAAGCCGGTGGTGATGTAGAACACCGAGCCGTAGGAGCTGCTGGAGATCGAGGTGCCCTCGTGCACGAGGTTCATGTACTCGTAGCCCTGGCCGCCGACGAAGAACGCGCCCATGATCAGAGTGATGACGTACCAGCGGCGCAGGCCGAACACGTCGCCCTTCTCCGCGGCGAACACGCCCATCTGGCAGGTGAACGACGACGCGACCAGCACGGTCGTGACCGGCACTGCGAGCTTCAGATTCAGCTCGGTCGGCTCCGGCGGCCAGTTACCGTGCGCCTGGGCGCGGGCGACGAAGTACATCGCGAACAGGCCGGCGAAGAACATCAGCTCGCTCGACAGCCAGATGATGGTACCGACGCTGACCATGTTGGGCCGGTTCAGCGAATGCACACGCTGGGTAATGGCCGATCCTGGGGTCCCTACTGCGGTCGTCACGGGGGTAAGTATGACTCGTCGTAGTACGACGGCCGTAGCCGGGTACGAAACTCGTTCCTCCGTGTCGGAAAACGCAGGCGAGGACGGGCTCCCGACCAGGCGGGGGGCGGTGACGAGCTCGGTACGCGAGCCGCGCGCGGACGAGCGCCCGGTCAGCATGACAGGCGAGGGTAAGGAGAAGCTGAGATGAAGGTGACACCGCGACTGCGGCGGCTGCTGCGGCGGGACCGGCAGGCCGCGCTCGACCCGGACCGGGCGGATCTGGTCGTGGTCGCGTCCGGCTTCGACGACGCGGAGGCGTGTTCGGCCGCGCTGGCGCGCGCGACCGATCTGACGCCGGACGCGCCCGCGGTGCTGCGCCACCACCTGCGCATCCCGGCCCGGCACGTGCAGGCCGTCTGCGCGATCGCCGCGCAGGACGGCTACTCCCCCGCGCCGCGGGTCGGCGGCCCCGGCGCCGACGAGTTCGAGACGGTGATCCTGCGGCGCGTCCAGATCCTCGACGCCCTGCACTGCTCCCAGGAGCGCTCCCGGATGGCCGGGCTGGCCCAGCGCCACGACGGCATCGCCGACGGATGGGACGCCTTGCAACCCGGCTCCGCACCACACGCCCCGGCATAACCGGTCGCGCACTAGGCTGCTCTGCGGACAAACTGGTGCGCGGACCGGTGTGCCGGGACAGGTCGCGACCAGTGTGACGGGAGTGTGGAATGAGCGTGCGCAGCTGGCCCCAGGTGCTGGGAACCCTCGCCGACGGTGGCGACTTGGCCGCGGACGACACGGCGTGGGCGATGAGCGAGATCATGTCCGACAACGCCACCCCCGCGCAGATCGCCGCCTTCGGCGTCGCCATGAAGATCAAGGGCCCCACGCCCGCCGAGCTGACCGGCCTGGCCACCGGCATGCTCGAGCACGCGCGGCTGGTGCGGATCGATGGCGACGCGGTCGACATCGTCGGCACCGGCGGTGACCGGTCGGGTTCGGTGAACATCTCCACCATGTCCTCGATCGTGGTGGCCGCGGCCGGGGTGCCGGTGGTCAAGCACGGCAATCGGGCCGCGTCCTCCAAGAGCGGCGGCGCCGACGTGCTGGAGGCGCTGGGCGTGAAGCTCGCGCTCGGTCCGGAGTCGGTGGCGCGCTGCGTGCGCGAAGCCGGCATCGGGTTCTGCTTCGCGGCGGTGTTCCATCCCGCCCTGAAGTACGCGGGTGCGGCGCGCAGCCAGATCGGCATCCCGACCGTCTTCAACGTGCTCGGTCCGCTGACCAATCCCGCGCAGCCGCGCGCCGGTCTGGTCGGCTGCGCCTTCACCGAATTGCTGCCCGTGATCGCGGGCGTGTTCGCCGAACGCGGCGCGAGCGCGCTGGTGGTGCGCGGCAACGACGGCTTGGACGAGATCACCACCTCGGACACCACCGAGGCGTGGATCGTGTCGGGCGGACGGACGCGCCGGGCCACCATCGATCCGACCCGCATCGGTATCCCCCGGGTCGATCTGGACGCGCTGCGCGGCGGGGACGCCGAAGTGAACGCGGGCGTTGCCCGCGACGTGTTCGCCGGTCGCGGCGGCGCGGCGCGGGACGCGGTGCTGGTGAATTCGGCGGCCGCCATCGTCGCCTACGACTGGTCGCGCGGCGTGGGCGATCCGGACGCGGACCTGCACGCCGCGCTGGCGGCGGGCGTCGAGCGCGCGGCCGAGGCGATCGACACGGGCGCCGCCACCGCGCTGCTGGAGCGCTGGGCGAAGCTGACGCAGACGCTCGGCGACAACTGACGCCCGGCCTGGCGCCGCCCGGTGGAGAACTACTCCCCGAGCGAGAAAGCGGCCTCCACCTCGGCGCGGGAATACGACTTGAACGCGATGTGCGTCGTGGTGCGCAGGACACCAGGGGTCTTGTCGATCCGGCCGGTCACCACATCGGCGATCTGCTCGTGGTCGCGCACCCGCACGATCGCGATCAGGTCCACGTCGCCCGCGCAGGAGTAGACCTCGGCGACGCCGTCGGTGTCCGCGACCGCCTGCGCGGTCTCCGGGATACGGCCGTTGTCGGCGTGGATCAAGACGATCGCGGTAATCATGACGCTCAGCCTAAGCGGTCCAGATAGCCCTGCTCGGTCGGTTGGGCGCGGACCGCGGCGTCGGCCAGTTCCGCCCAGCCCAGCCAGCGTGCCGCGCCATACATCGGCTCGTGGTAACCGTCCGTGGTCCGCACGATCCGCACCCCCGGCCGGGCCAGCCAGCGGGCGACCAGCGCCACTTCTTCCGGGGACGCGCCGCGTAACGGCGGGGCGTCCTCGACCGGAGTCCATGTGTGGTCCGGCAGGTGCGGGCCGAGGGCCGGCAGCGCGCCGAGGTTCGGCAGAGTGGCCGCAACCACGGTTTCGGCGGCGGCGGCGATCTGCTCCACGATGGGCATCGGCGGCACACCGCGCGCCGCGGTGCCGGAGCCGGCGAGGCGGCCGTACCGGATGACCGCGAACTCCCACCCGCCGTCGCCGTCGGGATGCGCGGCGATCAGTTCGGCGATGCGCGCCACCGCGGCCAGTCGCTGGGTGCGCCGCAGCGCGCGCACCACGCGCGCGGCACGATCGCGCAGCCGCGCGGCCGCCTCGAAACGCTCAGCGCGCGAATGGGTTTCGATGCAATCGAGCATGAGGCGAATCGGCGCGTCGCTGTACCCGGCGAACAACGCGCGCACGAGCGCGGGCGCCGCGGCGTACTGCGTCATGTTCAACCGCTTCCCGCCGGAGCCCGCCGGACACCCGCCGACCAGAGCGGGCGGGCACTCGTGCACCGCCTTTCGGGACAGCCGTGCCGTGCAAGTGCGCAACCCGGTGAATTCGGCGATGATCACGCCCAGGTCGGCGGCGTCGTTGCGGGAGTGGAACGGCCCCAGCGCGGCCGCGCCCGGCTCCCGCACCACCGAGAAGCGCGGGAACGGCTCGTCGGTGAGAGTGAGCCACCAGGCGCGCTTGGGAAATTTCGACCGGCGGTTGTAGGGCGGGGTGTGCGCCACCAGCAGCCGAAGTTCGCGCACCCCCGCCTCGAGCGCGTGCGCGCACACCACGTGGTCGACCCGAACGGCCAGTGACACCATCTCTTTCATCCGCCCTCGGGTCTCCGAACCGGTGAAGTAATTGCGGACGCGACGGCGCAAGTTCACAGCCGTGCCTATATATAGGACTTCATCGGAAGGCCCCCGGAACAGATACACCCCCGGAGCGGCGGGGAGATCGGCCGCGAGGGCGCGTTTGGAGCGCTGCCGGGGTGTGACGTCGGGCAGATAGTCGAGCAGCTCGGTGAGACTGTGCACGCCTTGGTTCCCGACCCGGGCGATCAGGGCGTGCAGCACGTCGACGGTCGCGCGGGCGTCCTCCAGCGCCCGGTGCGTCGGCTGGGTGGTGGCGCCGAGCAGCCGGGCCAGCGAACCCAGCCGCACCGAGGGCGCCTCGTCACGTCCGAGCACCCGCCGCGCCAGCTTCACGGTGCACAGCACCTGCGCGGGCGGCCATGCGGTGTCGCACTGCGCCGCGGCGGCGCGCAGGAACGCCATGTCGAACCTGGCGTTGTGCGCGACCAGCACCGCGCCCGCGGCGAATTCCAGGAAGCCGGGCAGCACCGCCTCGATGCGCGGCGCGGCGTACACCATCGCGGTGGTGATGCCCGTGACGTGCACGACCGCGGGCGGAATCGCCCGACCCGGGTTGACCAGCGTCGCGAACTCGCCGAGCACCTCCCCGCCGCGCACCTTCACCGCTCCGATCTCGGTGATGCCGTCGGCTCCCGGACTGGTCCCGGTGGTCTCCAGGTCCACGACCACGAAAGTCGTGTCGTACAACGGGGTGTCGAGCTCGTCGAAGGCCAGCTGCTTGGCGGCAGGGCGCGGCACGGGTTCGGACACGGCCAGCAGCGTAGAGCGACGGTCCGACAGGAACCGGACGCGCGGAGACGCCACGAAATGTCCGAATAACACCGTGCGGATTCGGAGGCGATACCCGGGAATTGATCTAGAAAATCGAAAAAGAGACCCAGATCACATAAGGTCGAAAACTGTATCAAACATTGCCGCGCGTCCGGTGAAACGCGAGCCGGCACGGCCGGGCGTGTCGCCGCCGGTCGGCTCTACGGTGTACGAACCGGCGACCATACCGGATCCTACGGCGAGTAAACCGCTTCTAGCTGGCGAAATGCCGCACATCCGCACCCCGGGCGGAAGGCCGGTCCGTCCCGCCTCGCGACCCCACCCGGGCGCACATATCCCTACGCATTCCGCGTCGTTATCTTTTCGTGATTCGCTGGGACATATCTCACACCCATTAGCCACCGAAATTGTTGAGCAAGCCCTTTTCGCTTTGCCGAGGCTTTACAAACGACCGTGATGTATTCGTAACCTTCCTGAGACCTCACGGAGTCCGCCGCGCCGAACGGTGCGGCGCCGACGAAGTCCGCGGCACCACCGGGTGCGGCGTCGTGAGGCAGATTGGGAGTACCGCATCATGACGACCAACGCCGCCAAGCGTCAGGCGAAGCGCGCCGTTGCCGCCGGGGCCGTCGGCGCTGCCACCATCGGCGCGTTCCTGCTGCCCGCAGCACCCGCGTCGGCCCAGCCGGTGACCATCCCCGGCGTGGGCACCTTCGACGTTCCGAACGAGCTGCCGGTTCCGCCGGGCCTGCCCGGCCTCGAGCTGCCCGGCCCGGCTCCCCTGCCCTTCGTGGCACCCAAGTCTTCCGGCGACGTCGCGCTGGACGCCGCGCTCAGCAAGGTCGGCTCGCCGTACGTCTACGGCGCGGCGGGCCCGGACGCCTTCGACTGCTCCGGCCTGGTCCAGTGGTCCTACCGCCAGGCGGGTGTCGAACTCCCCCGCACCAGCGGCGCCCAGCTGGCCGCAGGCAGCCCCGTGTCGCTCGACGACCTCCGGCCGGGCGACCTGGTGTCGTTCTACGGCGGCGGCCACTCCGGCCTCTACGCCGGTGACGGCAACGTCGTGCACGCGTCGACCTCGGGCCAGCCGGTGAAGGTGGCGCCGATCTCCTCCATGCCGATCGCGGGCGCGCGCCGCTTCTGAGCAGCCGGTCGGGCCGCGCCGTGGCGGGCCGACCGCGCCCCGGCCCGGTGTTGAAATGGTTCTGAGGGGGGAATCGACACGGGCCGTTCCGTAACCTAACCGAGACCTTCGACCGATTACCCCGGGTTCGCCCGGAGCAAACCTCGGGGTTCGCCGAAAGCTTCACGAGGAGAACGGGGCACCGCGGGCTGTGGCTGTACATCACCGGGGACAGCAGACCAAACGTCTGGTCGCAGGAACGCTGGCAGCCGGATTCCTCGCCGCTTGTCTCTACGGCGGCGGCCCGGCCGGAGCGGATCCGGTGGCGCTCCCCACGACCGCCGGCGAAGCCGTACAGCGGATGATCGACCTGTCTCGTCAGTCCGAACAGCTCAACCAGCAGGCGCTCGGCGCGGAAGCCGAGTTGGAGGCGAAGCTCGCGGTCCAGCGTGACGCCGACGCCAGGCTGGCCGCCAGCACCGACCTGGTGAACCGGGCCAAGGACGAGGTCCGCCGGTATCAGCCGGTCATCGACCGCACCGCGATCGCCGCCTACCAGGGCGCCCGCACCAATCGCCTGTTCGCAGTGCTGGTCAGCGATTCACCGCAGCAACTGCTCGACCAGATGTCCACGCTGGACGTGGTGTCCGCGCAGACCTCCGCGCAGCTCGAGCACTACAAGAAGGCCACCGACGCCGCGACCGCGGCCGAATCGGAGGCCCGCACCGCCGCCGACGCCGCCCGGTCGGCCGCGCAGAAAGCCGACGCGGTGCGCATCGATCTGGAACGCAAGCGCAGCGATCTCGGCGGCGCCATCGCCGAGGTGGTGCAGGCCTGGGGCACGCTGTCGGCAAAGGACAAGTCCGCCCTCGCCGGATCGCCGTTCCCGCCCGGCTTCGACCGCGACAGCCTCTTGCAGGGCCTCGTCCCCGGCAGCGGAACCAGCGCGCTGGCGGCCGGGCTCACGCGGGTCGGCGACCCTTACGTGTGGGGCGCCACCGGTCCGGACCAGTTCGACTGCTCCGGTCTCGTGCAGTGGGCGTTCAAGCAGGTCGGCAAGAACGTGCCGAGGACCAGTTCGCAGCAGGCCACCTACGGCACACCCGTGCCCAAGGAGGATCTGCAGCCCGGCGACGTGGTGTTCTTCTACTCCGACATCTCGCACGTCGGCATCTACGCGGGCAACGGACTCATGCTGCACGCCTCCACCTTCGGCGTGCCCGTCGCGGTCGCGCCCATGGGCTCGACGCCGTTCCATTCGGCTCGGCGATACTAGAGGCCGTGAGCGAGCCAACCAGCGGCACCGCGTTACCCACCACCCCACCGACCCGCGACGGGCGACGGTGAGCCACCCGCGCGGTCGGCGCGGCATCGCCGCGGCGAGCGGCACAGCCGTGTCCCCGGCCGGGGCGCGCCGATGACCGGGATGCGAAGACTGCGCGCGTGGTGGTCGGCGCGGCGGCGATTCGAGTTCTGTCTCACCGTCGCGATGGTGGTGGCGCTCACCGGCGTGTGCGTGGCGCTGATCATGTTGCCGAGCACGGTGCTCCCCGAGCTGCGGGCCGCGGAGCCGGGGGCGACCGAGGCGGTGGGTCAGGCCGCGGCCGCCGATCCCAGGTTGGCGGAGGTGCGGCGCATCGTCGAGCCGTTCGGATCGATCGTCGCCCGCCAGGTGCCGACCGGAGACGGGCGGCGATCGCTGATCGTCGGGCATCCCGATCAGCGGATCGAGATCGACGTGCTGGAACGCGAACTCGCCGACGCCACCGCCGCGGTGACCGACGTCTGGGGTCCCGGCTGGGCGCAATCGGCGCTCGTCGTCGTCGCCTCCTCGCCTTCCGAATTCGCGGCCCTGCTGCGCTCGCCCGATCTGCTGTCCGCCGAGGTCGCCGCCGCCTCGGTCGCCGACCCGTTCACGCCGGGCAGCAAGCCGACCGGCCAGCGGGTCGTGTTCGGCCCCGACACCGGACGCCGCCTCGATCCCGAGGGCATGGCCACGCTGCTGCGGCATGAACTGACCCACATCGCCGCTCGCGCCGACACCGTCGACGGCGCCCCGCTGTGGATGCTGGAAGGTTTCGCCGAGTACACCGCGCACCATCGCGACGGCCAGCGGTTCGCCGACATCGCTCCCACGCTCACCGCGCACGCCCACGCCGGCCGCATCCCCGACGACCTGCCGCCCGACACCGACTTCTCCGGCCCCGACGCCGCCTTCACCTACGAGAAGGCCTGGTCGGTCTGCGCCTTCGTCGCCGAGAAGTACGACCGAACCCACCTCGTCGAGCTCTACCGCCGCATCGCCGCGAGCAGACAGACCCCCGCCACCGAAGACGCCGTCCTCCGCGAAGTCCTCGGCACCACCCGCACCGACTTCGTCGGCGACTGGCGCGAGTGGCTCCGCACCCGAACCGCCTGACCCCGCTCCGATCGTCGGCGCGCGCGGCGCCGCCCCGCTCCCTTGGTCGGTGACCCCATCCTTCGGTCTGCCGCCGCCGCACGGCCCGCACGCCGAGTGGGACATATGACGCAATCGCGACACCACCCGCACCGATCCGCCGACCCGAATCGGCCCGACCCTTCCTCTTCGCAGGCGGAGCTTTCGCCATGCATCGCAGCCTGAGCCCTCGGCTTATGACATGCCCCGCGCACCGCGACGCCTTCCGAGCGAAGCAAGACCGAGCCCCCGCCGATCGCGGCCCGCGCACACATCCAACTGCCCTGCCCGCAGTGACCCCACCAGTCCAACCCACACCGCCCACGCGCACAACGTCCCGACTTTGGAGCGCCGACGCGCCCAGCGCACCGCAACCACGCCTTCCAACCGAAGCGAGACCGGGCATCGGCCCGGCTCACGTCCAGCGCTCACCGCTCATGGTGACCCACCAGTCCACCCACACGGCCCACGCGCACAACGTCGCGACTTCTGAGCGCCGACACGCCCAGCGCACCACAACCACGCCTTCCAACCGAAGCGAGACCGGGCATCGGCCCGGCTCGCGTCCAGCGCTCACCGCTCATGGTGACCCACCAGTCCACCCACACGGCCCACGCGCAAAACGTCGCGACTTCTGAGCCCCGACACGCCCAGCGCACCACAACCACGCCTTCCGAGCGAAGCGAGACCGAGCATCCGCCGATCGCGGCCGGAGCACACATCCAACTACCCTCCCCCCGCCCACGCACAGCGTCCCGACTTCGGATCCCGGACACGCCCAGCGCACCGCAACCACGCCTTCCGAGCGAAGCGAGACCGAGCATCCGCCGTTCGCGGCCGGAGCACACATCCAACTACCCTCCCCCCGCCCACGCACAGCGTCCCGACTTCGGATCCCGGACGCGCCCAGCGCACCGCGACCACGCCTTCCGAGCGAAGCGAGACCGAGCATCCGCCGATCGCGGCCCGGCTCGCGTCCGAGTGGCCGCCGCGCAAGCGACGAAGGAGCAAGCGGCGGCCACTCGGACGCGAGCCACAAAGGGGCCGCGAACACGCCGCGCCGAAGGCGCGGCCAAACAAACACAGTATTTTGTTGCGCATGGCCCGAACTTTGCTGGTTACCAATGATTTCCCGCCGCGGCCGGGCGGTATCCAGTCGTATCTGCAGGCGCTGGCCGGTGAACTGCCGCCGGACGACCTGGTGGTCTACGCGCCGCGCTGGCGCGGCGACAGCCATCTGAAGTTCGACGCCGGGCAGAAGTTCCAGGTCGTCCGCCATCCCACCACGCTGATGCTGCCGACTCCGCTCGTGCTGCGCCGCGCCGCGCGGCTGTTGCGCGGCGAGCAGTGCGACACGGTGTGGTTCGGGGCGGCGGCGCCGTTGGCGCTGATGTCGCCCGCCCTGCGCCGTGCGGGCGCCGAACGCATTCTGGCCAGCACCCACGGGCACGAGGTCGGGTGGTCGATGCTGCCCGGCGCCAGGCAGGCGCTGCGGGCCATCGGTGAGCACACCGATGTGGTCACCTATGTCAGCCGCTACACCCGCCGCCGGTTCGCCTCCGCGTTCGGCCCGAACGCGGCGCTCGAGTATCTGCCGCCCGGCGTGGACTCCGAGGTCTTCCGCCCGGATCCCGCCGCGCGCGCCGAACTGCGCGCCCGGTACGGCTTGGGTGACCGGCCGACCATCCTGTGCCTGTCGCGGCTGGTGCCGCGCAAGGGGCAGGACGCGCTGATCCTGGCGATGCGCGATATCCGTGAGCGAGTGCGGGGCGCGGTCCTGGTGATCGCGGGTGGCGGTCCGTTCGAGGACAAGCTGCGTGCCCTCGCGGTCGCCGCGGGCGTCACCGAGGACGTGGTGTTCACCGGCCGCGTCCCGTCCGGTGAGCTGGCCGCGCATCACACGCTGGCGGACGTCTTCGCGATGCCGTGCCGGACCAGGGGCGCGGGGCTGGATGTGGAGGGGCTCGGCATCGTCTACCTGGAGGCGTCGGCGTCGGGCGTCCCGGTGGTCGCGGGCAATTCCGGCGGCGCGCCGGAGACGGTGATCGAAGGCAAGACCGGCCGTGTGGTGGACGGCCGTTCGGTGCAGCAGATCGCCGATGCCCTGGTGGAGATCCTGTCCGACCGGGACGCCGCCGCGCGGATGGGCGCGGCGGGACGCGCGTTCGTCGAGCAGCAGTGGCGCTGGGACAGCCTGGGCGCGCGCCTGCGACAGCTGCTGCGGTGATCCGCGTCGCATCTACTACGCTCAGCGGAGTGAGCAGTATCCAGGTCGCAGACCAGACCTTCGTCGCCGCATCGGGCGCCGCCGTGGCCGAGCTGCTGGCGGGGCCGAACAATTGGCGCCGCTGGTGGCCGGACCTGGCCTTGGAGGTCAGGGAGGATCGGGCCGAGAAGGGTATCCGCTGGTCGGTGACGGGTGCGCTGACCGGGACCATGGAGGTGTGGCTGGAGCCTTCGCTCGACGGGGTGATCCTGCACTACTTCTTGCACGCCGAGCCGCAGCCCCCGCTGCCCGCGGGCAAGCTGGCCGCCGTCAACCGGGCGCGCCGGGTCGCGGGCAAGAACATGTCGTTCGAGTTGAAGTCCCGGTTGGAGGCGGGCCGTCCCGCCGGTGTCACTCCCGCGCCCCAGCCTTGATCCACCGGCACCGACGCTGAAAGGAACCGCTGTCCGCATGGCCGACAGGACCCAGAGATCGATCGTCATCGAGGCCCCGTCGCAGCAGGTGATGTCCGTCATCGCCGATCTGGAGTCCTACCCGGAGTGGGTGTCCGCGGCGAAGTCGGTCGAGGTGCTGGAGACCGGGCCGGACGGTTTGGCGAAGACCGCGCGATTCGTGCTGGACGCCGGGGTGGTCAAGGACACCTACGTGCTGTCCTACGACTGGCGCGCCGACCGCAAGGCGGTCAGCTGGCGGCTGCTCAGCGGCGAATTGCAGAAGGCGCAGAACGGCACCTACGAGTTGATCGATCGGCCCGGCGGCACCGAAGTCGTCTATACGCTGACCGTCGATCTGAACATCCCGATGATCGGCATGTTCAAGCGGAAGGCCGAGAAAGTGATCACCGATACCGCGCTGAAGGAACTGAAGAAACGGGTCGAAGGCTGACCGCGCACAAGACCCGGGTCGAGCTGTTCATCGGCAAGGGCGGGGTGGGCAAGACCACGCTCGCCTGCGCCACCGCCATGGCCGAGGCAGGGTCGGGCCGTCGCGTGCTGATCGCCTCGCTCGATCAGGCGCATTCGCTGGGCGACGCGCTGGGTTTCCGCTTCCCGCACGATCCGGGCACCGTCACCGGTATCACCACCGTGCTGCCCGGACTGGACGTGATCGAGATCGATTCGCTCGCGCTGCTCGAGGACCGGTTCCGCGACGTGGTGCGTCTGGTCTCCACCGGTCGCGGGCACGAGCACGGCTTCGACCTCGGCGCGCTGGATCCGGCGGAGCTGACCGGTTTGCCCGGCGTGCAGGAACTGCTGATGCTGGTGGAGATCGCCCAGTTCGCCGCCGAGGACGACTGGGATCTGATCGTCGTCGACTGCCCGCCCTCGGCGGACATGCTGCGCATCGTCACCGCGCCAGGCACCCTGCTCGGTTACGTGGAACGGATCTGGCCGCCGGACGCGCGAGCGATGAGCGCCGCGGGCACCGACCTGCGGCGGGCCGTGCTCGCGGCAACGGTGGAGCGAATCGTCAAGGCGGTCGCCGAGGTTCGCGATCTGCTCGCCGACCACCGGCGCACCGGCGCGCGGCTGGTCACCCTCGCCGAGCGGGTGGCGGTGGCCGAATCGCGGCGGGTGCGTTCCGCCGCGGCGCTGCTGGGCTTGCGGCTGGATGCGGTGGTGGTGAACAAGGTGCTGCCCGATCTCGCGGCGCCCGCTGGGGCCGAACATCCGGCGGTGCAGTGGTATTCGAACCGGCGCGGCGAGCAATCGGACATCATCGCCGAGTTGCGGAGCGCGATGCGGGGTATTCCGGTGGTGATCGCGCAGCACACCGGTCCCGAGCCGATCGGGCTGAAATCGCTGGCCGCGCTGTCGGACGCGATGGGCTCGGCGGGCGGCACCGGGGACGCTGCGCTTATGCTGAGCGACAATCAGACGGAGGTCGACGCGAGTTCCGGCGAACCGCTGGTTCGCCTGGAATCCGGCACCGGGTTGCGGTCGGTGTACGCGCTGCGCATGCACCTGCCGGTGGTCGACGCCGCCACGTTGCGCCTTGGCCGAGTGGAGGACGATTTGATCGTGGGAGCGGACGGTGTCCGGCGCCGGGTGCGCCTGGCGCCGGTATTGCGGCGGTGCACGGTCGACGGCGCCGAACTCGAGGACGAATATCTGGTGGTTCGGTTCCGGCCCGATCCCCGGGTCTGGGCGCACGCGTCCGAAAGTCACGGCCATGACCGGTGATCCGCACTCGCCCAGGGGCGAGCAGGCCGGCGGTCACACCGCGCCCGACGGTGTCGCCGAGTTCGCCGAGGAGCTGAAGCTGCTGGCCGAGGCGGTGCTGGAGCGGGTGGAGCCGGTGCTGCGGCGCGCGGCCGACGGTCAGGTCGAGTGGTCCAGCTGCAGCTGGTGCCCGGTGTGCGCGGCCGCAGCGCTGGTGCGCGGTGAGCACCACGAGGTGCTGGCCGCGATCGCCGATCACGGCACCGCGATCGTCACCGTGCTGCGCGAAGCGCTGGCGGGGGTGCCGGTCGAACCGGTCATGCCCACCGACGCCGATCCGGAGACCGGCGCGCCGCATCACCACGACCGGCGCGGGGACGACGACGGCCCCCGTTACGTCGACATACCCGTGACGATCAAGGTATGACGCAGCAGATGGCCGGTACGCGATCGCTGACCGTCGGAATAGACGTCGGCGGCACCAACATTCGGGCGTCGGTGATCGACGACAGCGGCGAGGTGCTGGACACGGTCCAGGCGCCGACGCCGCATTCCGCGCGAGCGCTGGAGGACGCGCTGGACCGGGCCGTGCGCGAGCTGTCCGGCAGGCATCCCATCGGCGCGGTGGGCTTGGCGGTCGCCGGGTTCATCAACGGCGACCGCTCCACCGTCCGGTTCGCCCCGCACCTGCCCTGGCAGGACGCCCCGGTCGCCCAGCGCCTGACCGAACGACTGGAACTGCCGGTGATCCTGGAGCACGACGCCAACGCGGCGATGTGGGCCGAGTACCGGTTCGGCGCCGCCGCGGGCGGGCACAACGTAGTGCTCGTCGCCATCGGCACCGGTATCGGCGCCGCCCTGCTCATCGACGGCCAGTTGTACCGGGGCACGCACGGCGTCGCGCCGGAACTGGGTCATCTGCAGGTGGTTCCGCAAGGGCGGGCCTGCCCGTGCGGCAAGCGCGGATGCTGGGAGCGTTACTGCAGCGGAACCGCCCTGGCCGAGACCGCGATCGAGATGCTGGCCAGCGACACCGTGCGCTCCGTGCTCGCCAGGGACGTGGCGCGCGATCCCGGCTCGCTGACCGGACGGCGGGTCGCGGGCGCGGCGCAGGACGGCGACCCGCTCGCCGTGCGGGTGATGGCCGACTTCGCGCGCTGGCTCGGGCTCGGGCTCGCGTTCGTCAGCGACATCTTCGATCCGGACCTGGTGGTGATCGCGGGCGGGGTGAGCAGTTCGGCGCCGCTGTTCCTGGACGAGGCGCGCGAGGAGTACGCGCGGGCGATCACGGGCGCGGGGCACCGGCCGCTGGCCCGCATCAGGACCACTCAACTCGGCGAGGCCGCAGGCATGATCGGCGCCGCCGACCTCGCCAGGGCCGCGCTGCCCTCGGACGCGCGCAAGTCCGCGCGCGTCGCCCGGACCAGCCGGTGACACCGCCGCCGCGAGCCGTCGCGGCCTGCCGCGACACGCCGACGCGTACCATCGCTCGGCGTCGGGGCCGAAGTGTGGTGAGATTCGCCGCTGCGGTTGGATGTGATCTTGCACCAGCGGTAAAGTCGGCAATTGACGCAGGTGCCCGCTACTATCCCGGTCCCGGGGGAAGGACGTCATGTTCTACTGGCTGCTGAAGTTCGTGCTGCTGGGACCGTTCATTCATCTCTACAACCGGCCGACGGTCGAAGGTGTGGAGAACATTCCGGCGGACGGGCCGGCCATCATGGCGGGTAACCACCTCTCCTTCGCCGACTGGCTGTTCGCGCCGCTGCTGAGCCCGCGGCGAATCAACTACCTCGCCAAGGCCGAGTACTTCACCACGCCCGGCATCAAGGGCCGGTTGCAGAAGTTCTTCTTCAGCGCCACGGGTCAGTACCCCATCGACCGCAGCGGCGCCGACGCCGCCGAGGACGCGCTGAACGCCGCCCGCAAGCTGCTCGACCAGGGCCGTCTGGTCGGCCTCTACCCCGAGGGCACCCGCTCCCCCGACGGCCGCCTGTACAAGGGCAAGACCGGCTTGGCCCGCCTGGCGCTGGAGACCGGCGTCCCCGTCATCCCGGTCGCGGTCATCGGCACCGACGAGGTGAGCCCGCCAGGGCCGTTCCGCTGGCGCCGCAGGAAGGTGACCGTCAAGTTCGGCGAGCCCATCGACTTCTCCCGCTACGAAGGCATGGGCGGCAACCGCTTCGTCGAGCGCGCCGTCACCGACGAGGTCATGTACGAGCTGATGCGGCTCACCGGCCAGGAGTACGTCGACGTCTACGCCCACAGCCTGAAGAAGGGCGTCCCCAGCGGCAGCCGCCCGTCCTCCGTCTCCGTCCGCATCCCGGACACCGCCGCGGGCTGACCCGAAGCCCCGCCTCGGCCCCGAGACAGTTCTCGGGGCCGTTTTCGTATCGGCTGAATGCCCGCGCAGCGCGGCTCCGCGACCGCAGCACCCCAGAGAGTGGGCCGCCGCGCCCTCGGGAGTCCGCCGCCGCTCGAGCCGTGGCCGCTTCCGTGTGCCTCTCGGAACATGCTGCCGTGTCGAGCATTCCGAGTTCGGCAGCGCGACCGGCTCCGGACGCGGGAGAAGTACGGGACAAGGGATCGAGATGGCGTTGCCCACAACGTAAGGGAACGCCAAGGTTTTGTTCGGCGAGGTCGGGGAGACTGCGGAGCATGTTCGAGAAGTTGCTGGCGGCGGCCGGGGTCGGCGGGGCCGAAGTGGAGACCGAGTTGTTCACGCCGGGGGTGCAGCCCGGGGGCACGGTGGAGGGCGTGATCCGGTTGCGGGGCGGGGCGGTCGCGCAGGAGATCACCCGGGTGGCCGTCGAGTTCGTGACCAGGGCCGAGCAGGAGTACGAGGATCACGAAGGCGTGCGCGACATCGCGTTCGGCCGTACCGGGGTGCACGGGCCGTTGTCTCTGCCCGCGGGTGCGCCGCTGGAGTTCCGGTTCGCGGCCCGCGCGCCCATGGAAACACCGATCACGTTCTACAACGGACGGCACCTGCCCGGCACGGTGGTCTCGCTGCGCACGATCGTGGAGATCCACGGCGCGGTGGACGCCGCCGACACCGACCCGATCGGCGTCGGCGCGCTGCCCGCCCAGCACGTGCTACTGGAAGCGGTGGAGCGCTTGGGATTCCACCTGCGCAGCGCGGACGTCGAGTCCGGCCGGGTGCACAACACGCCGCAGACGCTGCCGTTCTACCAGGAGATCGAGTTCACCGGCGCGCCGAACTACCCCCGCTTGAACCAGCTCGAGGTGACTTTCGTCCCGACCGACACCGGCATGAGCTTGGTCCTGGAGGCGGACAAACGCGGCGGCTGGCTCTCCGAGGGCCGCGACGTCTTCGACGCGCTGTGGGTGGACTACCAGCAGCTGGGCGGGGTGGACTGGACGGGCGAACTGCACCACCGCATCGCGCGCCTGGCGCACTGAGCCCTGCTTGTTGTCCGCCCGGACCCGGCCCGTTCACGCGCCGTTGAGGTAGTCGCGTCAAGGTTGCCTCATGACCGGCTCGGACTCGAGACCATCCCGGCGAACCGTATTGCGCGCCTCCGCACTCGGATTGGTGGCGGCTCCCGCGCTGGCGGCATGCGCACGGGACGACGGCCCGGCGCTGGTGCGGCAGCGTCCGGCGCTCACCCACGGAGTCGCGGTGGGCGATCCACGCGCGGATGGCGCACTGATCTGGGCGCGCGCCGATCGCCCCGCCACGTTGCTCGTGGAAACCGCGGCTACCGAATCGTTCCGCGACCCCAGGCGTTTCACCGGGCCGCTGCTCACGCCCGACTCCGACGGCACCGGCCGGGTACGCGTCAACGGCCTGCCCGCCGGGACGCAGGTGCACTACCGGGTGACGCTGCGCGGCGAGGACGGCGCCACCTCCGAACCGGTCACCGGCGTCTTCCGCACCGCGCCCACGGCCGCGTCGGACATCCGGCTGCAGTGGTCCGGTGACGTCGCGGGCCAGGGTTACGGCATCAACCCGGAGCTGGGCGGCATGAAGATCTTCGCCGCCATGGCCGCCCGCGACCCGCACCTGTTCCTGCATTCCGGCGACTCGATCTACGCCGACGGACCGCTGCGGGAATCGATCACCCTTCCCGACGGCCGGATCTGGCGCAACGTCGTGAGCGAGGCGAAAAGCGCTGTCGCGCAGACTTTGGACCAGTTCCGCGGCAACTACGCCTACAACCTGACCGACGAGAACTACCGCCGCTTCAACAGTGCGGTCGCGCAGGTGGTGCAGTGGGACGACCACGAGACGGTGAACAACTGGTACCCCGGCGGCCTGGTCGCCGAATCCAAGGGCCACACCGAACGCGCCATGGACACCCTGGCCACCCGCTCCTGGCAGGCCTTCCACGAGTGGATGCCATTGGAACCGAGGGAAGCGGTGGACGGCCGCCTGTACCGCAAGATCGCCTACGGCCCGCTGCTCGACGTCTTCGTGCTGGACATGCGCACGAACAAGGACGCGAACGACGCCAACACCGGACCGGACGGACGCATCTTCGGTCCGGCACAGACCAAGTGGCTCGTCGACAGCCTGCGCGAGTCCACCGCCACCTGGAAGATCATCGCCAACGACCTGCCGCTCGGCCTGGTCGTCGCGGACGGTGAGCAGAAGAACGCCACCGCATTCGAAGGACCCGCCAACGGCGATCCAGGCGCACCGTCGGGCCGGGAGCGCGAGATCGCCCGGGTGCTGTCGTCGATCAAGGCGAACAAGGTGACCGGCGTCGTCTGGCTCACCGCCGACGTGCACTACACGGCGGCGCACCGCTATTCGCCCGAGCGCGCGGCCTTCACCGACTTCGACGAGTTCTGGGAGTTCGTCTCCGGCCCGCTCAACGCGGGCGCGTTCGGCCCGAACCAGCTCGACGGGACGTTCGGTCCGGAGGCGGTCTACGTCCACGCACCGCCGGTGCAGAACAGCTCACCGCTGGACGCCTTCCAGCATTTCGGCGAGGTGCGCATCGACGGAAGATCGAGGGAACTGACCGTCGATCTGTGCGACGCCGCCGGATCCGTCCTGTTCAGCAAGAGCCTTGCGCCCGCGTCGCGATGACACCCGGCTTCGGGGAAGCGGCGCGGGCCGCGCTGTGGTTAGCTTTTCTGCCATGAGCACGCCGCACATTGTCTCCAACGCCGAGGAATACCTCCCCCGCGATACCGCCGATGTCGTTCGCACGGTGCGGGATTCACGCGGGCGAACGGAACGGTTGATGGTGCGCGGCGGCGAGCTGATCGACGAGGGGCTCACGCTGCCCGCCCAGCCGACCGTGGTGTCGCTGCGCCGGATGAACCAGGTGCTGGACATCAACCTGGGCCGGCGCACCGTCCGGGTGCAGGCGGGCGCGAAACTGTCCGATGTCGACCGCAGGCTCGGCGCGCACGGACTCGGCCTGCCCATCGTCGGCGACCACCGCGACATCACCGCGGGCGGCTTCGCGTCGGTCGGCGGCGTCAGCGCGGCCTCGCACAAGCACGGTCTGTTCATCGACCAGATCGTCGATCTGGAGTACGTCGACACCGATGGGCGCATCGGCACCTGCGGGCGCACCCACCACACCGAGCGGTTCCAGCGCATCCTGGGCGCGGGTGGCCGGGCGGGCATCATCACCGCGCTCACCCTGGACGCGATCGAGATCGACAAGGAGCGCACCTGGCTGACCACGCACGCCGACCGGTTCCTCGACTTCGACTCCTTCGTCGAGCACGCCTACGCGGAGATCCTGCGCCCGGGCAACGCCGAACTCCAGGTCGGCCGCTGGGTGGACACGGCGCCGCTGAAGGTGGCGCGTCCGGTCGGCACCGGCCACGTGCAGCTGGGCACCGTGCGGTTCGGGCAGTGGTCGAGCCTGTACCCCACCGCGCCGACCAGGGGGCTGCGCGCCCGGCGCGAGGTCGGGTCGCGTGCGCGGAAATCGCTGGGCGCCATCGCCTCCGCCGCGCCGGGCAAAGCGGGCATGCCCGTGCGCAACGCGGCCGCGGGCGCGGTGCTGTTCGCGCCGAAGGTGCAGACCCTCCGCGATGCCGAGTATCTGGCCGATACGGCGCTCAGCTCGTCCGAGCGTGGTCCCGCCTACCGGGTGGGCGTTTTCGCGCCCCTGTCGAGCTACACGTCGGTGTTCTACCGTCTGCACGACCTGTTCTCCGGCCACCGCGAACGCACCGGCTGCTTCACCGTCATCTCCGCGATGACCTACGGCGTCCGCTCCCGCTACCTGCGCGCCGAATCCGCCGCCCGCGGCCTGCCCGCCGAGGACCACGGCCTGATCACCTTCACCTGCCGCCTGCGCCCCGCCGCTCTCCCGTCCGAGCAGTTGCGCGACATCGTCTCCGGCATCGAGGAGATCTGCCGTTCGGAGAACTCGCTGCGGTACGAAGCGGAGTAGCGGTTCGGCCCCGCGCCGTCCCGTGGATCCGGTGCGCCCGGACCACGGTCGGTGGCTGGAGCAATTCGTCGCCGGCCAGTCGCTCGTGCAGGCGGGACGCCGCGTCCCGTTGGTGGGTGGCTTCTACCTCACCGCAGGCATGCCGCACGATCGGCTCGACGCGATCCTCGCCACGGATCCGTGCCTTCTCCACGGCGTCGCGACGCACGAAGTCGTCGAATTCACCTTGCTGCTCGGCATGCCGACCTGCTCGCGGCCACTCACACAACAGCGCGTGCGGCGAATCAGTAACCATCGACGGAATTCCCGGAAACGTCACCGGTAGCGAGTCCCCGTGCGACATAGTTGTAAACGCTCGCGTTCCCTACTTATACGCGGGCGTACCCCACTCCATGTTCGTGATCGGATCAGACTGCATGAGGACGAGCACATCTGCCGCGGCGATCAGCGCATTCGCCATTTCGGCCCTGGTCGCGGGGACCGCGGCCTGCTTTCCGGCAACGGCCTACGCCGACGACGCACCCGACGGAGCCGCACCGGGGGTGATCACGGTGGACACCACCAGCGACGAGGCAGCGGCCGATCCCCGAAGCGGGCAATGCCGCACGGCCTCCGGCGCCTGCACATTGCGCGCCGCGGTGCAGGCGGCCAACGCCCATCCGGGTAGCACGATCGCGCTTCCGGCCGGTCGATATGTTCTGACGATAGCCCCCGACCAGCGAAAAGTGCAGGGGCGCAACCCCGATGCGACGACAGGAGACCTGAACCTCACCGCGCCGACGATGCTGCGCGGCGCCGGTCGCGATCGGACGGTGCTGGACGCCGACGGGATCGACCGCGTGCTCAGCGTCTCCGCGCCCGTGACATTGACGGGTTTGACCGTCACCGGCGGAGTCGCCGCCCAGCACGAGATCCCGTTCTATGACACCGGCGGGGGCGGCATCGCGAATTCATCGGATCTCGTCCTCGATGACGTCGTAGTCCAGGGCAACAGCGCCGGATACGGCGGCGGCATCTTCAACGTGCCGGGCTCGGACCTGAAGACGTGGAATACGGTCATCACCGGCAACTCCGCGGGCGAGGCGGGCGGCGTGCGCTGCGACAACACCTGCGCCTTCACCGACACCACGATCACCGGCAATCGCGTGGTCGACCCCGGAGTCTGGTACCGCCCTGGCGGATTCGCCGGTCGTGGCGGCGGCGTCGACGTCCGAGGCAGGGGCGTGGTGACGTTCGATCGCGCGACGATCACCGGGAACACCGCTTCGGACGGCGGCAGCGGCATCAACGTGGCGCCTGCCTACCTCGACACCCTTCCGCGCCGGCTGACCGACCTGGTCGGCGTCCCGCTCGGCACGGTCGTCCTGCGGGACTCCACCGTTCTCGGGAACAGATCCGGCGCCGCCGTGGTCAACTGTGTCGAGGTGTTCGCGAGAATCGTCTCCGAAGGCGGCAATACCAGCGACGATGCGTCCTGCAACCTCACCGGGGCCGGCGACAGAGTCCTGTCCTAGCCCGCGGGCGTCGCCGGGCCGAGCAAGGCGCGATGGATGTACACGACGGCTTCCTCGAGCTCGAGCAAGTCTCCTCCGGCCCGGAGGGTTCGTCGGATGGCCTCGTTGGTCGCGTCGGTCACCGCGAGGTACGCGTGGTCCGGAACGGAGGGATCGACCGGGCCCGCCGTCGCACGCCACGATCGGATGAAACCGGCGAACCAGTGCTGGCATCGTTCGAACGACTCGATCGCGCGCGGCCCCGCCACGGCGGTCTCCAGATAGAAGGCGCGGGCGAACGACGGCTCGTCCCGCAGCAGGGTGAGGTATTCGCGTATGCCGCGGTGAAGCGCCTCGAGCGGCTCGACGGATTCGGCCAGGATCCGTCTCATCGCCTGCCGCAGATGATCGATCATCAGATCGCGGCCGGTCTCGGCCGCCGCGAGGAAGCAGGCTTCCTTGTCCGGGAAGTGCTGGTAGAAGGTCCGGCGCGAAACCTTCGCCGTCGCGGCGATGTCCGCGACCGTCGCATCGAGGTAGCCGCGCTCGGCGACAACGACCGTGACGCCGAACAGCAGACGCTGACGTTGCGACCCCGTCACCAGGTCGCGAGCCAGTCCGTGCGGCCCGTGCGGTAGGGCCTTCAGGGTCGGCTCCAGCAACTTCTCTCCCACCCGCACCTTCATATCAGGTCGGGCCTGGCAGCCATACGAACTCCGCCCTCCGGCAGGCTCATCACCCACGAAAACGGCCCCACCGGACAACCGGTGGGGCCGTTTCGGTGCGATGTCGGCTCAGTGCTTCTCGGGCCCGAGGTAGTACTCGAACACCAGGCCCGCGGCGGCGGTCAGGATGCACACGACGCCGATGCCGATCAGCCAGAACTGGAAGAAGGCCAGGCCGAGGGCGGTCACCGAACCGGCGGCGGCCAGGGTGATCGGCCAGAAGCTGCCAGGCGAGAAGAAGCCGAGGTCACCGGCGCCGTCCACGATCTCGGCGTCTTCGTAGTCCTCCGGGCGCAGGTCGAGACGACGGGCGACGAACCGGAAGTAGGTGCCGATGATCAGCGACAGACCCGCGGTCAGCACCATGGCCGTGGTGCCGGCCCATTCGACGCCCGTGCGCGACTGACCGGTGAAGAAGCCGTAGACGCCCGCGATGATGACGAAGAACACCGTGAGCAGTTCGAAAATCCGCGCTTCGATCTTCATGTCAGATCAATCCTCACTTGCTCTCGGCCGAGGCGGCGCTCTTGGTGTCGCGCCTGGTGTTGAACGGCGCGGTGGACGTGGCGACCGGGGACTCCCCGATGGACTCGAGCGCCTCGGCGTTGGTCTTGCCCGCCTGGCGCGCGTCCAGGTACTTGGTGAACTTCTCCGGCGTGACCGCGCGGACCTCGAAGTTCATCATCGAGTGGAAGGTGCCGCACATCTCCGCGCAGCGGCCGACGAACGCGCCTTCCTTCTCGATCTTGGTGATCTGGAAGACGTTGTCGGAGTTGTTCTCCTTCGGGTTCGGCATCACGTCGCGCTTGAACAGGAACTCCGGCACCCAGAAGGCGTGGATCACGTCGGCGGCGGCGAGCTGGAACTCGATGACCTTGCCGGTCGGCAGCACCAGGACCGGGATCTCGTTGCTCGAGCCGATCGTCTCGACCTTGTCGTAGTGCAGGTAGGACAGGATGTCGTTCTCCGGCTTGCCGTGCACCGGGCCCGGCTGCGGGTGACCGTCCTTGGTCCGCTCCTCGTACCCCTCGAGCTGTTCCTGGTTCAGCGCCTCACGCGAGGCGTCGATGCCGTCGAACCGGTAGCCGTCCTTGAAGTCGACGTTGCGATAGCCGAACTTCCAGTTCCACTGGAAGGCGGTCACGTCGACCGTGACATCGGGGTTGTCCACCTTCTCCTGCACGTAGCCCTGCACGACCACGGTGAAGTAGAACAGCACGGCGATGATGACGAACGGGATCGCCGTGTAGGTCAGCTCCAGCGGCACGTTGTAGCCGGTCTGGCGCGGGAACTCCGGTGAGTCGGCCTTCTTGCGGTGGAACGCGACGGTCCAGAAGGTCAGGCCCCAGACCAGCACGCCCATCGCCAGCGCGGCGACGACCGACCAGGTCCACAGTTCCCGCATCCGGGTGGCCTGCGGCGTGATGCCAGACGGCCAACCGAACCGCAGCCAAACATTGTCGATCGAGCAGCCCGAGACGAGCAGCGCGGTGATCCCCAAGGACACCGCCAGCCCGGCCCGCCGAAGGATGCGGCTGGGGGGACGGTTGGCCGGCGAAGCCGGCGGGGCGGGTGAGTACTGCCCACCCCGGGCGGGTCGTGCCCCGATCTCTTCGCTCGCCTTGTGCGCCACGCTCACGCCTTCCTGGTCGCCACACATTCCGACAGTGCATCGTCGGGGCTGCGATCTACCCCGGCGATACGTCCTAAGCTCGTTCCAGGGCACCCTCTCGACCAGCGCGTGACACGCGGGTCGCCTGAGAGAGACCTGAGTACTACGCAGCGTAGACCAAACGCACCCCTCGGTCGTCGTCGGGTCGGCTTCGACACCTCGGGGAGCTCAGCGCGATCACCGCCACCAGCGATTCCGCCCGCGACGTGATGCGCGCGACGCGCGGACGCCACGGGTGCGGCATACTCGGACACTAGATTTCGTCCCCTTGCGCGCCATCCGGTGCGCGCGTATCCCGACTGCGAGAAATGAGGTTGCCGACGCCGTGTGTGGACTGCTCGGATTCCTGGCATCTGACGAGGCGGCACCTGGCACGGTGGAGCAGGTCTACGAGGCCTTGCACTGCGTGCGTCACCGCGGCCCGGACGAGCGCGGCACCTGGCACGACGACCATGTGATCTTCGGCTTCAACCGCCTGTCGATCATCGACATCGAGCACTCGCACCAGCCGCTGCGCTGGGGCCCGCCCGAGCAGCCCGACCGCTACGCGTTGACCTTCAACGGCGAGATCTACAACTACCTGGAGCTGCGCGCCGAACTCGCCGAGGCGCACGCCGCCGAGTTCCCCGACGGCAAGATCTTCCAGACCGAGGGCGACAGCGAGGCCATCGTCGCGGCGTTCCACTACTGGGGGCCGGAGGCGGTGCGGCGGCTGCGCGGCATGTTCGCCTTCGCGATCTGGGACACCGAAACCGGGGAGCTGTTCCTGGCCCGCGACCCGTTCGGCATCAAGCCGCTGTTCCTGGCCACCGGACCGGGCGGCACCGCGTTCGGCAGCGAGAAGAAGAGCCTGCTGGAACTGCTGCCCGCGCTGCGGTTGAGCGACGCGCTGGACCCGAGGGCGCTGGAGCACTACACGGTGCTGCAGTACGTCCCGGAGCCGGAGACGCTGCACAAGGACATCCGCAGGCTGGAGTCGGGCAGCTACGCCACCGTGCGGCCCGGTGCGGCGCCGGTCGTCACCCGGTACTTCACGCCGAAGTTCCCGGTGCGCCCGTTCACCCCGGGTTCGGCGGCGGCGCGCTACCGGGAGATCGCCGCGGCGCTCGAGGACTCCGTCGCCAAGCACATGCGCGCCGACGTGACCGTCGGTTCGTTCCTTTCCGGCGGCATCGACTCCACCGCGGTCGCGGCGCTGGCCATGCGGCACAACCCGAAGCTGATCACGTTCACCACCGGGTTCGAACGCGAGGGCTACTCGGAGGTGGACGTCGCCGCCGAGAGCGCCGAGGCGATCGGCGCGCGCCACGTGGTGAAGGTGGTCTCCCCCGCCGAGTTCGCCCAGGCCATCCCGGAGATCGTCTGGTATCTCGACGACCCGGTGGCCGACCCGGCGCTGGTGCCGCTGTACTTCGTCGCGAAGGAGGCGCGCAAGCACGTCAAGGTGGTGCTCTCGGGTGAGGGCGCCGACGAGTTGTTCGGCGGGTACACCATCTACCGCGAGCCGCTGTCGCTGAAGCCGTTCGAGAAGCTGCCGCGCGGCCTGCGCAGACTGGCCGGCAAGCTGTCGGACCGGATTCCGGACGGCACCAGGGGCAAGAGCCTGCTGCACCGCGGCTCGCTCACCCTCGAGGAGCGCTACTACGGCAACGCGCGCAGCTTCAACGACGCCCAGCTGCGCGCCGTGCTGCGCGAGTTCCGGCCGGAGTGGACCCATCAGGACGTCACCGCGCCGCTGTACGCGCAGTCGCGCGGCTGGGACCCGGTGGCCCGGATGCAGCACCTGGACCTGTTCACCTGGCTGCGCGGCGACATCCTGGTCAAGGCCGACAAGATGACCATGGCCAACTCGCTGGAACTGCGCGTGCCGTTCCTGGACACCGAGGTGCTGAAGGCGGCGGAGGGGCTGCCGTTCGAGCAGAAGATCACCAAGGACACCACGAAGTACGCGCTGCGTCAGGCGCTGGAGGGCATCGTGCCTCCGCACGTGCTGCACCGCGCCAAGCTCGGCTTCCCGGTGCCGCTGCGGCACTGGCTGCGCGGCACGGAACTCTACGACTGGGCGCAGCAGCAGATCGCCGAGTCGCAGACCGACCACCTGCTGAACAAGGCCGCGATCAGCGAGATGCTGGTCGCGCACCGGGCGGGGACCGCCGATCACAGCCGCAGGCTGTGGACCCTGCTGGTGTTCATGGTGTGGCACGGCATCTTCGTCGAGGACCGGATCAAGCCGGAGATCCAGGAGCCGGTCTACCCGGTCTCGCTCTGAGGTACACGAAAGGCGCGCACCCGGTCGGGTGCGCGCCTTTCGTCGTTCAGGGTCAGAGCAAAGTCTTGATGTCCGCCGCGGCCTCCGGGCCGTAGGCCTGGGTGAGGCGCTCGAGCGCGGACTCCTTGTTCAGCGTCCACTCCTGGGTGCCCATGGTCTCCAGCACCAGCACGGCGATCAGGGAGCCCAGCTGCGCGGAACGCTCCAGGCTCAGCCCGGCGGTGTGCGCGGTGAGGAAGCCCGCGCGGAAGGCGTCACCGACGCCGGTGGGCTCCACCTTCTCGAGCTCCGGCACGACGCCGACGGTCACCTCGGTGCCGTCGCGGTCGACGATCCGCACGCCTTCCGCGCCCAGGGTCGTGACGCGGACGCCGACCTTCTGGGCGACTTCTTCCTCGCTCAGGCCGGTCTTCTGCAGCAACAGCGCCCACTCGTACTTGTTCGTGAACAGGTACGCGGCGCCGTCGATCAGCTGCACGGACTGGTCACCGTCCAGGCGGGCCAGCTGCTGCGAGGGATCGGCGGCGAACGGAATGCCGAGTTCGCGACACTCGGCGGTGTGCCGCAGCATCGCCTCCGGGTCGTTGGCCCCGATCAGGACGAGGTCGAGCTCCCTGGACTCGGACAGCTCGGCGATGGAGATATCGCGCGCCTCGCTCATCGCGCCGGGGTAGAACGACGCGATCTGAGCCATGTCGTCGTCGGTGGTGCAGACGAAACGCGCGGTGTGCGCGCGATCGGACACCAGCACGGTGGAGCAGTCGACCCCGTGCTTCTCCAACCAGGCGCGGTACTCGCCGAAATCGGCGCCGACGGCACCGACGAGCAGGGGCGTGCGATTGAGCAGGCCCATGGCGTAGGCGATGTTGCCGCCGACGCCGCCGCGCCGAATCTGCAGATCGTCGACGAGGAAGCTCAGCGACACGTGGTCGAGCTGATCGGCCAGCAGTACGTCGGCGAACCGTCCGGGAAAACGCATGAGGTGGTCGGTCGCAATGGACGCGGAAACGGCTATGGACACGTGGCTGAGCCCCTTCAACGGTAGGCGGCAGGCGGTGCAGACCGGGACGCGAGTCCCGATCTCACCGTAGCTGATGCCGCCTGTCCGGGTCTTCAGGCCGTACTAGTTGAGCGGCACCGGATTTGCGTTCAGGTCCTGCGTGAGTGCCGCTCGGGTCCTGGGCGTTCCCGACGAGTTACCCGTGTCCGCACGAGATCAGGTGTTCCGATCGGACGCGGCCGATCTCCGCGACCGCGCCGGGATCACTGCCTCAGTTGAAGGAGTCGCCGCAGGCGCAGGAGCCGGTGGCGTTCGGGTTGTCGATGGTGAAGCCCTGCTTCTCGATGGTGTCGACGAAGTCGATCGAGGCGCCCTGCACGTACGGCGCGCTCATCCGGTCGACGGCCAGCGTGACGCCGCCGAAGTCGACGGTCAGGTCGCCGTCGAGCGAGCGGTCGTCGAAGAACAGCTGGTAACGCAGGCCGGCACAACCACCCGGCTGCACCGCGATCCGCAGCGCCAGGTCGTCGCGACCCTCCTGGTCGAGCAGGGCCTTCGCCTTCGCGGCGGCGGCGTCGGTCAGAGTCACACCGTGGGTGGCGGTCTCGTTCTGCACAGTCATGAACTCTCCTCGAGGAACCTGTGGTCAACCCGTGAACAGCGCACGGGTCGTGTCGGTCAACACCACTCGGCAGGCTGCTATTCCTCCATCTTGCCACCACCCCCGCCGCGACGGCGCGCAACCTCCGTGACCCCGCACACTCCCGGCGAATCGGACCGCATTTCTCGCCGCGCTACCCATCGAATAGCCTGGTCGATGTGAAATTGTTCCGTCGCGGCGAGTCCAGCACCACCGACGCGACCGCCGAATCGACGGTGGTCACGGACGGCGACTCGGCCGCGGGCACCACCCGCGCGGCGGCGACGGCCACCGCGGGCAAGGGCCGTCCCACCCCGAAACGCCGTGACGCGCAAGGCAAGCGCCGCGGCCCGATAGCGCCCGCCCCGCTCACCGCCAAGGAGGCCCGCGCCCGGCGCAAGGCCGCGCGGGGCACCAGAGCCGAGCGCAAGGCCGCGGCCGCGAAACGGCGCGAGGCCGCCGCGGATCGGCGCGAGCGCATGCTCGCGGGCGAGGACAAGTACCTTCCGCCCCGCGACCAGGGGCCGGTCCGGGCCTTCGTCCGCGACATCGTCGACGCCCGGCGCAACCTGGTCGGCCTGTTCATGCCGATGGCGCTGGTGCTGATCTTCTCGATGTTCCTCGCCCCCGCGCTGCAGACCGTCGTCACGTTGGCCATGCTGGTGATGATGCTGTTCATGGGCATCGAGGGCGTCCTGCTCGGCCGGGTGGTGAACAACCGGGTCAGGGAGCGTTTCCCGGAGACCACCGACGGCGGATACCGCCTCGGCTGGTACGCCTTCGTCCGCGCGTCGCAGATCCGCAAGATGCGCGCCCCGAAACCACGGGTCGGCCCGGGCGACGCTGTGTGATTTTGGCCGCGCCTTCGGCGCGGCGTGTTCGCGGCCCCTTGATGGCTCGCGTGTGCGCGGCCGCCGCTTGCTCCTTCGTCGCGTACGCGGCGGCCGCGCACACGCGAGCCGGGCCGCGACCGGCGGCG
>NZ_JBSFNF010000024.1:0-105810 GCF_053586955.1 Nocardia sp. NPDC003726 | reverse complement strand
CCTCGCGTGCGCCGGGCCCCCGCGTTGGCCCCGAAGGAGCAAGCGGCGGTCGCGCACACGCGAGCCATAAGGGGCCGCGAACACCCAGCGCCGCAGGCGCTGGAAATCAAACACAGCCGGTGCGTATGGTGCCGGTGTGGCAAAGACGAAGCCGACCTTTCGCTGCTCCGCCTGTTCGCACGAGGTCGCGAAATGGGTGGGCAAGTGTCCTGAGTGCGGGGCTTGGGGCACCGTTGAGGAGGTAGTCGCCGCGGCGGGTGCGGTCGGTTCGCCGGGGCGCAAGGCGATGTTGCCGAGCACCGCGGCCGCGCCGCTCTCGCAGATCGACTCCAAGATCACCAAAGCGCGGCCGACGGGTGTCACCGAGTTGGACCGGGTGCTCGGCGGCGGGGTGGTGCCGGGATCGGTGGTGTTGCTGTCCGGCGAGCCGGGAGTGGGCAAGTCGACGCTGCTGCTCGAGGTGGCGCATCGCTGGGCGGCCCAGCGGGACGAGAAGTCGCTGTACGTCACCGCCGAGGAGTCGGCGGGGCAGGTCCGGTTGCGGGCCGATCGCACCGGAGCGGTGCACGACCGGGTCTATCTGGCGGCGGAGTCGGACCTGTCGATCGTGCTCGGACACGTCGAGCAGGTGCGGCCGACGCTGCTGGTGGTCGACTCGGTGCAGACCATGCTCGCCCCTGAGGTGGACGGCGTGATCGGCGGCGTCACCCAGGTGCGCGAGGTGACCGCGGCCCTGACTTCGCTGGCCAAGGCGAGCGGCATCGCGGTGCTGCTGGTCGGGCACGTCACCAAGGACGGCAACGTCGCGGGCCCGCGCACGCTCGAGCACCTGGTCGACGTGGTGCTCCAGTTCGAAGGCGACAAGAACTCCACGCTGCGCATGGTGCGCGGCATCAAGAACCGCTTCGGCAGCGCCGACGAGGTCGGCTGCTTCGAGTTGCACGAGGACGGCATCGCCTGCGTGGACGACCCGTCCGGCCTGTTCCTGCACCACCGGACGGATTCCGTGCCCGGCACGGCGGTGACGGTCGCGATGGACGGCAAGCGTCCGCTGGTCGGCGAGGTGCAGGGCCTGACGGTGAAGACCGAGATTCCGCAACCGCGCCGCGCGGTCAGCGGCCTGGACTACAACCGGGTCGCCATGGTGCTTGCCGTCCTGCAGAGCCGCGGCCGGGTGTTCCTCGGCAAGAGCGATGTGTACGCCGCGACCGTCGGCGGTATGCGCTTGGTCGAGCCGTCGGCCGACCTCGCCATCGCGCTCGCCATCGCCAGCGCCGAGTCCGATGTCCCGATTCCTCCTGGCTGGGTGATCCTCGGAGAGGTCGGACTGGCGGGCGAAGTCCGCAAGGTGACCGGCGTCAACCGCAGATTGGCCGAAGCCGAACGCCTCGGCTTCACCACTGCCCTGGTGCCCCCCGGCCTGGCCCCGGTGAAAAGCACCATGAAGATCCACGAGGTCACCGACCTGCGCTCCGCCATCCGCATAGCGGGCCTGCGCAAACTACGCGCCGCCCCTGAGGAGGCCGCCAGCTGACCCCTCCCCTCTCAAGCGATGTTGAACGGCTCGGCCATGCTGCGTACCGAACCCAGCTGCGCCACGACGCTGTAGGGCCCCGGTGGGACTTGGACGCGTTCGCCCGCGCAGTTCGGCTGGGACGTGGTGCCCGACCAGGTGACAGTGAACGCCGCCTGCTCACCGCGGCCCATCGTGCGGACGTCGGGCTGACCATCGGGATAGCAGTCGGTGCTCGACCACAGACGCCGCTGGCCGTCGAGCGTGTGCACCGAGACCTGCTGGAGGCCGGAACCCATGTCACGGGTGCACGCCACCGCCGAGATGTTGGTGATGACGATCCCGAACACCGGCTGCTCACCCGTTTTGTAGGTGGGCTGCTCGACGGTCACCTTGATCGCCAGCGATTGGTCCGGGCACGGTCCGGCCGCGAGGGTGGTGGCCGCCGCGGAGGACTTGGGCGCGCCGGACTCGGCCGAGGGCTTGGCCGCCGCGTCGGCGGACTTGGTCACGGCCGAGCTGGTCCCGCCGGCCGCGGCGTCACCGGGCGAGTCGCCGCCGCGTACGACCGCGAGCACGACCCAGATCACCAGCGCCAGGGCGACCACCAGGATTCCGATGGCGAACACGCGTCGACGCCAATAGATCTCCGGTGGCAGCGGTCCATTCGGTTCCAGCACGTCTCAACGGTAAGGGCACCATCGGGCGCATCGTCTCAGGGGCACGGCGTGTCGGCCGCGTGCGCCCGCGGGCGGCGAGTACATTCCGCCGGCACGCCGACCCCGGCGCGGGCGTGCCGCGGCTCAGACCACCTCGCCGATGTTGCCGACGACCCGGTGCAACTGCGCCTTGCCCTCGGCCAGCTTGTAGGTCACGCAGGCGATGGCGAGCTCGCCGGTCGCGACCCGCTGCGAGATGATCATCGACCGCTGCATGAGCAGGCGGCTGGTCTCCACCACGTGCCTGGCCTCCATCTCGTCGACGGTGGACAAGCCTTCGCGGCGGCCGACCAGAATGGACGGCGCGACCCGCTCGACCACGCTGCGGATGAATCCGCCCGGCACCTCGCCGCCGTCGAGCGCGTCGATGGTGGCCTTGACGGCGCCGCAGCTGTCGTGGCCGAGCACTACGATGAGCGGCACGTTGAGCACCTGCACGCCGTACTCGATCGAGCCGAGCACCGAGCTGTCGACCACATGGCCCGCGGTACGAACGACGAACATGTCGCCGAGACCCTGGTCGAAGATCAACTCCGCGGCGACCCTGGAGTCGCCGCAGCCGAACAGGATCGCGTGCGGGTGCTGGCCACTGACGAGTTTGGCCCGGTCGGCGGCACCCTGGCTAGGATGCAGCAGCGCGCCGCTGACGAAGCGGTCGTTTCCTTCGCGCAAGGACTTCCAGGCACTGATCGGGTTGGAATCCGGCATACCGACCATTGTGCAGGACGGTTACGGTTACCAGCGAGTTCGGTCGGTTACGGGCGGGCAAATGTCGCCTGGCAGCAGTAGTACGGGGATGGTGAGGACAGTGCGGAACGGCGCACCGAACGGCATCGACGCCGACACGTTGCTGGACTGGTACGCGGAGACCGCGCGCGATCTGCCGTGGCGCCGCCCCGGCGTCACCGCATGGCAGATCCTGATGAGCGAGATCATGCTCCAGCAAACTCCGGTGGTCCGGGTCGAACCGATCTGGCGGGAATGGGTGGCGCGCTGGCCGGTGCCTTCGGCGATGGCCGCCTCGTCGCAGGCGGAAGTGCTGCGCGCCTGGGGCAAGCTCGGCTATCCGCGCCGTGCGCTGCGGCTGCACGAGTGCGCGAGGGTGCTGGCGAGCGAGCACGGCGACGAGGTGCCCGCCGATGTGGAGGTTCTGCTCGGGCTGCCCGGCATCGGCGCGTACACCGCGCGCGCCGTCGCCTGTTTCGCGTACGGACAACGCGTTCCCGTGGTGGACACGAACGTCCGCCGTGTGGTTGCCAGGGCGGTGCACGGGCGCGCGGAAGCGGGTAACCCCTCGTCGCGGGATCTGCCCGAGACCGAGGCGCTGCTGCCGCTGCGGATCGACCGCGCCGCGGTGTTCTCCGCCGCCCTCATGGAACTCGGCGCGACCGTATGCACGGCCCGCACCCCCGATTGCTCGCGCTGCCCGCTGCCGAGTTGCGCGTGGGTCACCGCGGGACGGCCGGCGAGCGAGGTGGTCCGCCGCACCCAGAAATACGAGGGCACCGACCGCCAAGCGCGCGGCAGGCTGCTGGATGTCCTGCGGCACGCGAGCGGGCCGGTGGAGCGGGTCCGCTTGGATCTGGCCTGGACCCGCGACCCGGGCCAGCGCGACCGCGCGTTGGACTCGCTGCTGGTGGACGGCTTGATCGAGCAGACGCCCGACGGCCTGTTCGCGTTGGCGGGCGAAGGCGGGGCCACCGGATTCGACAACTGACGAACGCCGCGATGATTCCGTGCCGCTAGCTGGCGAGCACTCGCCGTAGGAAGCGCTCGACTTCCGCTCGGTAGCGGTCGGGCTGATCGTCGTGCACGAGATGGCCCGCGCCCGGCACCAACACGTGTTCGGCGTGCGGATGGGCGGCGGCCATCTGCCGCATCTGCCCCGGCGGTGTGATGCTGTGCTCGCCCTCCAGCAGCAGCGCGGGCACCCGCACCGCATGCCATTGCTGCCAGAAATCGCGTGTCCCCCACTCCTCGGAGATATCGCGGAAGGTGGCGACCGAGCCGTGCAGCCGGTATCCCTCCGGCCCGTGTTCGAAGGCGTTCGAGAAGTAGCGCCCGGCGACCGGCCCGAAGAACGACAGCATGGCCTCCTCGTCGGGGAACGGTTGCGGCCACGCCTCGATCATCGCCGCCCAGTGCGCGGCGGTGCGGCCGGTGAAGTCCGGCGCGATGTCCTCGATCACCAGCGCGCGTACCCGGTCGGGGTGGGTCGCCGCGAATACCCAGCCGTGCAGCGCCCCCATCGAATGCCCGATCACGACCATCGGCTCTTCGATCGCGGCGGTGCGGGCGGCGAGGTCGGCGACGAAGGCCTCGGTCGTCAGCTCCGCGGGCGCCGGCCTGCCGTGCCCGGCGGCGTCGAAGGTGTAGACGTGGCCGTGCTCGCGCAGCCAGCCCAGCTGATCGCGCCACGTGCGCGCGCTGCCCATCAGTCCGTGCAGCAGCAGGATCGGCGCGCCTGCTCCGCCTTCGTCGTGCAACATCGGTTCGACAATACGAGGCACCGAGCATCTGCTCGGCGGCAGCCGCTAGCTTGGACACATGGCTGTTGTGAAGATCAACGCGATCGAGGTTCCCGAGGGCGCGGGCCCCGAGTTGGAGAAGCGGTTCGCCCACCGCGCGCACGCGGTCGAGAACTCCCCCGGCTTCCTCGGCTTCCAGCTGTTGCGCCCGGTGGCCGGAGAGAAGCGGTATTTCGTTGTCACCCAGTGGGACTCGGAAGAGTCCTTCGCGGCTTGGCGGGACGGGCCCGCGCGCGAGGCGCATGCGGGCGAGCGTCAGAAGCCGGTCTCGACGGGTGCGTCGCTGCTCGAGTTCGAGGTCGTGCTCGACGTGGACGCCAAACCCGCGAACTGACTGCGCGCCGCACCGCCGGGCAGGCCAGCCTGCCCGGCGACTCGCCCGACGCCGTGGTACGCCCGTGCCGGACCCGGTTGACGCCGAGGGTGTGCGGGTGTCACAGTTCGAGGGACAAACGCGAGGGTGACGCGGTAATTCCGGTGAGATTCCGGAGCGGTCGCGCCACTGTGTTCCACGCACCGAGTCCGGTGCCGGAAAGCCAGACACCGGCACCGTCGCGCCACCACCCTAAGGGACGCGTATCCCAAGGAGGACTCGAATGGCCATCGCGCATTCACCCAGCCGGGCAACCGATTCCCTGGCCACCGTGCTCGTCACGGTCGGTGTCGTTCTTCTCGCACTGCTCACGCTGTACCTGGTCGGCTTCGATCAGGGCGTCATCTCGCGCAGCGGGATGTACCTGCATGAGCTGATGCACGACGGACGTCACCTGCTGGGGCTTCCGTGCCACTGATCGGTTCGCTTCGAACCCTGCTGCTGCGCGGCCTGCTGGCCGGTCTGATCGCCGGACTGCTGGCCGCCACAGTCGGTTATTTCGTCGGCGAACCCAAAGTCGACGCGGCCATCGCCATCGAGGAAGCGCACAGCTCACACGCCGAATCGCCGGACGGGCACTCCCACGGCGAGCACGCCGAATCGCCCGGCGGCCATTCCCACGGTGACGAGGAAGAAGCGCTGGTGAGCCGCGGCGGCCAGAAGTTCGGGCAGTTTCTCGCCCTCGGCCTGGCCGGTCTCGCGCTCGGCGCCATCTACGCCTCGGTCGCGCACTTCGCGCGGCGCTACACCACGCTGTCCGGGCCGCGGCTCGCGCTGACGCTCGGTGTGGCCGGTTGGGCCGCGATCGTCGCGGTGCCGTTCTTCAAGTACCCGGCCAACCCGCCCGCGGTCGGCGACCCCGACACCATCAACGAGCGCACTCTGCTGTGGCTGGCCGCCGTTGTGCTGGGCATCGTCGCGGTCGGTGCGGCGGTGGCGGCGTTCACCGCGCTGCGCACCCAGCTGCCCACGTTCCGGCTGATCGGCGGCGTCGCGGCGTTCATGCTGGTCACCGCGCTCGGCTACGTCCTGCTGCCCGGCGTGAACGAGGTGAGCGCGGACTTCCCGGCCACCCTGCTGTGGCAGTTCCGGGTGGCCTCGCTGGCCGAGACCGCGACTCTGTGGGCCTGCCTGGCGCTCGGCTTCGCCGCGCTCACCGAGTTCGCCACACGCACCGATACTCCGGTATCGGTAGCGCCCGCTACCGCAGGGTGATTCGCGTTCGGAAGCAGTGAGGCAGTGTCGGCCCCATGACCGGCACTGCCTTTTCCGTCCGGCCCGCATCGCGGGGCGCAGCCCCTTCCGGACCGCCGCGCGCGGTGCGCGTCGCGTTCAACGCTCTGGTCGTCGCGTTGGTCGCGGGTAGCGCCGAGGCGATCGCGCGGGCCGCCCGCGATTTCTCGACGGCCGACCCGACGAGCCTGGCGACCGGGTTGGGCCTGCGCATCGCGATCTATCTGCTGGTGCTGGCCGTCGCGGTGCGTATGACTCGCGGCGACCGCTGGGCCCGCCTGCTGATCACCGTCGGCATCGGCGTGCTCGGTCTGCTGTCCCTGATCATCGAGCCGCTCGCCGCGGCGATGTCCGCGAACGAATTCCGCGATCTGTTCCGGGACACCCCACCCGTCGGCTTGCTGCTCGCGACGCTTCGTACCGTTCACGTCGTAGCCGTCCTGATCGCCATCCCGGCTCTCTACACCCGCCCCGCCCGTCGCTACTTCCGCGGACGCTGACTCCGTACCGGTTTCGTGCCCCCGCACTGTGGGGACACGAAACCGGTGGCCGAACTACGCGAGAGCGGCGTCGAGGGTGATGTGGTCGACGCCGGCGAGGGCCTTGCTGACGGGGCAGCCCGCCTTGGCGGCCTCGGCGGCGGCCTGGAAGGCGTCGGCGTCGATCCCGGAGACGCGGCCGCGGACGGTCAGCTCGATGCCGGTGATCCGGAAGCCGCCCGCCGGATCGGGGCCGAGGGTCACGTCGGCGGTGACGTCCAGGCTCTCCGGGGTGCCGCCCGCGTTGCCGATCTGCGCCGAGAGCGCCATCGCGTAGCAGGACGAGTGCGCGGCCGCGATCAGCTCCTCCGGGCTGGTGGTGCCGTCGGCCTCCTCGGCGGAACGCTTGGGGAACGACACGTCGTACTTACCGACCCCTGAACTGGCCAGTTCGACCTGTCCCGAACCCTCCTGCAGGGTGCCGGTCCAGGCAGTACGCGCGGTACGTGTGGGCATCACGGTCCTTTCGCCGATGATCGTTTGACGATTCAGCACGAACCTACCCCGGCCGGCTCGCCCCGGCGCACCGGTTCGCCGATCGGGTTCGCCTCGGCGCACCGCGCACCCACGCCGCGCGATCGGCGCGGTAAAGCGCGGCGCGCCAGACGAATCCGTTGTTCTACTCGGGATTCGTGATCCGAGCCAGCACGATGCCGCCGAGGATCAAAGCGAGGGCCAGCAACCGTCCCGCACCGATCGGGTCCTTGTGGACGACGATGCCGAGCGTGATCGCGCCGAGCGCGCCGATGCCGGTGAACACCGCGTAGGCGGTGCCGACCGGCAACGTCTGCATGGCCCGCGACAGCAGGTACACGGCGGTGACACCGAGAACGAAGCAGATCAGGGTCGGGACGAGCCTGGTGAAATTCTCGGTCGGTTTGATGCTCTGCGACCAGACGATCTCCACCAGTCCGGCGGCGGCGAGGACCACCCAGTTCATGTCAGTACTCCCTGGCCAGGTCACTCGCGGTCGCCAGAGCGCGAGCGTGGGACCTGTCGTGCTCGGCACGCAAGTGTGCCAGTGCCGGGTCTTGGCGCGAGTTGGCGTACTCCGCGTGCACGAAAACGGTGTCGGAAACCGCGAAATGGCCCGCGAAGAAGTCGCGCAAAAAGCGTTCCTGATAGTCATAGGCCGCTTTGGGAGCGCCGGGCGAATAAGCGCCGCCTCGCGCGCTCGTCACGACGAACCGCCGGTGTCCCAGCGACATTCGCGGAAAGGTCACCTGGTCCAGCCATGCCTTGAGCGAGGCCGGGATCGAGTAGTTGTACATGGGGGTGCCGATCAGGATCACGTCCGCCGCGAGCAGCTCGGCCAGCAGCGGCTCGACGACCTCCCACGCGGCAGCCTGTTCGGGAGTGCGCGCCAATCCACCGAGCCGTTCGGGATCCGTGCTCGGCAGCGCGAGCACGGCGTCGCACAGTTGGGTCCACGCCTCTCCGATAAACGGCACCGGCTGCGCGGCGAGGTCACGGTAGAGATAGCGGCCGTCCGGGTGCCGTACGCGCCACGCCTCCGCGAAAGCGGCGCTCAATTCCCGACTGATCGACCGCGGCCGAGCGCTGGCGTCGAGGTGCAACAAGGTGCTCATGATCGAACCTCCGAATAACCGGACGGAATGTCCATTTCTGCGGACGGGACAACCATACGACCGATGTGGACATATTGTCCACTTAACCCGGAATCGGCTACAGTCACGGCATGGAACCGCGATCCGACCTGCTCACCGGTCAAGGGCCGGGCCGGTCGGCGCCTGCGCCGGAACGCGCGGACGCCGCACGCAACCGGGCGAAAGTGCTCGCCGCCGCCGCGGAGTTGTTCGCCACCCGGGATCCGCGCACGGTGACGATGGACGACATCGCGAAGGCCGCGGGCGTCGGCCGCGGCACCCTCTACCGGCGTTATCCGGACACCGCCTCGGTGGCGGTTTCGCTGCTGGACGAACACGAGCGAGCGCTGCAACAGAAACTGCTTTCCGGCCCCCCGCCGCTGGGTCCAGGAGCTCCGGCCGCACAGCGGCTGGCCGCGTTCTACGCCGCGATGGTCGAATTACTCGATACACACGCCCATCTGGTGCTGGGCGCCGAAATCGGCGGAGCCCGCTTCGCGACCGGCGCCTACGGCTTCTGGTACGCGCATGTGCGAGGACTGTTGGCCGCGGCGGGAATTCGCGAACCGGACGCGCTGGTCGACCCGCTGCTCGCACCGCTGGCAGCGGAGGTCTACCGACAGCAACGTGAGCGCGGGCTGACCTCAGGACAGATCACCGATGCGCTGCGCGCCATCGCCGAAGCCGTTCTCGGGCCTCGGGTGAGTCCATGAACGACGAAACCGGCGGTGGACGACATCCACCACCGGTTTCGCCACCCCTCGTGGTTCACACCAGATCGCGTCCGCGCATCAGCCAAATCGTGCCGACCGCGAACAGCGCCAGATAGGCGGCCAGCACCACCAGCGATTCCGTCCGCGAAAGGACCTGCAGCACACCGGGCGTGGCGGGACCGTCCACGGTGCGCATCGCGCCCGCCAGCGACCCGGCCGCCGTGCCGGGCAGATGATCGGTGACCACTTCGATCGGCGCGAAGATCCCGGCGACGCCGCGCAACAGGTTCTCCACCACCAGCACCCAGACCAGGCCGAGCCCCACCGCGAGCGCGGGTCCGCGAGCGATGGCGCCGATCAGCGCCCCCGCCAGCGTCCACATACCGAGAATGGCGACGCCGGTCAGGATGCCGAGCAGCGACCGATCCAACGCGGGCGCGGTGAGTGCCTGCGACTGCGACGCCGCGATCAGCGCGGCGAGCGCGATGTCGGCGGCGAACGCCGCGCACACCAGCGCCACCACCACGGCCGCGAGGCTCACCACCACCGCGGCGACCGCCTGTACTCGCGAAGGCCCCTGAGTGAACGCCGTTTTCCAGGTGCCCCAACCGTATCCGCTGCCCACGGTCAGCGCGCCGAGAATGAGCATCAGCGCACCGCCGAACATGGCCATACCTTGGGTGAACACTTCGGGCACCGCGGCGGGCAGCATCTGTTGCAGCAGCACATCGCGCGGCAAGCCGTTGGACATCCGGCTGGATTCCCCGGAGGTGTAGGCCAGATAGTTGAACAGATAGGCGAACGTGAGGTTCAGCAGAATCCATGTGCCGAGAATGATCCAGAACGCGGGCCACTTGCGCAGCCGCAGCATCTCGGCCTTCGTGCTCGCGATCAGGTCGCGGATCGCCGTGCCGGTCATCGCGCGGTCTCCCATCCAGTCATCTCGAAGAACACTTCCTCCAAGGACTTCTCCTCGACCCGCAGTTCCAGCAGATCCGCCCCCGACGCCACGACCGCGCGCGCCACGGCGGGCGCGGTCACGGTGTCCGACTCGATCCGGATGCCTTTCGCGGTCAGCAACGCCGAGCGCGCACCCGCCAGCCGTCGCACCGCGGGCAGGGCCACCTCCACCGGCTCGGCGCGCAGCAGCAGCGACGAGTTGCCGCGCAGCTGCGCGACGGTCGCCTCGGTGCGCAGCCTGCCCTGCGAGATCACCCCGACCCGGTCGCAGATCGCCTGGACTTCGCTGAGCAGGTGGCTCGACAACAGCACAGTGCGGCCCTCAGCGGCCACAGCGGTGATCAGCTCTCGCATGTCGGCCATCCCCGCTGGATCGAGGCCATTGGTCGGCTCGTCCAGAATGAGCAGGTCGGGGTTGCCCAGCAATGCCGCGCCGACGCCGAGACGCTGTTTCATACCCAGCGAGTAGGTGCGGTACTTGTCCTCGCCGCGGCCGGCCAGCCCGACTCGCTCGAGCGCGTCTTCGACCTCCCTCCGCCCGAGCCCGCGATATTCGGCGAGCACGCGCAGGTTGTCCCGGCCGGAGAGGTAGGGATAGAAGCCGGGACCCTCGATGAGAACGCCGATCCGGCGCACCACGGCGGGGTCGCCGGGCCGATGCCCAGCGATCGTGACCGCGCCCTCGCTCGGGCGGATCAACCCGGCCAGCATGCGCAGGGTGGTGGTCTTGCCCGCGCCGTTCGGGCCGAGGAAGCCGTAGATCTCGCCGGACGCGACGCTCATGTTCACGTCGTCGACGGCGGTGTGCTCCCCGTAGCGTTTGGTCAACCCTCGGGTGACCACGATCGAATCTGCCATGCATCGAGAATCCGCCGCAGGCCCGGCGCGGACATCCGTCGCCGGGCGACTATCGGCATACGTAGCTGGAACGACGGCTCGGCCGGGATGCCGCCGCGACCGTCCGCCGACATCCGAATCGGCGCAATTCACGCGAAATACGTTGCAAGGCGGACGTCGAATCCCAGCCGGGCCGCATAGGCTACGTGGGTGCGGGTGGCAGGGATGACAGATCGGAGTTCGGTCGGCTGGGATTGGGGCGTCGCGCTCGTCGTCGCCGCGGTTCAGTTGGTCGGAGGCACTTTCGCGAACATGCGGCAGACCGGAGTGCACTCCCTGGACGTGCTCGGCTACCTGTTGTTGCTGGCCGGCCCGGTGGCGCTGATCTGGCGGCGCGCGCAACCGCTGCCCGTGCTGATCGTCGTCCTCGCCGTGTGCGTGGCGTTCTTCCTGCACGGCTACGGGTACGGCCCGATCTTCGTCTCGCTGGTCGTCGCATTCCTGACCGCCGCCAGCAGCGGACCGCGTTGGTGGACCTACCCTCTCGTCCCGCTCGGGTATCTGACGCTGGTCTGGCCGCTGCCCGCACTGCTCGACCGCCCCGCGAACCTGTGGCAGGTGTTCGCGCTGATGGCGTGGCTGGCCGTGCTGCTGCTGGTGGCCGAGGGCATCCGCCAGCGCAAGGCCGTGCTCGTCGCGCGCGGGCAGCGCGCCGAGGCCGCGCGCAGGGACGAGCAAGCGCAGCGCGAGCGGCGGGCCAGCGAAGAGCGTCTCGCCATCGCCCGCGAACTGCACGACGTGCTGGCCCACAGCCTGTCGATGATCAACGTGCAGTCCTCGGTGGCGCTGGAACTGCTCGACAAACGCCCCGAGCAGGCGGAGACAGCGCTCACGGCGATCAAGAACGCCAGTCGCGACGCCCTGGCCGAAGTGCACGCGCTCCTGCACACGATTCGCTCCGGAAGCGAATCCGCGACGCCCGCCGAGCAATCGTCCACAGCCGACGCGAACGCCGAGGAGACCGGTGGCGCGACCGAGGCCGAGCCGCCGCCAGCCCCGCGCGCACCCGCGCCGAGCATCGGCGACTTGGACGAGCTGTTGCAGCGTCCGCGCACCACCGGACTGACGGTCACCACCCGAGTGCTCGGCACTCCGCAGCAGTTGCCCAGCGTCATCGACGTGGCGGCGGCGCGCATCATCCAGGAGTCGCTGACCAACGTGCTGCGGCACGCGCCAGGCGCCGACGCCGCCGTGACCGTGCGCTACACCCCGGACTCGGTCGACATCACCGTCGACAACAGCCGCCCGACCAGTGCCCCGTCGCGCTCCGGCAACGGCGGCGGCAACGGCATCATCGGCATGCGGGAGCGCACCCACGCCCTCGGCGGCGCGCTCACCGCGGGCCCACGGCCCAGCGGCGGATTCCGGGTCGCGGCCCGGCTACCGACGCGTACACCCGAACCCGGCGCGGCCGGGGACCGTTCGGCACCGGGGTCGGCGGCCCCGAGCGGGGCGCCGGACCGGAACAACGCGGTGTCACAAGCGCCGGACCAGAACGCCGAGCCGAGCACACCGCGACGCGCCCTCGCGACAGCACGAAAGACCGAGCAGGGCGACGCGACATCGGACGCGACGAGGAAGAGTTCCCCGGAATCGGAAGCTCCGAGGCAAGGCTCCGCGGAATCGAAATCTGCGAGGCAGGGTGCGGGAACATCGCGCTCGGCGACTACCAGCCCCAGCGAGACCGAATCCGACATGTCGGGCCTGCGCGCCGATACGGCCGAACGACCGAGCACCTCGGCCGGACACACCCAGCCCTGACGGGATGAGTCGGCCCACGACAGGAGACCCGATGCAGCACCACGACGATTCGGTTCCCTCCGGCGGCATCCGGGTGCTCGTGGCCGACGATCAGGCGTTGGTGCGCGGCGGTTTCGTGGCGCTGCTGGACGCCCAGGACGGCATCGACGTGGTCGGCGAGGCGGACAACGGCGAGCAGGCCGTGCGGATGACCCGCGGCCTGCGTCCCGACGTGGTGCTGATGGACATCCGCATGCCCGTCCTCGACGGCTTGGCCGCCACCCGCATGATCGCCGAGGACCCTTCGTTGACCGAGGTGCGCGTGGTCGTGCTGACCACCTTCGAGCTCGACGAGTACGTCTTCGAGGCGCTGCGCTCCGGCGCGGCCGGCTTCCTGGTCAAACACACCGAACCGGCCGATCTGGTTCGCGCCGTCCGCGTGGTCACCGCCGGCGACGCGCTGCTGTCCCCCGGCGTGACCCGCACGCTGATCGCGGAATTCTCCGCGCGCGCGAAAACGCCGCCGCCGTCCACCCTCGCCGAGCTGACCGACCGCGAACGCGAGGTGATGACGCTGGTCGCCGAGGGACTCACGAATGCCGAGATCGCCGAACGCCTCTACCTGAGCCCCGCGACCGCCCGCACCCATGTCAGCCGGATTCTCACCAAACTGCAGGCCAGGGACCGCACCCAGCTCGTGGTCATGGCTTACGAATCCGGACTGGTCCGCCCCGGCTGGCAGTGAGCCGCCCGGCCGCAGGTGCGCACTGCCAGAAGAACCGAAGCGAACGATCCAGCGCACTGCCCTCCGAATAGAGACTCCAGGTCGGCGACCAGCTGCGAGCAAACCCACGTCGTATTCCGCGGTTCGCGGTCGGACCCCCGCCAGCACGAGTGGTCCACCCATTTCTTCGGCTGCTTCGTCGCGTCACCAGGGCCAGGACCAGCGCACAGTCGTAGCCCAGTGCCGAATATGCCTTCCTCGCGCGGCACGGCAGCACAGTCCCGCACGGTCTTCCCGCACTCCATTTCGGCAGACAGCAATTTTTCAGCGAACAAGATATTTCTCCGGGAGTCACGTCCAGCAAATAACTGGTAAATCACTGCGGGCGGACATTTCACACTCCGCGGGTACGTCTCCAGGCGTATTCCGAGTGCCGACGCGCGACCGATGCCCCCAGCCCGCCCTCGAGCGCAGTCTTTCGTCATGAATATTTTCACTCGACCCGAAGCGGTGAGTTTTCTGGCCGATCACTACGACGGCGAGTGGCAGCCCTGGCCGTTCTTCTGGATTTTCCCGCTGCTGTTCTGGCTGACCGTCATCGCGGTGCTGCTCCTGGCCCGGAGGCGATTCACCGGGCACGGCAGCGGCATCGGCGCGCTGCGCACCGCGTTCGCCCGCGGGGAGATCACCGAGGACCAGTACCGCAGCAGGCTCGCCGTCCTGAGCGAATCCCGGCGCGGCAGCAAGCGCTGACCGGCCTTCACGATCGGGAGATCCCACTATGAGCATGACCTTCGGCATCGTTCTCACACCGCGTTCGGGAACCGACTGGGCGCGCGCGGCGACCGCGGCCGAGCAGCAGGGCTACCGGACCATTCTGCTGCCGGACACCCGGTTCACCCCTTCCCCGTTCCCGGCCCTCGCCGCGGCGGCCGCCGTGACCACCACGATCCGGCTGCGCCCGAACGTCCTCGCCGCACCGCTGCGCACCCCCGCCGCCACGGTCCGCGAGACGGCGGCCCTGCAACTGCTGTCGGACGGGCGTTTCGAACTCGGGATCGGCTCGGGACGGCCGGACGCCGCCGCCGACGCGCAGTGGCTCGGCGCGTCCTGGGGTTCCCCCGCGCAGCGACGCGCGCACCTGGTCGCCACCATCGCCGCGGTCCGCGCTGAGGTGGACCCCGCCCCGCCGGTCGTGGTCGCCGCCAACGGCCCCAGGATGCTGGCGACCGCGGCCGAAGCCGCCGACCGCATCCTGTTGGCCGCAGGGCCCAGTGCCACCGAGGCGGAGCTGGCCGAGCTGGTCCGCACCGCACGGGCCGCCACCAACCGCGCCCTGCGCTTCACCCACCAAGTGGTGGGCATCGGCGGGCGGCTGCCCATTTGGACCGCGACGAAGCTGGGCCTGACCGCCGACGCCCTCACAGACGCGGGCGCGGCGGGGATGATCCCCGCGGAACCGTCCGCCGCCGCCGAGATCCTCGAGCGCCGCCGGGAGAAGTACGGTATCGACGAGGTGATCGTGCCCGGCGAACTCGCCGCCGACTTCGCACCGATCCTCGCCTACCTCGCCGACCGCTCCTGAGTTCGCCCGACCTCGAGAACACGAAAAAGCCCGTGCCCACGATGGGCACGGGCTTTTCGGTTGCGACTTACTCGCCCGAGGCGGCCTCGGTGGAGCCTTCCGTCGCGCCGGTCAGCACGACTTCGGGCTTCTCCTCGCTCGCGGCCTTGGTCAGCTTCGCCTTACCGGTGAAGGTGAACTTGGCGTCCTCGCCGGAGCCCTCGCCGTCCCAGCCCTCGACGTCGACCTCGATGGTCTGGCCGGGGCCGATCTCGCCGAAAAGGATCTTCTCCGACAGCTGGTCCTCGATCTCGCGCTGGATGGTGCGGCGCAGCGGCCTGGCACCGAGCACGGGGTCGAAGCCACGCTTGGCCAGCAGGTTCTTGGCGTTCGGAGTGAGCTCGATCGCCATGTCCTTGTTCTTCAGCTGCGTGGCGACGCGGCCGATCATCAGGTCCACCATCTCGACGATCTGCTCGTTGGTGAGCTGGTGGAAGACGATCACGTCATCGATGCGGTTGAGGAACTCCGGCCGGAAGTGCTTCTTCAGCTCGTCGTTGACCTTGAGCTTCATCCGCTCGTAGTTCGAGCCCTCGTTGTTGGACTGCGAGAAGCCAAGACCGACGGCCTTCGAGATGTCCGAGGTGCCGAGGTTCGAGGTGAAGATCAGCACCGTGTTCTTGAAGTCCACGGTCCGGCCCTGGCCGTCGGTCAGGCGACCGTCCTCCAGGACCTGCAACAGGGTGTTGTAGATCTCCTGGTGGGCCTTCTCGATCTCGTCGAACAGCACGACCGAGAACGGCTTGCGGCGCACCTTCTCGGTGAGCTGGCCGCCCTCTTCGTAGCCGACGTAGCCCGGAGGGGCGCCGAACAGCCGCGAAGCGGTGAAGCGGTCGTGGAACTCGCCCATGTCGATCTGGATGAGCGCGTCGTCGTCGCCGAACAGGAAGTTCGCCAGCGCCTTGGACAGCTCGGTCTTACCGACGCCGGACGGGCCGGCGAAGATGAACGAGCCGGACGGACGCTTCGGGTCCTTCAGGCCGGCACGGGTGCGGCGGATGGCCTTGGAGACCGCCTTGACCGCGTCCTCCTGGCCGATGATCCGCTTGTGCAGCTCGTCCTCCATGCGGAGCAGACGGGTGGTCTCCTCCTCGGTGAGCTTGAACACCGGGATACCGGTCCAGTTCGCCAGCACCTCGGCGATCTGCTCGTCGTCGACCTCGGCCACGACGTCCAGGTCACCGGAACGCCACTGCTTCTCCCGCTCGGCCCGCTTGGCGACGAGCTGCTTCTCCTTGTCGCGCAGCCGCGCGGCCTTCTCGAAGTCCTGCGCGTCGATCGCGGACTCCTTCTCCCGGCGGGCCTCGGCGATCTTGTCGTCGAACTCGCGCAGGTCCGGCGGAGCGGTCATGCGACGGATGCGCATCCGCGCGCCCGCCTCGTCGATCAGGTCGATCGCCTTGTCCGGCAGGAACCGGTCGTTGATGTAGCGGTCGGCCAGGGTGGCCGCGGCCACCAGCGCGCCGTCGGTGATGGAGACCCGGTGGTGCGCCTCGTAGCGGTCGCGCAGACCCTTGAGGATGTTGATGGTGTGCTCGACAGTCGGCTCGCCCACCTGCACCGGCTGGAACCGGCGTTCCAGGGCGGCGTCCTTCTCGATGTACTTGCGGTACTCGTCGAGGGTGGTCGCGCCGATGGTCTGCAGCTCGCCGCGGGCCAGCTTCGGCTTCAGGATCGAGGCCGCGTCGATGGCGCCCTCGGCGGCGCCCGCACCGACCAGCGTGTGCAGCTCGTCGATGAACAGGATGATGTCGCCGCGGGTGTTGATCTCCTTGAGCACCTTCTTCAGGCGCTCTTCGAAGTCACCGCGGTAGCGGCTGCCCGCGACCAGGGAGCCCAGATCGAGGGTGTAGAGCTGCTTGTCCTTCAGCGTCTCGGGGACCTCGCCGTTGACGATGGCCTGCGCGAGCCCCTCGACGACGGCGGTCTTGCCGACGCCGGGCTCGCCGATCAGCACCGGATTGTTCTTGGTGCGGCGGCTGAGCACCTGCATGACCCGCTCGATCTCCTTCGAGCGGCCGATGACCGGATCGAGCTTGCCCTCGAGCGCGGCCTGGGTCAGGTTGCGACCGAACTGGTCGAGCACGAGCGAAGTGGACGGGGTGCCCGCCTCGCCGCGCGAGCCGGACTCGACCGGCTCCTTGCCCTGGTACCCGGACAGCAGCTGGATGACCTGCTGGCGCACACGATTGAGATCGGCGCCCAGCTTCACCAGCACCTGCGCCGCCACGCCCTCGCCCTCACGAATGAGGCCGAGCAGGATGTGCTCGGTGCCGATGTAGTTGTGACCGAGCTGCAGCGCTTCGCGAAGGCTCAGCTCCAGCACCTTCTTGGCGCGCGGGGTGAACGGGATGTGACCGGACGGGGCCTGCTGGCCCTGGCCGATGATCTCCTCCACCTGGCTGCGCACGCCTTCCAGCGAAATGCCGAGCGACTCCAGCGACTTGGCCGCGACGCCCTCACCCTCGTGAATCAGCCCCAGCAGGATGTGCTCGGTGCCGATGTAGTTGTGGTTGAGCATCCGGGCCTCTTCCTGGGCCAGGACAACGACACGCCTCGCGCGGTCGGTGAACCTCTCGAACATCGCTCCCTCACTCTCCTGCTCCGACATTCTGGCAACAGACGCCGCAGTGTGCTGTGTACAACAACCGTGGGCGTCAGCCTGCCATGAAGCCCGGGGGTTGCGGCCCCCGCCTCCACTCTAGTTGGCGGGGGATGCCACCGCCGCCGGTCCACCCTATTGCCGACCGGCGACAGCACGGTCATTCACTCATAACGTGGGCGTCGCGGGATTCGTTTCCGGCCGGGTTTTGCCCTCAGCGAACAAACCGTCCGCCGACCGGATCAGCGCCGCACACGTACGACCTCGGCCGCCTACCCCGTGTACGGGTCGACGAAACCGCAGGGCACCGGGCGTTGATGAGCGGGATCGAGCGCGTTGAGCACGTAGGTCGCGGCCCTCTTGCTGCCCGCTATGCCCGTATGCCCAGAGTAGTCCGTCGCGCAGCCGTCCTGAACCACGATGTTGGTCACATGGGGGCCGGTCACCAAGCCGGAGGTGTACGGAACCACCAGCTCGTCCAGCACCGTCGCGATATTGGTGTAGGTCACGTCGGGGTGGTAGACGCCGTCCGCGTTGAGCGCGCGCACGAATTCCGACCCTTGCAGCACCTGACGGCAGGCGTTGCACGGCGATCCGGCCACGGCGTCGAACAGCGGGCCGAGGCCGAGGCGCGTGCCGAACGCGTTCAGGTCGGCCATCCCGTAGGCGTTCGAGCCCTGCCACGGCGGGGCCAGGCCGACCATCTTGTCCACCTTGCCCGCGCCCGCGAGCCGTTTGACGAAGTAGTTGCCGATGAAGTTGCCCTGGGAGTGGCTGATCAGATCGACCTTCCGCGCGCCGGTCGCGGCGCGCACCCGCTCCACGAAACCGGCCAGCTGAGCCGCGCTCTGCTCGATCGGGAGCATGCCGCCGATGGCCGACGCGGGCCACGGCAGGTTGTAGGCGCCGAACGTGGCCGCGTACACGCAGTAGCCCTCGTTGGCCAGCAACGGCGCGTACACGCCCCAATTCGTCTGTGCGCCACCGCCGGTGCCGTGCACGAGAACCACCGGGTTCGGATGCTCGGAGCTGGGCCGGCAGGACCAGTCGTTGGTGCCGGGCAGTGAGCCGCCCGGATTGGCGAGTTCGGCGGGAATGCCCGCGAAGAAGTTGAACTCGACCGGATATCGATCCTGCGCGTGCGCAGCACCCGCGGCGGCGCACACCATGGCGAGCAGAACGATGAACAACGAAAAGCCTGGGACACGCCGCACGATAGCCTCCCGGTCCGGTCTCGTCTTCCGGGAAGCTACCGCACGGAGTGGACCGGACGGCGCAGATTCCGGCGGGTCGTTGCGGAAACTAGCTCTGACCGAGGGCCGACGCGCCGGAGGGGTGCGACGCCACGTTCACCTGGCCTGTCCCGGCCGCGACGGAGGCCTTCCCCTGCTGGACGCCGGCGACGAACAGGGCGCCGCACAGCGCCAGGAAGGCCAGCGTGTGGCAGACGCCGCGCACGATGTTCCAACGCACCCAGGCGGATTCGAAATCGGCGCGCACGGCGGCCGGATCGGTGAGCGACGCCGGGTCGCCCGCGGCGGCCAGCTGGTCGTTGAGCGGGACGTTCAGCCCGGAGGTCACGGCGAAGGCGATCACGTTGAGGACGAGCGCGACGCCGATCCAGATCAGCGTGCTCCGCTGCTCGCGGCCCAGATGCAGCGCCGCGGCCAAGACGGTGAACCCGACCGTGCCGAGGAAGCCGATCATGAACCAGGGATTGATGATCACGACGTTGATCTTCTGCATCACGTCGACCATCGCGCGATCGCCGGTGCGGGCCAGCGCGGGCATCACCGAGTTGGCGTACGCGTAGAAAAGGCCTGCGATCAGGCCCGTCGCCAGTGTGGCGAGCACCAGCGCGGCGAGACGTGTGGCGGTCATGACTTCCTCCTGCTCGGAAACCCGCCGGAGTCGTTCCGGCTGCATGCTCCGAGTCAAGCCGTCGTCGCGCCGACTCTCCATGGTCGAGAAGCTCGACCGGATGAGCGAGCGTCTACGGTGGAGGTCTCACAGGTCCCGATCGGAAATGAGCCCACTCTGCATGGCCAGTCCAGCCAGCCGCACCCGCTTCTGGTTCTGCGGCAGATCCTCGACCCCGAACTTGGCGAACAACGCGCGCAGGTGGGTCTTGATCGCGTCCACGCTGAGGAACAGCTCCTCGGCGATCTGCTGATTGGAGGCCGGCGTGGCGAAACCGGCGCCGTGCTTGTACGGGCGGCAGAGCGCGATCAGGACCGAGCGCTGCGTTTCGGTGAGCGACCGCGCGGTGGGTATCGAGCCGGTGGACGTGCGGGTGATGTCGTCGGAGACGCCGCCGAAGTCGTGAAACGACACCCGCGAGGTACCGACCCGGATGACGTCGCCCGCCATCAGCCTGCGGCGTCCGACCAGCCGGTCCCCGTTGACGAACGTGCCGTTGCGGGAGAGGCCGTCGTCCACGATGGTCCAGTGCGCGCCCAGGTATTCGACCGCGGCGTGCAGCCGGGAGACCTCGGCGTCCCAGCTCAGGGCGAGATCGGCATGCGGGGAGCGGCCGATGGTGACGCGGCCGCGGTCGGGCGTGAGCGTGAACTCCTGCTGCCGGCCTGCGTCATCGGTGAACCGCAAAAATGATCCGACGAATCCTGTCACTGCGCCGATACCTCGCCTCTCCATACCGCCAGTGACCGTCGCACGTTTCCATGGTGCCGCGTCGGGGTACCGCGAGCAAGATCGATTCCTCCGCCGTGACGGGCCACCGTGCCATCCGGTCTCGCTGCTATATCGAAGCCCTATCACAAACAAGACCGCCGCCCCGACGTCGCACGATTCGCCGGGACGGCGGCCGGGAAAAAGAACTATCCCTTCGCGGCCTTGTTGTACGCGTCGGTGATGTCGGCGGAGATGCGGCCACGCGCGGACACCTTGTGTCCATTACGACGCGCCCACTCACGAATTGCGGCGCTTTGTTCCCGATCGATCGAGACCCGGCTCTTCGGAGTGCCCGTGGCGGCCGCGGCGGCCTTGACCCGGCGCCGGCCGCTGACCCGGCGCGCATTCGAAACCCACTCCTCCAAACCGTCGCGCAGCTTCGCCGCATTTGCCGACGACAGGTCGATCTCGTACGACACACCGTCGATCGCAAACTCGATGGTCTCGTCTGCGATGGACTCACCGTCGACATCGTCGATCAGGCTAACGGTGACCTTCTTTGCCATGAGATGAACGTCCTCTCGAAATCGTGCGACCCGCATACTAGGCCGATTACCCGAGGCAAGAATACCTCGAATTCCGGAAATTCCAAGACGGAGCCGCTGCTTTGCAATCCAGTGGTCACCTGGTGACCGGACGCACAATTGGGAACAGTATCGTTTCTCGGATTCCCAAACCCGTGAGCGCCATCAACAACCGATCGATTCCCATACCGGTTCCGGTCGTCGGCGGCATGCCGTGCTCCATCGCGGCGAGGAAGTCCTCGTCCAGCACCATCGCCTCGTCGTCGCCCTGCGCGGCCAGCCGAGCCTGGTCGACGAACCGCTCGCGCTGGATCACCGGGTCGACCAACTCCGAATAGCCCGTGGCCAACTCGAAGCCGCGCACATAGAGGTCCCACTTCTCCGTGACGCCGGCGGTGCTGCGATGCTGCCTGGTCAACGGGGATGTCTCCACCGGGAAGTCGCGCACGAAAGTCGGTGCGTACAGCTTGTCGCCATACTGGTGTTCCCAGAGTTCCTCGACGAGTTTCCCGTGGCCGTAGCCCTTGCCCTCCGGAATTTCCAGACCGACCCGATCCGCGAGTGCGCGCAATTCGTCGACCGACGTTTCCGGGGTGACCTGCACACCCAGCGCGTCCGACAGCGAAGGATACATCTCGACGGTGGCCCACTCGCCGCGCAGATCGTATTCGGTGCCGTCGGCCAAGGTCACCACCTGCGTGCCGAACGCCTCCTGCGCCACTTCCTGCACCAATTCCCGGATCATCACCGCCGAGTCGTCATAGGTGCCGTAGGCCTGGTAGGTCTCCAGCATGGCGAACTCGGGGGAATGCGTGGAGTCCGCGCCCTCGTTCCGGAAGTTCCGGTTGATCTCGAACACCCGCTCCAGGCCGCCGACCACGCAGCGCTTGAGGAACAACTCGGGCGCGATGCGCAGGTAGAGGTCCATGTCCAGGGCGTTGGAATGGGTGACGAACGGCCGGGCCGCCGCGCCGCCGTGCAGCGTCTGCAGCATCGGCGTCTCCACCTCGAGGAAGCCCCTGCGCTCGAGCGCGTTGCGCAGCGCGCGCACCACGGCGATGCGGGTACGGGCCATCTCCCTGGCCTCAGGACGCACGATCAGGTCGACATAGCGCTGCCGGACCCGCGACTCCTCGTTCATCTCCTTGTGCGCCACCGGCAGGGGCCGCAGGGCCTTCGCCGCCATGAACCAGGAATCGGCCATGACGCTCAGTTCCCCGGTTCGCGAGGAGATGACCTCGCCGTGCACGAAAACGAAGTCACCGAGATCGACGTCCGCCTTCCAGGCGGCGAGAGCGTCCGCGCCGACCCCGTTCAGACTGATCATCGCCTGCAGCTTGGTGCCGTCGCCTTCCTGCAGTGTCGCGAAACACAACTTGCCGGTATTACGCAGGAATATGACGCGTCCGGCGACGCCGACCTCTTGCCCGGTGGCGGTGTCGGCTGCCAGGTCCGGATATGCGGCCCGAATTTCCGCCAGGGTATGCGTGCGCGGCACGACGACGGGATACGCCTCGCCACCGGCCGCGAGCAGCCGCTCCCGCTTCTCCCGGCGAATCCGTATCTGCTCCGGGGCATCGTCGGCGGCCTGCGCCACGGCGGGCCGCGAATCCGATGTCGACGCGCTGGAAGATGCAGAGTTCGGGGTGCTCACATCGAACAACCCTAGCGTGCACCGGAAATCGTTTTGCGCGCCGCCCGGACTCCGACCCGGAGTAACGAAACGGTATCGATGCGGGGCCCCGCCCGAGCGGTCGGAGCCGACGTCCCGGAGACGCGAAATAGCCGGTGCGCATCACCGTGTGTGCGAAAACAGCTGCGCGACCGGCTATTTCGAGATGGAAGTGTTGACGGGTAATTACAGCGAGGCGAGCGCTTCGGCCTCACGCACGAAGTGCGGCGCCCCGACGGCGACGTTCAACAGCCCGGCGGCCTTCAACGCCTGGTAACCGCCGACCAGATCGGTCGCCCGGTGCAGCCCGAGTTGTTGCAGCGCGGCGGCGGCCAAGCTGGAGGTATAGCCCTCGGAGCAGACGATGATCCATTCCACGTCGTGATCGGCGGCCAGCGCCAAGCGGGCCGAGCTGGTCGGGTCCAGCCGCCATTCCAGGACATTGCGTTCGATCACCAAGGCGCCGGGCAAGGTGCCCTCCCGGCCGCGTTGCGCCTGGGGGCGGATATCCACCAGAATGGCGCCGCGCTCGATGGCTTCCGGCAATTCGAAGGCGTAGATCCGGTCGAGTCGGGCCCGTGCGTTCTCGAGCATCTGATCGATGGTCAAACGGGTCATCACATGTCACCTTCGGGCTGGTCGGTGAGGACGGTTCGAGTGCGCCGCAGGGTGCCGTGGCCGGTCACCTCGTAATACGACATGGCGGTGAGCGGCGGGGAATAAGCGTGCACGCTGAGCGTCGGATCGGGCGGGCCCGCGGATTCGACGACGCCGGGTGCCCGCATCACGTCGTGCACCCAGCCGATCGGGAAGGACGCCTGATCACCCGCCGCGAGCGTACGGCAACGCAGTTCCGTTCCGTTCCAACGGTATTCGGACAGCGCGCCGCTGAGCACGGTGAGCGCGCCGAGCGACCCGGCATGGTCGTGCAGCTCGGTCGACTTGCCCGGCGTCCAGCTGATCAGCCAGACGTCGACCTCGTCGTCGGAGAGCAGTCTGGTCGCCCAGCGCTCGTCCTGCGGCCATATCCCACCAGCGGGAAGGAGATGGTCATAGCGTCCGGCCAGCACATCCTCGGCGCCTTCGTCGGTCAGCCGCAGCAGGTCGGCCGGGCGCAACCGGGTGGGCAGGGCGGGGGCCACCGAGCGTTCCACCGGCGGGGTAGCCGACAGCGCGGTACGCGCGGAAGAAAGGGAAAGGACAGAAGAACGCATGAGCGAATCTCCAGGAGGAAGGTAACGGTCGAGGGCGGGAAGTCAGCCTCGATCGGTCGAGGCGAGTCAGCCTCGACAACACTCCTGGGTGCTCACGTGGAAGGTCACGACAAGGAGTTTAACAGCATGCGACGCGGTGCCGACAAGTACCTGGCCTGCGACAAATCCAACACCGCGCATATCAGACATTTCCCTTGCGCCGCTGGTTGCGTTCGTATACGAGCCGCAGGCCGGTCAACGTGAGATGCGGGTCGTGGTCGTCGATCGTTTCCGACTCGGGGACGATCAACGGCGCGGTCGCGCCGGTCGCCACCACCGCGACGTCGTCGCCTGCGAAGGCGTCGAACTCGTCGCGAATCCGATCGATCAGGCCGTCCACCAGTCCGGCGAAACCGAATACCGCGCCGGACTGCATGCATTCCATGCTGTTCTTCCCCAGCACCGACCGCGGCCTGGTCAACTCCGCCCGCCGCAGCGCACTGCGCTCTACCAGGGCTTCCGTGGAGATCTCCACGCCGGGGGCGATGATCCCGCCCAGGAACTCGCCCTTCTTCGACACCAGATCCACACAGATCGCCGTGCCGAAATCGACGACGATCGCAGGCCCGGAATACCGCTGGTAAGCGGCCAGGCAATTGACGATGCGGTCGGCGCCGACTTCTTTCGGATTGTCCACCAGCAGCGGAATGCCCGTGCGCACACCGGGTTCCACCAGCACGTGCGGAACATGCCCCCAGTATTGGCCGAGCATGCCGCGCAGTTCGCGCAGCACGGGCGGCACCGTGGAAAGCGCCGAGACGCCGATCACCTCGTCCAGTTGCGCGCCGACCAGCCCGCGCACCTGCATGGCGAATTCGTCGGCGGTCAGCAGCGGATTGGTGTGCATCCGCCAGTGGCGCACGAGTTTCGAATGGGCTCCGGAACCGGAGAACAAGCCGAGTTCGATACTCGTATTGCGGACATCGATGGTCAGCAACATGTCCGGCTCGCCGCTGCTCAGACGAACGACAGCGAGCGCGGCGAGGTCAGGCCGGAACCCTCCGGCGCGTGCGCCGGATCCGAACCGAGTTCGACCGGGCGGTTGCGCTCGTCGACGAACACGACCTTGGGGTCGTATTCCGCGATCTCCTGCTCGTTCATCTGGCCGTAGGCGATCAGGATGACGAGGTCGCCGGGGTGCACCAGGTGAGCCGCGGCGCCGTTGATCCCGATCACCCCCGAACCCCGCTCCCCGGCGATGACGTAGGTCTCCAGGCGGGCGCCGTTGTCGATGTCGACGATGCAGACCTGCTCGCCTTCCAGCAGATCGGCGGCGTCGAGCAGATCCTGGTCGACGGTGACCGAGCCGACGTAGTGCAAGTCGGCGTGCGTCACGGTGGCACGGTGGATCTTCGACTTCATCATGGTGCGCAGCATCGCGTCGGCCTTTCTAGTTCGCGGGAGGAATCGGGGCGGGATCGGACACCGCCGGTACGGGCTGGGAGTCCACGGCGGGCCGCGAACCGGAGACGTTGGGGTGGCCGTCGATCGGAGCGCCGAGCGTGACGGCGATGTTGTCGATCAACCGGGTCGCGCCGACCCTGGCCGCGATCAATAATCTGGCGTTGCCGGTGGCCGGGGCGGGGCCGAGGGTGGCCGAGCGCAGCTCCAAGTAGTCGACCTCCACACCGGTCGCGGCGTCGAGCACCTGGTTGGCGGCGGCGAGCACCGCATCGCCGCCGAGGCCGCCCGCGTGCTTGCCCGCCGACAGCGCGGCCGACAAAGCGAGCGCCGCTTCGCGCTGCACCGGGTCGAGATAGCGGTTGCGTGAGGACATGGCCAGGCCGTCGGGCTCGCGGACGGTCACCACCGGGGTGATCTTCACGTCGAAATTCAGGTCGCGGACCATCTGCCGGATCAAGGTGAGCTGCTGGTAGTCCTTCTCGCCGAAGAACGCCTCGGTCGGCCGCGCGATCTGCAGCAGTTTGGCGACCACGGTCAGCATGCCCGCGAAGTGGGTCGGGCGGCTGGCCCCTTCCAGCTCCGCGCCGAGCGGGCCCGGATGCACCGTGGTGCGCGGGCCGTCCGGATACATGTCCGACACGCTGGGCGCGAACACCAGCTCGACACCCTCCGCGCGCAGCAGCTCGACGTCGGCGTCCAGCGTGCGCGGGTACTTGTCCAGATCCTCGTTCGCCCCGAACTGCAGCGGGTTGACGAAGATCGACACGATGACCACCTGGTTGGTCCGCTTGGCCAGCCGCACGATCTCCAAGTGCCCCTCGTGCAGCGCGCCCATGGTCGGCACCAGCGCGACGGTGCGGCCGACGCCGCGCAGCGCGGCGGACACCGCGCCGAGCACGGCGGGATCGTGGTGCACGGTCAGCGCGCCGGGCCGGTACGCGCCGCGCAATTTCGGGTCGAACATCAGCGTCCTTCCAGCAGTTCGATGACGGCGGGTGCGGTGCCTGCGCGTTCCGCGGTGCGCAGCGACAGCGCGCGATACGCCTCGGCCAACCGGGCATCGACCGACGCCAGCGCGGTCAGATGCGCCGCCACCGCGTCCGCGTCGCCACGCGCGACCGGGCCGGTCAGCGCGGACTGGCCGCGGCGCAGCGCGTTGTCCAGCGCCGCCGACGCCAAGGGCGCGAGCAGACGCTCGGCCAGACCGTTCGGTTGCTCGTCGACCAGCTGCTGTCCCAGCAAGCCGGGGCCGGTCAGCGCGGCGCGCAACGCGGCCACCGCGTCGACGATCACCGTGACCAGGTGATTGCTGCCGTGCGCCAGCGCGGCGTGATACAGCGGCCGGTTCTCCTCCCTGACCCGGACCGGCTCGCCGCCCATCTCGATCACCAGCGATTGCGCGATGGCATAGCCGACCTCGTCGGCGGCGGTGATGCCGAAGCACGCGTTGCCGAGGCGGGCCACGTCCTCGTCGTGTCCGGTGAAGGTCATCGCCGGATGGATGGCGAGCGCGAGCGCGCCGGCCTCGGCCAGCGGCGCGAGTACGCCGACGCCGTTCGCGCCGGACGTGTGGGCGACGATGGTGCCAGGCCGGACCACTCCGGCACCGGCCAGACCACGAACCAGGCCGGGAAGCTCGGTGTCGGGCACGGCCAGCAGCAGCAGCTCGCTGCGGGCGGCCACCTGCTCGATCGGCAGGATCTCCGAATCGGGCAGCCGGGTCCTGGCACGGCGCACCGACGCGTCGGAGATCGCGCAGACGCCGAACACGACGTGTCCGGCGCGCTCCAGCGCGACGCCCAATGCCGAGCCCACGCGTCCCGCCGAGACGATTCCCACCGTCAGGCGTGCGGGCGCGGGGTCGTAGCCCGAATCAGCGTTGTCGGAATTCACGCTTCTCGAGGTCAACGTTGTCCTCTCGATGTCGTTCCAGTCCCGCCATGCGGGTACCGGACGGTACGCCAAGAGGATATCCAGAGCCGCTTCGCCGCCGCCACGGGGTGCGCGCGTGATCTAGGCCGCAGTACCCGGGCCGGGCTCGGCCAGGATCACCGGCGCTCGCGCTCCTCGGATTGCAGGTTGGCCATGATCTCCGCGACCGAGAGACGGCGCGAGGACGTCTCGTCGTCGCTCTCGGCCCGCCTGCGCCTGCGCGCGCTCGGCGTGCCCATGGGCGTCGAGGCCGGCCGAGGGGCCGGTTCCGGCGTCGGCCGCGCGGCCGGCTGGGTCGCGGGCTCGTCCAGCGGCTCGTCCACGGTCTCGGTGAAGGCGTCGGCCCAGCCGCGCGGCTCGGCGTACCGTGCCTGCTGCGCATCGGGCTGCTCGGCGTCGTCGTCGATGGAGACGACCGCGGTCTCCGCGGTGACCGGATCGTCGAACGGACTGGCGAAGACCGGCGGCTGCGGATGATCGGGCTCGAAGATCGGCGTCATACTGCTGCGCGGTTGCTGGTCGGCGAACAGCGACCACATCCCGGCATTCGCGGAGCTATTGTTCCCCGATTCCCCGCCCGAGCTGGTCAGCTCCTGGATCCTGGTCGCGTCGGCGCGCAACGCGGGGCGATCCATCGGCAGATCGCCGTCGAACAGCCGCTGCAGGCTCTGGCGCAGCACGGTCAGTTCCGCTCGCAAGGCCGCGAGTTCGGCCGCGTCGGCGCCCACTTCCTCGCGTACCCGCGCCTCCACGCCGAGTTCGTACTCGCGGCGCGCGGTGACCTCCCGCTCCAGCTGCAACTCGTAGACGGTCTGCAGATCGCGGACCTTCGCCTTATCGATCGTCGCCTCTTTGCGGTACTTCGTCGCAGCCAGAGCCCCGATCGCCGCGGCCCACAGGGCCGCGACCAGACCTACCCGTACGAACTCGACGCTATTGCTGAAGATCAGGAAAATACTGGCAACCAGACCGAGCACGATCAGGACGCCGACGAAGAATTTTCCCGCGTCGTCCCGCCGTCCACGGGAAGTGCTGCTACGGGAGGGTGAAACCATGCCAGCCAGGGTAGCCAATTGCTCGAGCCACGCCCAGATTCCGGTTTTGTGATTCCGTTCGCCAGGCTAGCTATGTAGTTGCCGCATCATCGGTAGGATCCTCCGGCGCCCGGCAGCAGTACTCCAGCCAGAGGGCCGCAGCAACCAAAGCGACACCCGCCAGCATCCCGACGATCGCACCGGGACTGTCGGCCGCGGCCGCGCGCAGCGTGCCGCGCTGCGGGAAGACCCAGCACAGGAAGCCGAGCCAGATACCAGCGGCGATCGAACCGACCTGCGCCGACGCCTTGGCCAGCGCGACGGCGCGGGCCGCGGTGATCGGATGCAGCTGGTGGCGTCCGTCGCCGATCTGATGATCGTTGACGCGCGCTCGGATGACGAAGGCGAGCACAGCCTCGATCGCGGCCACCGGATACAGCGAGGCGCCGGCGAAGACCGAGATCGGCGGAAAGTTGTCATAGGCCGCCCTGGTGGCGATCCACGCGACGATCGCGGCGATCAACACGTTCGCCACGAGGTCCAGAATGCGAGTCGGCTTCAGTTTCACGACGCCGCGCCCGTCAGCGAGAACTCGGTGCGCCGCACCCCGGCGCGCTCGGCCGGATCGAGCCGGGCCAGCAGATCCGCGACGGCGTGCGGTGCGCCGTCGACCTCCAGCACCGCGTCCGGCGCCACGTCCAGCCACGGCACCAGCACGAAGGCGCGCCGATGCGCCTGCGGGTGCGGGAGTATCAGATCCGGGTCGGAACTGCGGCACGCGACCGGCCGGCCGTCGCGCAGTTCGGCGCACCACACCACGTCCACGTCGAGAGTGCGTGCACCCCAGCGCACTTCGCGAACCCGCCCCGCGGCCTGTTCCAGCTCCTGGCCGCGACGCAGCCAGTCGGCGCAGCCGAAAGCCGGATCCTCGACCAGCACAGCGGCATTGAGATAGTCCCCTTGCGGTACGCCACCCCAAGGCGGGGTGGCGTACACGGCGGAGACCGCCAGCACGCGATGGCCGAACCCGTCCAGCACGCTGCGCAGGTGCGCGAGCCGGTCACCCAGATTCGAACCGATGGACAGCACGGCGCGGGTCATCGGCGCGCCTCCGCGACGCCCGGCACGGTGAAAAAAGCCGCGCCGCAGTTGCGCTCGCTCATTCGGCGGGCTCCCCCCGGTGGCGCGAGGTGATCACCCGCACATCGGCGAACGTGTGCGGGATCGGCGCGGACGGCTTGTGCAACACCACCTCGACCGACTTGATCCGCGGATCGGTCATCACGTCGTCGGCGATCTCCGACACCACCGTCTCGATGAGATCGCGCGGCGGCCCCTGGACGATGCGCACCGCCCGCTCGGCCAGCGCGCCGTAATCCACGGTGGCCGCCAGATCGTCGGATGCCGCGGCCGCGGCGAAGTCCAGCCAGACCGTCAGGTCGACCAGGAACTCCTGGCCGTCGCGGCGCTCGTGCTCGAACACGCCGTGGTGCCCATAGGCGCGCAGGCCGCGCAACTCGATGCGGTCGGCGCCGCGCCGCAGCGCCGGATCACGCGGCGGTGCATCGTCTTCGGCGTTGACCGGGGACCGGCTCATCGTTGAGCTCCTTGCGCACTGGATCGGGCGGTGTCGTGCTGTGCGGCGCGCTGCCGTGCGGCATTCTGCCACGCGTCGGTGACCGCGATGGCGTCCAGCGAGGCGCGCACGTCGTGCACCCGCACCCCCCACGCGCCGTGCAACGCGGCCAGCGCCGAGATGGTCGCTGTGGCCGTCTCCCGGCCGTCCGGTGGACGCAAACCCGCTTCGTCGGCCAGCAGCGCACCGAGAAACCGCTTGCGGGAGGCGCCGATCAGGACCGGAAGCCCGCGCGCGACCAATTCCGGCAGCGCTGCGAGCAGGGCCCAGTTGTGCTCGGCGTTCTTCGCGAAGCCCAGGCCGGGGTCGAGGAGCAGCCGCGACGGCTCGACGCCCGCGGCGACGGCCGAGTCCACCTGCGCGTCCAACTCGGCGACCACCTCCGCGACCACGTCGTCGTAGTGGTCGGCCGGTCCGGTGTGCCGGTAGTCGGCGCCCGCCCGCCAGTGCATGAGGATCCACGGAACGCCCGCGGCGGCCACCACGCGCACCATGTCGGCGTCGGCGCGGCCGCCGGAGACGTCGTTGACCACCGACACCCCGGCTTCGATCGCCGCTTCGGCGACGGCGGCGCGCATGGTGTCCACGCTGGTCGGCACGCCCGCTGCGACCAGTCCGCGGATGACCGGCGTCACCCGCGCGGTCTCGGTCGCCGCGTCGATGCGAACCGCGCCCGGCCTGGTCGACTCGCCGCCGACGTCGATGATGTCCGCGCCCGCGGCGTGCAGCCGAATGCCGTGCGCGACAGCCAGCTCGGGATCGAGGTATCGCCCGCCGTCGGAGAACGAATCGCTGGTGACGTTCACCACGCCCATCACCACACAGGAGCGCCCGTCGCGGGCGCCGAGGCTGTCGATGCGCCTCGGTGGGGACACCGGGGGCCCGCTCACTTCCGCAGGATCAGATCGAGCGCCTCGGCGCGCGAGGCGGCGTTGGACTGCAGCAGTCCGCGCACCGCGGAGGTGGTCGTGCTCGCGCCCGGCTTGCGGATGCCGCGCATCGCCATGCACAGATGCTCGGCCTCGACCACGACGATCGCGCCGCGCGGGTCCAGCTTGCGCATCACCGCGTCGGCGATCTGGCTGGTGAGCCGCTCCTGCACCTGCGGACGCTTGGCGTACAGGTCGACCAGACGGGCGAGTTTGGACAGGCCGGTGACCCGACCGTGCGGGCCGGGGATGTAACCCACATGGGCGACCCCGTGGAAGGACACCAGATGGTGTTCACAGGTGGAGTACATCGGAATGTCCCTGACCAGCACCAGTTCCTGATGCCCCTCGTCGAAGGTGGTGTTGAGCACCGAATCCGGTTCCACGTAGAGCCCGGCGAAGGTTTCTCGGTAGGCGCGCGCGACCCGGGCGGGCGTGTCGAGCAGTCCTGGCCGGTCCGGGTCCTCGCCGACGGCGATCAGCAACTCCCGTACCGCCGCTTCGGCCCGCGCCTGATCGAACGATCTGCCCGTTTCCAGTGCCACGAGGCCAGGCTCCGGCACGCCGATGTCGACACCGTCGTGTTCCGCTTCGGCGAGGGTGTGACCACCGCCATGCTCCTTGGCCGACAATCGAGGACACCTCCAAACTCCCCGGGCGCCGGCAATCTCTCGGCACCCCAGATGGTCGAGCCTAATCGTCACTGATCAGTGACGACCGTTCGGTCCATCCCAATCGCCGTCGCCCTCGCCGTTCGGATTCGCCCTGCGCGGCTCGTCATAGCCGCCGCGGTCGCCGTAGCCGTCCCGCTCGTAGCCGCCTTCGGGCGAACCCTGCGGACCCCACTGCTGGTAGCCGTGCCTGGGCTGCTGGTCGCCCCAGCCGGGCTGACCCTGCTGCGGCTCGTCGCGCGGCGGCCAGCCGGGAGCCGACCAACCCGCCGGAGCGCCGTAGTCCGGGCGCGACCCGTGCGTGCCCTGCCGCGGATAGGCCGGAGCCTCCGGCAGCGGGTAGCCGGGCGCGGACGGGCGGGAGTACTGCGGCGGAGCGCCGTAACCGCTGCCATGCGGCGGGTACCCGTTGGCGGGCTGCGGCTCGCGCTGGGCGGAGGCGGCCACCGGCTTCACCACCGGCTCCGGCGGCCAGGATTCGCCGCGCTCGGCGGCCAGCTCGCCCGGCGTCTTCACCGGCGGCTTGTCCGAGGGGACGCGCTCGCCGAAATCGTTGAACGCGGTGATCCTGGGGCGCTTCTGCACCGAGGCGAGGATCTGCTCGAGATCCTTGCGGTGCAGCGTCTCGCGCTCCAGCAGCGCGGTGGCCAGGTCGTCGAGCACGTCGCGGTACTCGTTCAGGATGGCCCACGCCTCGGTGTGCGCGGCCTCGATCAGGTTGCGCACCTCCTCGTCGATCGCGCCCGCCACCTCGTGCGAATAGTCCGAACCCATGCCCATCGAGCGGCCGAGGAACGGGTCGCCCTGCTCCTGGCCGTAACGGACCGCGCCCAGCCGTGCGCTCATGCCGTACTCGGTGACCATCGCGCGCGCGATCTTGGTGGCCTGGTCGATATCGGAGGACGCGCCGGTGGTCGGCTCGTGGAACACCAGTTCCTCGGCCGCGCGGCCACCCATCGCCATGACCAGGCGGGCGATCATCTCCGAGCGGGTCATCAGGCCCTTGTCGTCCTCGGGCACGGTCATCGCGTGGCCGCCGGTGCGGCCGCGCGCCAGGATGGTGACCTTGTAGACCGGCTCGATGTCCGGCATCGCCCAGGCGGCCAAGGTGTGCCCGCCCTCGTGATAGGCGGTGATCTTCTTCTCGTGCTCGCTGATGATCCGGCTCTTGCGGCGCGGGCCGCCGATCACGCGATCGACCGACTCCTCCAGCGATTCGCCGGTGATTACCGCGCCGTTCTCGCGGGCGGTGAGCAGCGCGGCCTCGTTGATCACGTTGGCCAGGTCGGCGCCGGACATGCCGACGGTGCGCTTGGCCAGGCCGTCCAGATCGGCGTCCGGCGAGATCGGCTTGCCCTGCGAATGCACGCGCAGGATGGCGCGGCGACCGGCGAGGTCGGGGTTGCCGACCGGGATCTGCCGGTCGAACCGGCCGGGACGCAGCAGCGCCGGGTCGAGGATGTCCGGGCGGTTGGTCGCGGCGATCAGGATGATGCCGGTGCGGTCGCCGAAGCCGTCCATCTCCACCAGCAGCTGGTTGAGGGTCTGCTCGCGCTCGTCGTGACCGCCGCCGAGGCCGGCGCCGCGCTGGCGGCCGACCGCGTCGATCTCGTCGACGAAGATGATGCACGGGCTGTTCTGCTTGGCCTGCTCGAACAGGTCGCGCACACGGGAGGCGCCGACGCCGACGAACATCTCCACGAAGTCCGAACCGGAGATGGTGAAGAACGGCACACCGGCCTCGCCCGCGACGGCGCGGGCCAGCAGGGTCTTACCGGTGCCCGGCGGGCCGTAGAGCAGGACGCCCTTGGGGATCTTGGCGCCGAGGGCCTGGTAGCGGACCGGGTTCTGCAGGAAGTCCTTGATCTCGTAGAGTTCCTCGACCGCCTCGTCGGCTCCGGCCACGTCGGCGAACGTGGTCTTGGGCATGTCCTTGGACAGCTGCTTGGCCTTCGACTTGCCGAAGCCCATCATGCCGCCGCGGCCGCCGCCCTGCATGCGGGCCATCACGAAGATGAACAGGCCGAGCAGGATCACCATCGGCAGCACGAACAGCAGGATCTGGGTGAACCAGCTCTCCTGCTTGACCACGGTGTTGTAGGGCGCGCCGGAGTTCTTCACGGCCGAGAAGATCTGCGCGGAGGTCTCGCTGCCGCCCGGATACTTCGCGATGATCCTGGTCTGTCCGCCGGTGGCGTCGTTGCCGTCCTTCAGCTCGATGCGCAGCTGCTGCTCGCGATCATCGATCTGGACGTTCTGGACGTTGCTCTTGTTCTCGAGCTGGCTGAGGGCAACCGATGTATCGACGCTCTTCCAGCCCCGCGTGTCGTTGCCGAAGTAGCTGAACGCATAGATCACGAGCAGAATGCCCGAGACTATGGCCAGGGTGCGAAACACAGTCTTGCGGTTCATAGAGCGTCGGCCGGGGCGGCCAGTCCTTTCCGGTGTCTCCGGTTCTTGCCTAGCGATGCGTCTGGCGCGTCCGGTTCCGCGGGGGTTCGGATGCGGACAAGCCACGTTACCGCGTACGGTCTACTCGATACATCGCGCAGTTCGGCTGCAGGTGCAGTTAAAGAGGTAAACGGCCGGAGACCGACGGTGGTTCCCGATGTCTCCGGTTCGGCTTCCTCCAAGTGGCAACAATCATGGCATGTTCGGCCTATCGTGAGCGACGACACAACATCGCGGCGCGAGCGACGGGCCACCCAGGCGGTAGCTCGCACACCACGAAGGGCCCCGGGAGCGCCGCAGACCAGACACGAGCGCAGGGGGTATGGACATAGTCGAGTTACGGACACCAACAGCGATACTGCGTCACGGCCGCGGCAGGTTGATCGTCTTGCGACCCGGATCCGACGGCGAGCGCGTGCTCGATGTCCCGGTTTCCGACCTGCTGAAAGTCCGGCTGAACCGGCGCGCGGACGACGCGGTCGTCATCGAGATCTATCTGCGCTACCCCACGCCCGTGCTCACCGGCGTCCCCGCGGACCGCACCCCCCTCCCGGTCATCATCGCCGAGCACGACGTGCCCGCGGCCACCGAGATCGTCGATCGCATCAACGCGCACATCCTGGCCACCCAGCGCATCGACGTGGCGGCGCCGGACCTGCGCCCGCCCGCCCCCGTCTGGGGCCGCGGCGGTCCCACCCGCGCGGACGTGGAACGGGCCACGCGCAGGATGTCACCGCGCCGCGAGGCGAAGCAGGCGATAGCGGCTCTGCATCGTTACGTGACGCCGGAGGAGTACGTCCTGGAGACCGCTGTCGCGGTCGCGCACCCGCCCGCGGGCAACGGCTCCGGCCTGCTCGCGGCGACCACCACCCGCCTGCTGTTCATCGCCATGGGCGAGGGCCGGTACGCGCACGAACTCCCGATTCCCGTGGTCTTATGGGCGCGCGTCACCGATACCCCCACCGCAGGGCGCGGTGAGATCGGTCCTGGGCGCGGCGCCGTCGGTATGGAGGTGCACGACGGGAGCCGGACGCTGCATTTCTCCGGCGCGGACCGCGCCGACACCGAACGGGTCAGCTGCGCGGTGAACTTCGCGGTGCGCCGGGAGTCCGCCGACGGCGCCGCCGGGTCGGCCGACCCCGGTGTGGCGCAGTTGTATTCGGAATGGGAGCTGCTGGTCGAGCGGCACTCCCTCGGCATGGTGGACGACGCGCAGTTCCAGCGCTACGGCCGCGGGATCCTGCGCTCACTCCCCGACGGGAGCTGAGTTCAGCGCGATCCGTCGCCACGGGCTGGTCGGACGCAGCCACAGCCGCAGCAACTCCTTGCGGCGGTCGACGCCGCCGTTCTTCAGCTCGGCCAGGTCCTCGCAGGCCTGCCAGTAGGTCCAGCCGGTGAGATAGGCGTCGCCGAACTGGCGCCAGTTGCGGTACTTGCTCTGCGCCAGCGGCAGGGCGCGCGCCAGATAGCTCCAGGCCACGTCGGCGTCGAGGTACCCGGCTGTGTAGGCCATCCTGGCCACCGCCACCACCCTGGCCAGATCCCAGGCGTGGATGTCGCTCGGCAGCGGCCGGGCCAGATGATCGGTGAATCCGATTTTGATCGCCTGCGACCAGATGTCGTAGTCGCGGACCAGCGCCTCCGGATTGTCCATCCCGCGGAACGCGCCGACCTGGCGCAGGAACGCCCGGTGCCGATCGGCGCGCTCACCGAAGCGATCGCGCTCGCTGGCGTTGATGGACGCCGTCACCAGCGGATGCACCAGCGCGTAGAGCGGGGCGTGCATGCCGTCCAGCAATTGCTCCATCGAGGCCTGCGCCTCGGTCCCGTCGGTGATGCCCCACGCGCCGGTGAGCGTGTCGATGGCCAGTTCACGCCGGTCACCGAGCGGATGCGCGCGTTCGGGGCCGAGCAGCAGCGCGTCGTGGAACGCGTCCCAGCGCGCCGAGTAGAACGCGCCGAGGGCCAGCGCACGCAATTCGTCGTCGGAAACCGCGGCGCCGGACCAATGGTCTTCCTCCCGCTCGTCCAGCTCCGCGTACGGAAAGGTCGTCAAGGTGGGTACACCGCGCGAAGACATGCCCCGATTGTTCCCCATGCCGCGCGCCGCACGCGTGGGATTCACGGATGGGCGCACATTCGTCCCCGCGGGCGCGTCCGCCGGGCGAATCGATTTCGGCCTCGGTTGCTTCTTGCCCTGACGCATGTCGTGATGTGGGGCTAGTGTGCTCGCATGTGTAGAAACATCACCGTCCTGCGTGGTCTGGAACCTGCCGCAACCGAGCAGGAAATCTATGCCGCCGCACTGCAGTACGTGCGCAAGGTCGGTGGCGTGTCCGGCCTGAGCTCGACCACCAAACCGGCCGTCGACAAGGCCGTCGCGGCCATCGCGAAGGCGACCACCACCTTGCTCGCCGAGTTACCCGACCGCAGGGTGGCGCCGACCACCGAACCGCCGCTGCGCCGCATCGCCGCGCGGGAGGCCGCGGCAGGAGAGTAGGCGCCGAGCGGTTCAAGGCAGGGCGTCGGCGCCGTAGACGGCGACGCACACCAGCGCGATCTCCAGCGGGAGCCCGCGCTCTTCGATCGGATATCCCAGTAGCTGTTCGATCCGCTGCACGCGGTAGCGGACCGTGTTCTTGTGTACCCCGAGCACCTTCGCCGTGGCCTCCGGGCTGCGCTGGCTGCGCAGATAGGCGTGCAGCGTCTCGCGCAACCGTGCGGCGTTCGCGTCCCGGCCCGCCAGCGCGCCCAGCTCCCGCTCGACCAGTCCCCGCATGGCCGCTTCGTCCGCCCCGGCCAGATAGGCGATCTCCACCGTTCGATACCCGGTGACCCGCCGCCCGCCCGCGGGCGCGCGCTCGGCGACCTGCCGCGCGGCGACCGCCTCGCGATGACTGCGGCGAAAACCGGCGATCCCCCCGGCCGGCACACCGAACGCCACCCGCACCGGCGCCTCGACCTGCGCGGCGGCCAGCCGTTCCACTTCGCCGGGCGCCGCGAGTCCCGCGCCGTGTTCCCCGTCGTCCGATCCGGCCCACGCCCACATCGCGCTGGCGCCGGAGGGGACGGTGAGCACCCTGGCGCTGCCCAGCGCCGCGGCCAGTCGCGCCGCGACCCGGTCCAGCAGTCCGGTCGCCTCCGCCTCCGCGCCTGCGGGCTCTCCGGTCGGCTCGTCGGTCCACAACACGAAGGCCAGGTGTTGCTGGGAAAGTCGATAGCCGAGCCGCACCGAGGCCTGATCGACGTCCACGTCGTCGCCGTCGAGCAGGGCGCGGACGGTCTCGGCGCGCCGGTTGAGCGCGGCGCGCAGCACCTGCTCGCGCTCCTCCATATAGGTGTCGGTGAGCAGTTCGACCGAGGTGCTGATCCACTTGGTGGCCCGCTCGAACAACCGCAGCAGCAGCACGCGCTCGAGTTCGGGCGTGGTCCGCCGCTGCTCGACCACCTCGGTCATGTAGTCCAGTACCGCTTCCATGCCCACGTGATAGACCCGCAGCAGCAACCGCAGCTCGAACCCGCGCCGCGCCACGCTGCGCGCGAACGCGTGCGCTTCCTCCGGCAGCGAGTACTCGAAGGTGTCGGTGGCCAGTCGGCTGAGCACGATCCTGGCGTGCGCCCTGGTGCTGGCCGCGAGGTCGCGCCGCATATCGCGATCGGCGAGTTCGGGGATGCGCGCGATGATCACGTCGTCCAGCCGGGTGACGATGCGCTCCAGCACCTCCGCGCGCGTCGTCTCATAGACGTACTCGGCGAGCCAGTCGCGCACTTCGTCGGGACCGGGGTTCGGACCGACCGAGACGCCCGGCGAAGGCCCCATCGTCATCGCCCTCTCCTTCGGCTCGGCGATTTTGTCTCGAAGAAACAAAATCGCACGTTTTCCTTGACAATTCGGGCCAAGAAACTCTGTTCGGATTGTGTCACGATCATAGTTCAGTGGCCTGCCTCACAGCAGTCGCAGACCGCGGTTCAACACAACGTCAGTGGGAGAACAGCAGTGACCAACACCGAACCAGCGCCAGCGGCCGAGCAGGCGCAGGCACGCGAAACGACCGCGAAGAGCGACGGCCCCGCCGTCATCGAGGTGCGCAATCCCGGCACGGGCGAGGTCGTCGGCACGGTGCCGGACGAGACCGCCGACGCGGTCGCGGCCAAGGTCCGCGAACTGCGGCTGTACCAGCCGGAGTGGGAGGCGATCGGCCCCGAAGGACGCAAGGTCTGGCTGCTGAAATTCCAGGACTGGCTGATCGACAACACCGATCGCCTGGCCACCGTGCTGCAGTCGGAGACCGCGAAGCCAAGGGTCGACGCCCTGATCGATCCGGGTTTCGCGACCGATCTGATCGGCTACTACGCCCGCCGCGCGGCCAAGTTCCTCGCCGACGACCACCCGTCGCCGCACAGCCCGCTGGCCAGGGTCAAGCGACTGACCACGGTCTATCGGCCCTATCCGGTGGTCGGCGTCATCACGCCGTGGAATTTCCCGCTGGCCATGCCGGTGATGGACGTGTTCCCCGCGCTCGCCGCGGGCGCCGCCGTGATTCTCAAGCCGTCCGAGGTCACCCCGCTCTCGGCGATCGAACTGGCCAAGGGCTGGGCCGAGATCGGCGCGCCGCCGGTCTTCGCGGTGGTCACCGGCGCGGGCGCGACCGGAGCGGCCGTGGTGGGCAACGCCGACTACATCCAGTTCACCGGCTCCACCGCGACCGGCCGCAAGATCGCCGCCGCCTGCGTGGAGCGGATGGTGCCCTACAGCCTGGAACTCGGCGGCAAGGACCCGGCCATCGTCCTGGCCGACGCCGACCTCGATCGCGCCGCGCACGGCATCGCCTTCGGCGGCATGTTCAACTCCGGCCAGGTCTGCATCTCGGTGGAGCGGGTGTACGTCGAAGCGCCGGTCTACGACGAGTTCGTCGCCAAGCTCACGGCCAACGTCAAGGCGCTGCGCCAGGGTCTCGACGGGCGCGAGTCGAAGCACGACGTCGGCGCGCTGGCCAACGAGAACCAGGCGGCCATCGTGCAGCGCCATGTCGACGAGGCCGTCGCGGCGGGCGCGAAGGTGCTCACCGGCGGCAAGCGGGCCGGATTCGGCACCGCCTTCGAGCCGACCGTTCTGGTGGACGTCGACCACACCATGTCCTGCATCACCGAGGAGACCTTCGGTCCCACGCTGCCGGTGATGAAAGTGGCCGACGAGTCGGAGGCGATCCGGCTGGCCAACGACTCGGTGTACGGCCTCTCGGCCTCGGTATGGACCGGCGACAAGGAGCGGGGCGAGCGGATCGCCCGGCAGCTGAACGCGGGCGCGGTCAATATCAACGACGTCTTCGCCAACCTGTTCAGCTACGCGCTGCCCATGGGCGGCTGGGGCCTGTCCGGCGTCGGCGCGCGCTGGGGCGGCGCGAACGGCGTGCGCAAGTACTGCCGTCAGCAGGCGATCACCACACCGATCCTGCCGACGCAGCAGAAGGAACTGTTCTGGTACCCGTACTCGATGCCGAAGCTGCTGTTCGCGCTCGGCGCCATGCGCGCCGCGGGCGCTCGCGGCCTGCGCCGGCTCGACCTGCCCGCCCTGCTGAAGCTGAAGGGGGACGACAAGTGACCGATGCGAAGCAGATCCGCGGCAAGGTCGTGGTGATCACCGGCGGCGCCCGCGGCATCGGACTCGCCACCGCGACCACGCTGCAGGCCCTCGGCGCGCAGATCGCGATCGGCGACATCGACGAGACCACGGTCAAGGAGTCGGGCACGGCGCGCGGTTTCGAGTTCTACGGCAAGCTCGACGTGACCGATCACGATTCCTTCGACAGCTTCCTCGACGAGGTGGAGCGCACCCTCGGCCCGATCGACGTGCTGATCAACAACGCGGGCATCATGCCGACCGGCAAACTGGTGGACGAGCCGGACCCGCTGACCCGCCGGATTTTGGACATCAACGTCTACGGCGTGATCCTGGGATCCAAGCTGGCGCTGCGCCGGATGCTGCCGCGCGGCGGCGGGCACATCATCAACATCGCCTCGCTGGCGGGCGAGGCGCACATCCCCGGCCTGGCCACCTACAACGCCAGCAAGCACGCGGTGCTGGGATTCACCGACACGCTGCGCGAGGAGTACCGCGGCACCGGCGTGCGCTTCTCCTCGGTGCTGCCGACGCTGACCAACACCGAGCTCGGATCGGGCGTCACCGCGCCCAAGCTGATGCGCGCCGCCGAGCCGGAGGAGATCGCCGACGCGGTCGCGAAGCTGATCGTCACGCCGAAGTCGAAGGTCAGGGTGACCGCGGTGGCCGGGTTCATCTCCCAGTTCGTCGGCCTGCTGCCGGAAGCGCTCGGGGACGGCATCGGCCGCGCGCTCGGGTCCGGCCGCGCCTTTCTCGACGACGTCGACGCCGAGAAGCGCAAGGCCTACGAGGAGCGCGCTCGCGGCGTGTGAGCGCGACGCGGAGCCGGGGCGCCGCGGCCGGGATTCGTCTCGGCCACGGCGCCTCGCCGCGTTCGGGCCACATGGGGCCCGACACACGCGAAGTTCCTTGTGAGCAAAATCACGCGACCTGCCGCTTACTTCGCATAGCCGGTCAGCGGCAAATTCTCAGCCCGCACTCGATGCCCACGAAGGCGTCCCTCAATCCGCCACGGAGACTTCGGGCGAACCCCCATTCATGCTGGTCAAGCGCCCAAATCCGGGAGCGCGACGGCAAATGCGCAGAGCATGCCGAAAATTCGCCAACCGCTTGGTGCGCGGCACCATCACAGGCAATATGCTGTTCCTAACAAACCTGCCGACTGTTTCGGTGCCCGTATCCGAACTTTCCGGCCTGATAAGGCTGGAAATTCCGGACTGATTCTGATAGCAAGGGGCTATGGACCCGCACTTGCGCGACCTGCGGTATTTCGTCGCCGTCGCTGAGGAACTGCATTTCACCAACGCCGCTCAGCGGCTGCACATCGCTCAACCCACCCTGTCGCGTCAGATCCGTCAGCTGGAACGCCAGCTCGACGTGGTCCTGTTCGACCGCAACCAGCGCAGCGTCGCGCTGACCGTCGCGGGCAAGGAGCTGCTCGAAGGCGCCCGCAAGATCCTGGAGCTGTGGGAGGTCACCAACGTCTCGCTGCAGGAGGCGGGCGAGGTGCTGCGCGTCGGCATCCAATCCACGCTCGGTCGCGGTCTGCTCAGCGATCTGGAGAGCGCGAGCGGACATCGTCTCGCGCTGCACGCGGCGTCGTGGACCGATCCGTCCAGCGGGCTCGCAGGCCGTCAGGCCGACCTGGCTCTGGTCTGGCTTCCGCTGCCGGACCAGAGCCGGTACCGGTGGCAGGTGCTGCGCACCGAACCGCGCTGGGTGCTGCTGCCGGAGAACCACCCGCTGGCCGTCTCGGAGACCATCGAGTTCACCGATCTGCTCGACGAGCCGTTCGTCGCGCTGCCCACCGAAGCAGGCGCCGTGCGCGACTTCTGGCTGGGCAACGACGGACGCGGCGGCCGTCCGCCGAAGATCGGCGCCGAAGCCGCGACCGCCGAGGACAAGCTGGAAGCGGTGAGCCTCGGCCTCGGCGTGTGCCTGCTCGCGGAGAACAACGTGCCGATGTACCGCTGGCCCGGGTTGACCGCGCGTCCGGTGTCGGGACTGGCGCCGTGCGAGCTCGCCGTGGCCTGGCGGGCCGACGACAACCGGCCGACCATCCTGGAGTTCGCCGGACGGGCCGTCGAGGGCGGGTTCGCCGCGCAGCAGCAGCCGGTCAGCGTCTGAACCGGCCCGGCCGGGCCTCGGGGGCGGTGCGCTGCCAGGGGCGGCGGGTCTCCAATTGCGCCGACAGCCGGAGCAGAGTGGATTCGCTGCCGGGTGGTCCCGCGAGTTGAGCCGCGACCGGCGTACCCGATCCGGGATGCATGCCCATGGGGATGGAGACGGCGGGCCAGCCGACCAGATTCCACAGCGGAGTGAAGGGGGCGAACCGCGCGCTGGTGAGCAGAGTGGCGGGGCGGTCGCGGAAGTGCCAGGCCCGCGCCGGCGGCGGCGGGGCGGCGAGCGTGGGTGTGATCACCACGTCGTAGTGCTCGAAGAACTCCAGTAGTCGCGCCTCCACCCGGTCGATCTGGGCGGGACGCGCGAGCCGTAACCGATGCACGGTCCGGCCCAGAGCCAGGCGCTGCCGGACTGTCCGCGATAGTCGGTCGGGCTCTGGCAGTGCTCGAGCGTCGCGGGCACCGAGGGCCAGCCAGCGCAGCGAGGCCGCGAGCAGCGCGTTTCCGTACGGTAGCGCGGTCGGTCGCACCGAATGCCCCACCGCCGCGGCCACCGAGGCCGCCGTGCGGGCCGCCGCCGTCCAGTGCCGGTCGACGCGCAGCAGGCTGGAAGGTGGATCCACCGCCAGCCCGATGCGTAGTCGGCCGGGTGGATCCACCTCGGCTAGGCCCGGTCGCGCCGCCAGGACCGACAGCGCCAGCGCGGCATCGTCCACGCTCGTCGCCAGGACACCGTTTTCGACCAGACTCGACCACGGGCCCGTCCCGGGGACCGTGTACTGCCCCGGCTTGATCCCGAAGACACCGCAGCACGCGGCTGCCACCCGCACCGCCCCCAAACCGTCGCAGCCGTGCGCCACCGGAACCAGCCCGGCCGCGACCGCCGCGCCGGCCGCGCTTCCGGCGTTGCGCGCGGGATTCCACGGATTGCGGATGACGCGCTCGGCGCCCGCGCTGGTCACCCATCGACTCAGCTCCGGGGCCGCGACGAGGCCCATGACCACCGCGCCCGCCGCACGCAACCTGGCCACCACCGGATCATCCGCGGCGGCCACCGGCCCCCACGGCACCGGCTCGCCCGCGAGGGGAACGCCGTGTTCGACCACGACCGGGACACCGGCCAGCGGCAGCACGTCCAGGTCGTCACGCTCCATCAGGCCGACCGATTCGACCGTCACCTGCTCGTCGCGCAGGACGCTGAAGGCGTCGAGTTTCCGGTCCGCCGCCGCGATCCGCGTCCCGGCATCCGCCGCCACTTGGCCCGGATGCAGCAGGCCGTCGCGCACGCACGCGGCGATCGTCGCGGCCGGGCCGCGTTCGAGCGCGGCCCCGGCTTCCGCGGGAAGCACGTCGGCGGCTCCCAGCGGTCGGGTGACGCCGGTCTTCGCATTCGAGAATGTCAGGGGCGGGGCGGAGTTTCCCGCCGAGATCGAGCCGTCCGCCATGATTGCGGCCTCGTCGGACATGTGCTGGTCATCCCCCGTCCGGTCGTTGTCGAAATCGGGTGATCCACTGTCGAGCCGCAAGTTATCATTTCGAATACGGCGCGGGGGATGATGGTGTTGGGTGTGGCGGAAATTTTCGGCACATCGGACAACAACCGGTGCGGATTCCGCGGTGTCCGCCGAGCCACTAGGTCCGAGCATGAGTGCGAACTCTGAGAGAAGGTCCGACCCCGACACGGGTGTTTCCACCCGGCCGAGGAGTGGCGACCTGTCGCACGCCGAATCCGAGGCGGTGTCGGCGTTCGCCGCGGCATGGGAATCCACGCGCCGCCCACCGGCGATCGCCGAATATCTGCCCGACGCCAGCACCCTGCGCCGTGAGGCGTTGCTCGAGCTGATCCGCGTCGACCTGCGCCATCGCTGGCTTCGCCGCGGAAGGAATTCGGGCGCCGCGCCCGATCCGGCCGCGCGCATGCGCCTGACCGATTACTGCGCCGAATTCTCCGAGCTCGCCTCCGACGATATTCCGGCCGGTCTGGTGTACGAGGAGTTCGTCATCCGCCGCCAGAGCGGCGAGCGAGTCGATCCGCGCGAATGCCTGCGCGAATACCCGCGGCAAGCGGCGGAACTGCGCGAGTTGTTGAACGCCGAGGAGATCGATCAGAGCACCCGCCGCGCGACCCAGGAGGATTCGACCCGGACCGTCGTCGCGGACGGTGACCCGGTTCTCGCCGACACCGCATTGAACCGAACCGCCGAGTCTGCTCGTGGTTCCGAGGTGACCAGAACGACCGCCGCCGACCTGACGGGTACGGCCACCGCCGCGCCCACGACGATCGGGACCGGGCCGGGCCGCTCCGACCCGCTCGACCGGATCGAGATCGGTCAGCGGATCGATGACTTCGATCTGCTGACCGGTCTGGGCAGCGGCGCGTTCGCCCGGGTCTTCCTCGCCCGGCAGCGCTCGCTGCAGCGACTGGTCGCGGTCAAGATCTCCTCCGACCACGGCACCGAGCCGCAGACGCTGGCCCAACTCGACCACGACTACATCGTGCGGGTTTTCGACCAGCGGCTGCTGGAGGACACCGAGGGCGCAGCGCGCCGGCTGCGGCTGCTCTACATGCAGTTCCTCCCCGGAGGCACACTGCTGGGGGTGCTGCGCTGGGTGCGCGCGACCCCGCCTGCTGAGCGCAGCGGCCGGCTCCTGCTGGACGCCGTCGACGCGGCCATGGAGGAGAAGGGCGAGATCCGTCCGACCGATTCCAGCGTGCGCGCCGAGATCGCGGCGCTGAGCTGGCCGGAGACGGTGGCCTGGCTGGGCCGCAGGCTGGCCGAGGCGCTGGACTACGCCTCATCGCACGGCGTGCTGCACCGCGACGTCAAACCGGCCAACGTCCTGCTCACCGCCGAGGGCGTGCCGAAACTCGCCGACTTCAACATCAGCTTCAGCCGCAACGTGGAGGGCACCAGCCCGGTGGCCTACTTCGGCGGCTCACTGGCCTACATGTCGCCGGAACAGCTGGAGGCCTGCCACCCCGGCTTCGGCCGCAGCGCCGCCGACCTGGACACCCGCGCCGACATCTATTCCCTCGGCGTGGTGCTGTGGGAGCTGCTCACCGGAGCGAAACCGTTCGACGACCGGACGGCCGGCGCAGGCGATCGAAGCGACGACACCACATTGGAGGCCATGCTGGAGCGACGCAGCTCGGGCGTGGACGACGTCGCGCTGTCGCGGGTTCCGGCCGACTGTCCCGCCGCCTTGTGCCGCATCCTGCTGACCTGTCTCGCTCCCGAGCGAGCCGATCGCTGGTCCAACGGCGCCATCCTGGCCAGGCAGCTGGAGATGTGCCTGGACGCGCGTGCGCGGGAGTTGGTCGACCCCGCGCCGAACAGCTGGCGGCGGCGGCTGCGGCCGTACATCGTGCCGGTGGCGCTGGTGGCGATGGCGCTGCCGAACGTGCTCGCCTCGCTGTACAACATCCAACACAACCAGCATCTGATCATCGACCGGATGACCGCGGACGCCCAGCAGACCTTCCTCATCATCACCGGCATCGTGAACGCGATCTTCTTCCCGGTCGGCATCGCGCTCGTGCTGTATCTGGCGAGATACGTGCTGATCGTGCCCCGCGGCCTGCGCAAAGGGCGACGATACGACCCCGCAACGCTACGACGTGCCAGACGCGACGCGCTGCTGATGGGCGACCGGGCGGTCGCGGTGGCCTTCTCGCTGTGGGTGCTGGCCGCACCGTGCTTCCTGATCGCGCTGCAAGTGTCCACCGGAGAGATATCGACGCGCTCGGTCGTGCACTTCTTCTCTTCGCTGGTGGTGTGCGGCGCGATCGCGGTGGCCTATCCCTTCTTCCTGCTGACCTTCTACATGGTGCGATGCGTCTACCCGCTGTTCCTCCGCCACGGTGACATCAGTCCCGAGGACGCGGTGTGGCTGCGCGGCCTGGACCGGCGCTGCAACGGCTACCTCGCGGTGGCGGCCTCGGTGCCGCTGCTCGCGGTCGCCGGAGTGACCTTCCTGCCCCCGTCCGATATCCCGTCGGTCATCGTCGCGGTCCGGCTGCTGTGCGTCGGCGGCATACTCGCCTTCGTGGGCACCTATCTGCTGTTCCGCGCGCTGGAAGCGGATCTGCGGGCGCTGGAGCGGGTGGTCGATCCGGATTCCGCCGAGACGGGCGCCGCCGATGGCCGGTCGGCCCGAGCCGCCACGACCGCCGCGGAGACCAGCACGTGAGCTTGACCCGCACCGATGCCGTCGCCCGGTTCTCCGCCGACTGGCAGCGCAGCCTCCATGGTGATCGATTGCCGCCGCAGATCCGCGACTACGTGCCCGACGGCACGCAGGTTCGCCTGGCTGTCCTGGTCGAGCTGATCCGGGTGGATCTGCGACGGCGGTGGCAGTACGGCGGGCCCGGTAAACGGATCGCCGACTATCGCGAGGAATTCCCCGAAGTGGCAACCAGCCCTGAGTTGGTCGATCTGCTGTGCGAGGAATTCCTGGCGCGCCGCGGGCGCGGACCGCTGCCGCTGGATGACTTCCTGGCCGAGTACCCGGAACTGGCCGGCGCGGTCGGCGAACGCCTCGCCGATCTCGCGGGCGACGACCAACCGGAGGCCGAGTCCAGCGAGGCCGTCGCCGCGCTGGCCGACCTCGCCCCCGGCCTGCGGATCGATGACTTCGACCTGCTCACGGACCTGGGCGCCGGGCTGCTCGGCCGCGTCTTCCTGGCCAGACAGCATTCCATGCAACGGCTGGTCGCCGTCCGGTTCTCGGCGGGGCGGGCGGGCGCGGCCCACACGATGGCCCAGCTCGATCACGCCCACATCGTGCGGGTCTTCGACCAGCGCGTGCTCAGCGCCGACGCCGCACAGGCCCTCACGGTCGGCGGTTCCGCGCACGGCCGCCACAACGCGGTGCAGGGCACGATCACCGCGCCGCACCCGGACCTCGGCACCACAACCGCTGAACCCTTCGAGCTCGACGCCACCCTCGCGGCCGTCCCACCCAGCCGGACGAGCCGCCCCGGTGACGACGAAACGATTGCGGCGCACCCACCCCGGACGACGAGCCGCCCCGGCGACGACGAAACGATTGCGGCACACCCACCCCGAACGACGAGCCGCCCCGGCGACGACGAAACCATCACGGCACACCCACCCCGAACGACGAGCCGCCCCGGCGACGACGAAACCATCACGGCACACCCACCCCGGACGACGAGCCGCCCCGGCGACGACGAAACCATCACGGCACACCCACCCCGGAGGGCGGGTCGCCCGGGTGACGACGAAACCATCACGGCACACCCACCCCGGACAGCGAGCCACCCCGGCGATGACGAACCGCGCACCCGCGACGGCGACGGGCGCTCTCCGACCGTCACCCAGCCCTCCTCCGCAGGCGATGCGACGGACGCACCGGAATCGAAGGACGACGACACCGTGGTGGTCGGCGATCCACCCACGCTCGCTCCGATTCACCCGGGCCGCCTTCTGCTTCCCGATTCCGGACGCTCGGCCGACCTCCGCGGAGCCGCAACGGTGCCGGCCTATCCGGACGCGGCGACCGAGCGTTCGAGCGATCCGGACGCGACCGTCGCCGCCGCGCCGGACGGCACGGCGGCCGCGGCCTCGGGACCGCCCGTCGCGCCGGAATCCCGGACGGCGGTGCTCCCACGCCTGGTCTACATGCAATATCTCCCCGGCGGCACGGCGGTCGGCCTGCTCGAGCAACGCCGTCGCGGCCCCGTGACCGACGGCGGCGCTCTGTTACTACGCGCGGTGGACACCGCCATGGAGGCCAAGGGCGAGATCCGCCCGGCGGATTCCAGCGTGCGTGCCGAGATCGCGCGGCTGGACTGGCCGGAGACCGTGGCGTGGGTGGGCAGGCGGCTGGCCGACGCGCTGGATTACGCGGCGCACCACGGCGTGCTGCACCACGACATCAAACCGGCGAACGTGCTGTTCACCGCGGAGGGTATTCCCAAACTCGCCGACTTCGCCCTCGGTGAGACGACGGGCCGCATCGCGCCGCCCGGCCCCGGCGCGACCGACGCGCTGGTCTACCGCTCCCCGGAGCAGCTGACCCGCTATCTCGTCCCCGACGCACCCGCCCCCGGCGACGCCAGCGACGTCTACTCCCTCGGAGTGCTGCTATGGGAAATGCTCACGGGCGCAACCCCGTTCGATGATCCGCCACTGGACGAGAACGGCCCGGACGCCGAGACGTATGCGCGGATGCTCGCGGTGCGCCGCGGCGGCGTCCCGGCCGCCGCGCTCGCACGCCTGCCGGAGGGCACCCCGGCCGCGCTGCGCCGCGTGCTGCTGGACTGCCTGCACGAAGACCCGCAGCGGCGCTGGCGCGGCGGCGCCGAACTCGCGGGACAACTCGACCTGTGCCTGGACAGCCGCGCGCGCGACCTGGTCGATCCCCCGCCACGCAGCCTCGCCCACCGTGCCCGCGGGTGGCTGCTCCCGGTCGCGGCGCTGTGCGTCGGCGTGCCGAACCTGCTGGCCAGCTTCTACAACATCCAGCTGAACCAGACCCTGATCATCGACCGGATGTCGGTCGCCGACCAGGAGAAGTTCGCGGCGGTCGGGTTGATCAACAACCTCATCGCGTTCCCGGTCGCCGCGCTGCTGCTGGTGTTCATGACCCGGCGTCCGCTCGCCATCTCCCATCGCCTCGGCCGTGGCGAGGGGTACTCCGCGCGCACACTCGCCCAAGCCCGCCGCGACACCTTGCTGATGGGCGACTGGGCGGTGTGGATACCGTTCGGCTTCTGGCTGGTCGCGGGCATCGTCTGGCCGCTGGGGCTGGCCTTCTCGGGCGTCGACCTGCCGCGCGGCACCTTCTTGCACTTCTTCGCCGCGCAGGTGGTGTGCGCGGCGATCGCGCTGGCCTACCCGTTTTTTCCGATCATGGTCTACTCGGTGCGAGCGATCTATCCACAGCTTCTGGTGCGCGGCGGCATCGGTCCCGACGACGAACGCCAGCTGCGCGCGCTGGCCAGGCGCGGCAGTTTCTACCTGGGTGTTGCGGCGTCGGTGCCGCTGCTCGGCGTGGCCAGCGCGACCTTCGTCGAGGCCGCCGACCTGGAGCTGGTGATCGTTCCGGTGCGTGTGCTGAGCGTGGGTGGCATCCTGGCCTTCGTGCTGACCTATCGACTGTTCCGGCTCCTGGAAGCGGATCTGCTCGCTCTGGCCAGAGCGATTCCCCAGCGGACGCGATGACCGCACCCCGCCCGCTCGGACGGCTGGTGAACCTGTCGCACGTCCACGATCCGGTCACCACGCCGCTGTATCCGGACGATCCGGAATTCCGCACCGACATCGTGGCCACGATCGCGGACGACGGCTACCTCCTGCGCTATATCCAGCAGGGCGAACACACCGGAACGCATTGGGGCGCGCCGATCCACTTCCGCGCGGACGGGCTGGCCGCCGACGAACTCGACCTCGACGACCTGCTGCTGCCCGCGGTGAAGATCGATCTGCGGCACCGCTGCGCGGGCGATCGCGACTACGCGATCACGGTCGAGGATCTGGAGCGATGGGAAGCCGAACACGGCCGGATCCCGGACGGCGCCGCGGTGATCGCCTGGACCGGATGGGACGCCAAGTGGGGCACACCCGAGTTCATCGGCACGGGCGGATCAGCGGGCAGGCAACCGGGTTTCGCGGTGCCGACGGTGGAATGGCTGCTGGGCAGCGGCAGGCTCGGCCGCCGCGGCGCGCTCGGCATCGACACGTTCGGCCCCGACGTGGGGACCGACGAGACCTACGCGGTGTCGAAGCTCCTTTACGGCGAGCACCGGATCAGCTTGGAATGTTTGGCGAACTTGGCCGCGCTGCCCGCCACCGGGGCGTGGGTGCTGGTGGGCGGACCGCTCTACCGCGGCGGTTCCGGCGGACCCGCAACGATTTTCGGCATTCTGCCCGGCTGACGCTCAGCCGCCGTAGACCTTGGGGTTCAGGGTGCCGATGTAGGGCAGGTCGCGGTAGCGCTCCGCGTAGTCGAGACCGTAGCCGACGACGAATTCGTTCGGGATGTCGAAGCCGACGTGCGCGACCTCGACGGGCGTGCGCAGCGCGTCGGGCTTGCGCAGCAGGGTGACCACCTCGAGCGAAGCCGGGTTGCGGGTGGACAGGTTGCGCTTGAGCCACGACAGCGTGAGCCCGGAGTCGATGATGTCCTCGACGATCAGCACGTTGCGGCCCGCGATGTCCTTGTCCAGGTCCTTCATGATGCGCACCACGCCGGAGGACGAGGTCGACGACCCGTAGGACGAGACGGCCATGAACTCCATCTGGGTCGGGATCGGCAGGGCCTTGGCCAGGTCGGTCATGAAGAAGATCGCGCCCTTGAGCACGCCGACCAGCAGCAGATCGCCCTCGGGAGCGTCCGGCGGATACCGCTTGGCGATGAGTTCGGCCAGCTCCTGGGTCTTGGCGGCGATCTGGTCGGCGGTGATCAGCACCGACGCGATGTCATCCCCGTACACGTCAGCTGGATTCCCTTCCGTGGTGGTGAGCCCGTCCGGCCGGTTCGGTCTGCGTCATCGGTCCGATGCCGTCCTCGTCCAGCCGCAGTGCCAGCCTGCCATGTTCGCGCCCGGCGACCAACCTGCTACCCGCGGTACCGCCGCCGACCGCGACGCCGCCCTGCCCGCGCCAAGCCGTCACCAGTTCGTCGACTGCCTGTAAATGCTTGGTGGTCAGGGCTTTCGCCCCGTTGTCGAGCAACCATGCCCGAATTGCCCGTTTACGCAGGGCGGCGGGCGCAGTGGCAAGGGTCTCGATCAGCAGCGTGCGGCCATCACTCGCGGTGTGCCGCAGTTCGGCGGCGAGCGCGTCCAGGACCGCGCCGTCCTCCCGCAGCTGCTCGGCCGTGCGCGCCAGCGCCGGGGCCACCCCGCCGCCGAGGATCTCCTCCAACAGCGGCAACGCCTCGGTGCGCAGCCTGACCCTGGTGAACTCCGGCGCCGCGTTGTGCGGATCGTCATGCGGTGTCACGCCGAGATCGGCACACATGCGCCGGGTGGTTTCCCTGCGCACGCCGAGCAACGGCCGCCCCCACGGTTCGGCGCAGGCGGACATCCCTTGGATCGAGCGGCTGCCCGAGCCGCGCGCGAGGCCGAGCAGCACCGTTTCGGCTTGGTCGTCGAGGGTGTGCCCGAGCAGCACCGCAAGGCCGTGGCGCGCGGAGTCCAGTGCGGCGTAACGGGCCCGGCGCGCGGCGGCTTCCACACCGCCCTCGGTGCCGACCTCGACCGCGAGCACGCGCGCGGACCGGCAACCGAGGGCGAGGGCCTGTGCCGCGGCCTCGGCCGCGACGGCGCCCGAACCGGGTTGCAGGCGATGGTCCACCACCAGAGCGTCCACCGCGTCCGTCTCGACCACCGCCGCCGCGGTGAGCGCCAGCGAATCCGCGCCGCCGGACAACGCCACCGCGACGGCTCGCTCGTCGGACTCGCGCGGCCCGAACCTGCTCAGCCAATCCCGGACCGCCCTGCGGACGGCGAGCACGGCAGCGGTCTCGGGTAATCGCCGGACGGTTCCAGACGGCCGCCCGGAACCGGATGGCCCGCTCTCCGACCCGAAGCGCCCGGGTGTCGTTCCTGGCGCACGCCCCATGGGCGCAGCCTACCGGCCTGCCGCGCGCGGCGAGTCGCCGCCGGCCGGGCACCGGCGCGCTCGCTCAGGCCAGCACGCGCTCGATCCAGCGCTGCGGATGCTCGATCTCATCGGTGCGTGGCAGCGTGTCGGCCTCGGTCCACACCGTGTTGAACCGGGTCATCCCGACGGCGCCGACCACCTCGTCGACGAACTTCTTGCCGCGCACGTACTGGGCGACCTTCGCGTCCACGCCGAGCAGGGCGCGCAGCAGCCGCTGCACCGGGTTGGCCGGACGCCTGCGCCGCTGGTCGAACGCGCTGCGGATCTGCTCCACCGACGGGACAACCGCGGGGCCGACCGCGTCCATGACGTGATCGGCGTGCCCTTCCAGCAGGGTGCCGAGCATCAGCAGCCGGTCGAGCGCCGCACGCTGCGGCGGAGCCTGAGTGGCACGCAGCAGGCCGACGACGCCGCGTGCGGCCGGGTCATCGGGAGCGCCGCCGCGACGACGGTCGCGCACCTCTTCCACCAGCCGGGACAGCATCTCGCTCATCGGCTCGTCACCGACCTCGCCGAGCACCTCGACGTTCGCGCGCATGTATTCGCCGAGCCAGGGCGCGGAAGAGAACTGCACCCTATGGGTGACCTCGTGCAGGCACACCCACAACCGGAAATCGCTCGGCGACACCCCGAGCGCACGCTCGACCGCCACGATGTTCGGCGCGACCAGCAGCAAGGTGCCATCCGCGCCCGTGAACGGGTCGTATTGGCCGAGGATCGCGGTGGACAGGAAGGCGAGCATGGCGCCCGCCTGCACCCCGGCGGGTTTGCCCGCGAGGAACTTGCGGTCGGCCTGCGCCTCGCCCGCACCGGTGAGCTGGGCCATCGAGTCGGCGGCGGCCGTGATCCACCCCGGCCGGTCGACGATCCTGGCCGCCGGGACCGGCCGGTCGTCCAGCAACCCGCTGACCTCGCGCACCGGCGCCTCGGCCCGCACGGAGGAATCGGCGAGTTCGGCGACCACCTGCTCGGCCGAGTACCGCGACGTGCGCGGACCCGCGGGCACCAGAGCGGAGCCGGTCCGCGCGGCCAGGCGCCAATCGACCACGCCCGACAGGCCCGAGCGGAGCTTGCGCCGCTCGACCGTATCGGCGGAGCCGAGTCCGGCTGTCTCGGAACCTTGCTGGGTCATGATCAACCACCCGTCACGAGCATCCACAGTTTCGCAGCGTGCCTGCGATCGCGTCCAACGCGGGCCTGCTCACCTCCGGCGGTCGATCGTTCGACATCAGCGCGAAGGTCAGCACCCGCCCATCGGCGTCCAGCACATATCCGACCAACGCGCTGGAGACCGACAGAGTTCCGGTCTTGGCTCGCACCCAGCCCGCGGCCTGACGGTCCCGGGTGACGTAGCGGCTGGTCAGCGAGCCCGTCGCGCCCGCGACCGGCAGGTCGTCCAGCATCGGCGCCAAAGTGGCCGCCAGCCGGTCGTTCTCCGGCTTCGCCTTTGCGCCCGTCTGCTGCACCGCCGTGGCGGCGGTGGGTCCGGCCGCGGTCGCGACCACCCGGTCGAGCAAACGCGCGGGAATCCGGTCGTCCACCGAAAGCCCGCTGCTGTCGTGCATATCCAGGCCGGACAGATCGAAACCGGCCTTGCTCAGCGCCGTGCGCACCGCGGTGACCCCGCCGCTGAACGAGGCCTCGCCGCCGGTGGCCGTCGCGATCTCCCGTCCGATCGCCTCGGCCAACACGTTGTCGGAGTGGACCATCATGTCGCGCAGCCGGTCGCGCAGCGGCGCCGAACGCACGGAGGCGACCTCGGCCGCGCCCGCAGGCGCGACGCCCGCCTTGACCCGCGCCGGGTCGAGGCCGAGTTCGGTGGCCAGCCGCCGTCCCGCGTCCAGGGCTGGCGTCGCGGTGCGCGGCGAGTACTCGACGAGCGGTTGCAACCGGCCGCCGTCGATCATCACCGGCTCGATCGGGGCGATGGAACCCTCGGGGATGTCGATCGGGTCCCAGCCCTGCGCCATGGCCGGGCCGGCGTAGGCGGAGAGGTCGACGACGATCGTGTCCACCGCGCGGCCCGCGGCCTTGATCTGAGTGACCAGCTCGGACAGCCGCGGTCCGTTCGGGTAGTAGCCCTTGCCGTCCGGCTGCGCGGTGAGCGTCGGATCGCCGCCGCCGACCAGCACCAGTTCGTTCGGCGCCGCGCCGGCGACCACCTTCGTGGTCACCCGGTGCTCGGCGGGCAGCGTGAGCAGGGCCGCCGCGGTGGTGAGGATCTTCGCGGTGGACGAGGGGATCATCGGCCGGTTCGCGTCGCCGCTCCACAGCACCGTCCCGCTGTCGGCATCGGTCACCTGACCCGCGAACGCGCCGAGGTCCGGATTGGCGATCACCGGAGCCAGCGCGGCGGCGACCCCGGCGGGACTCGGCGCGGAACCGGCGGGCCGCGCCGGGCCCACCTGCGGGGACGGCTCGACCGGCGCGGGCGGGGCGGCGATGGTCAGGCCACCGTGGCGGAACTCGTCGGTCCACGGACGCACCGCCAGCAGTGTCACCGCGGCGGCCACGGCCAGCACGACCAGCACGGCAGAGATCAACAGCCATCTGTTGCGGCGCCGCCGGGCGGCCAGCCCACCGATGTTCTCGTTCCCACCAAACACGTCGCCGCCGCTCTCCTGACCGATTCCCGCAGCAGCCGCCTGCCGCACCCATGTCCCCGCCGACCACACTATCCTCGTTGCGCAACCGTTCCCCTGAACAACCTGGCGAGTCGGCGCACTCCGCAGCGGCCGAGTCGGCAGTCGCCGAAAAGAAGCCGAGTCGTCCGTACTCGGCACCGATGCACGAAGGAGATGGCGTGGAGTTCGACGTCACCATCGAGATCCCCAAGGGTTCCCGGAACAAGTACGAGGTCGATCACGAGACCGGCCGGGTCCGGCTCGACCGGTTCCTGTACACGTCCATGGTCTATCCCGCCGACTACGGCTACATCGAGAACACCCTCGGCGAGGACGGCGACCCGCTGGACGCGCTGGTCCTGCTGCCCGATTCGGTGTTCCCCGGCGTGATCGTCGAGGCTCGGCCGGTCGCCATGTACAAGATGACCGACGAGGCCGGCGGCGACGACAAGATCCTGTGCGTGCCCGCGGGTGATCCGCGCTGGGATCACATCCAGGATCTGAAGGACGTCCCCGAGTTCGAACTGGCCGCGATCAAGCACTTCTTCGAGCGCTACAAGGATCTGGAGCCGGGCAAGTACGTCAAGGGCTCGGAGTGGGTCGGGCGGGCCGAGGCCGAGGCCGAGGTGGAGGCGTCCATCCAGCGGCTGAAGGACCAGGGCGGGCACTGAAGCCCTTCGGGCACAACGAAAGCGGGGAGTCCGGTGGGTACCGGCTCCCCGCTCTGCCGTCCGGCGTCACGAAAAGCGAAAAGGGACATCCGGATTCCGGATGCCCCTTCTCTGTGACAGGTGGCTCAGTAGTAGATGTACAGGTCGTAGCCGTCCCAGGTCTCGATGCACTCCCAGTAGTAGCCGCCGGTGCTCGGCGACTCGCCGTCGGCCCGGCACGCGCTCAGCGTGGCGTACGTTCCGACGTAGGTGCCGCCGTAGGCGACCTCCTGGTAAACCGGTGCGGCCGAGGCCGATGCGGCCGTCGACACCCCGGCGACGGCGGCGGTGGCCAGCAGACCAGCGGCGAAGAAGGACTTGATACGCATTGTTCTTGCTCCTGAATGCGAGATGAAATTTTCGACGCCTCAAACGATATGGGCGATCGGCACCTCGCACAGCCACCCCTAGGGTGAGGGCAACGCAACCCTGAGGCGAATCACCTTGCCCACCCTTGATACCCACCCTTGGGGTCCGGCCCGGCGCGCCCGCCCGGGGTGCGAGCGCGCCGCCGGCGTCACTGGCCGCGGAATTCGGGCGCGCGCTTCTCGAAGACGGCCTTCACCGCCTCGGTGAGGTCCTCCGACGGCAGGAACGCGGCGTTCCACGCGGAGACGTAACGCAGGCCTGCGGCGATCTCGTCCTTGCGCCGCTGCTCGAGCACGTCTTTGACGCCCTGCACCACCAGCGGCGGGTTGGCGGCGATCTCGCGCGCGGTGGCGTGCGCCGCGTCCAGCACCGCATCTTGGTCCGGGAAGACGTCGTTGACCAGGCCGATCTTCTCCGCGCGCGCGGCGTCGATGTCCTTTGCGGTGTAGGCGAGTTCGCGCAGGTGGCCCTCACCGATGATGCCGGGCAGCCGCTGCAGCGAGCCGACGTCGGCGACGATCGCGACCTTCGCCTCCCGCAGACTGAACTTCGCCTCCGCACTGGCATAGCGGATGTCGGCCGCCGCGATGAGGTCCAGCCCACCGCCGATGCACCAGCCGGACACCGCCGCGATCACCGGCTTGCGGCAGTCGGCCACGGCCGTGATCGCGGCCTGCAACCTGCGCACGTCGACGAGGAAGTCGGTGCGCGGCGCGGCCAGCGCGCGATCGGCCAGCAACGGGCCGAACGTGCCGCTCATGGCGGGCAGGTCCAGACCGTAGGAGAAGTGTTTGCCGGAGCCGGTCAGCACGATCGCGCGCACGTCCGGATCGGCGTCGAGCGCACGGAACACCTCCGGCAGCTCGCGCCAGAAGTCGGGACCCATCGCGTTGCCCTTGCCGGGCCCGATCAACGTCACCTGCGCGACGTGATCCTTGGTTTCGACGGTGAAAGCCTGCCAATCTGTCATTTGTACAGCGTATCGAGACAAATCCGGACCCGTGTCCCGACCCGGTGCCGCACGACTCGGAAAGCGGAACTCGGCGCGTGTAAAGCCTGTGCAAATTCGCGATGGTGTACTGGGTGCCGGGGGCGAGAACAGCGGATCATGAGCAGGTCAGCAAACCTCATTCACCGGCTTCGGAGGACATCGTGCTGATGCATCGCGGGATCGGTCTCGACCGCTTCAACGAACTGCCCCGCGGCCGCGCGGTGCACGCGCTGTACGAGTGCTGCTGCAATGTCACGTGGGCGGCGACACTGGCCGACGCCCGTCCCTATCCCGATCGCAACGCGTTGCTGAACAAGGCCGATGTCGAACTGCTCGCGCTCTCGCAGCAGGATGTCGACCGCGCCTTCGAAGGAGTTGCCCACGAGCCGGTCTCGGCGCGCGACGTGACCGAGCTGGCGCGGATCACCCGCGTGCGGATCGCCCGGATGCTCGGCCCGGCCGAGGGCTACCCGGAATACTGAGCCGACAGCGCGACTCGCCCGGCGTCTCGCCCGCTATCGCTCTACCCTGGTGGGATGCGCAGGTCGTCATTGCCACCGGTCGCCTGCCGGGTCGCCGACACCCTCATCTCCCGTGGCCATCACGGTCTCATCGTCGCCCAGCCGGAGCCGACCCACACCGCCGCCGACGCCGCGCGGGCACTGGGCGTCGACGTGGGGGCGATCACGAAGTCACTGGTGTTCCTGCTCGACGACGATCCGGTGCTGCTGCTGGTCTCGGGGGCGCACCAGGTCGATCTGGCGAAGACCGGCGCGCGCCTGGACGGAACGCTGACCCGCGCCCCCGCGAGCATGGTGCGCGAGGTGACCGGCCAGCCCATCGGCGGGGTCGCACCGGTCGGCCATCCGACCAACCTGCCCACCTGGGTGGACAACGCGCTGGCCCACCATCGCGAGCTGTGGGCCGCGGGCGGGCATCCGAACACCGTCTTCCGCACGTCGTTCCCGGAATTGCTGCGCATCACCGCGGGGCTGCCGATCGACGTCGACTGACCGGTGCGAGCGTCCCGAAAAGCGCGGGTCGCGCGGCCGGGGCAGCACAGTCATCGGCCGGATGCGACATATGCCACCGCCGTCGGCCGGGAAACCGGGCGTAGTTTCGTGGTGTGACCGACGCACCACAGCCGGAAACGGAACTACGGGTTCCGGACGATCTGAGCGGCATCACCGCGGAGCAATATCGCGCGTCCATGCGCCACTATCCGGCCGGCGTCACGGTCGTCACGCTGCAATCGCCGCAGGGACCGGTCGGCTTCACCGCGACTTCGTTCGCCTCGCTGTCGCTGGACCCGCCCCTGGTCTCGTTCAACATCGCGCACACCTCATCCAGCCTGTCCGGGATGCTGGACGCCGAGTCCGTCGTCATCCATTTCCTCGGCGAACACCAGCAGCACTTGGCCCAGCGGTTCTCCCGCACCGCGCAGGAACGCTTCACCGACCGATCCCTGTGGACCGCCCTCGACACCGGCGAACCGGTCCTGCACGGCACCCCCATCTGGCTGCGCGCCACGGTGCACCAACTGATCCCCATCGGCGACCACACCTTCGTCGTCGGGTTGGTCACCCGAGTCCACGACAACACCGACGAGAAGCCGTCCGCCGCGCCCCTGCTGTACTACAACGGGCGCTACTACCGGCCGACCCCCCTCGGCGACTGACCCGGAGTTCCGCTACGCCACTCTCGGTCGCACCTGCACCACCAGCTCGGCGTCAAGCGCACGGGCCAGCCGCTCCAGCACAGGAAGGCTGGGCACCGTTCCACCAGCCTCGAACCGGGCGACCGCGGACTGAGTCATACCTGCGGCGTCGGCCAGTCCGGTCTGGCTCCAGCCTCGTTCCTCGCGCATCCGCCGAATTGTCCGCCCCAGTTCATAAGCCAACCGAGCCGCCTCATATGCTTCCGCGGCGCCGCGTTCCTTCATCCGGCGGTTCCTGATTTCCGCCCAATCGCCACGCTCAGCCATTGATCTCATCCTCCTCGGCCGTATGCCGCTCCGCGATGCAGCGGTCGAGCGCTCGTCGCGCTCGCTCGACCTCGGCATGCTCCCGCATCCTCGTCTTGACGAACACGGTCAGCATCACGATCCGACGCCCAGGCGCAATCCAGTAGGTGAGCCGGACCGCGAAACTGTCCAAAAAGAACCGCAGTTCCCGCAGCTTACCGTCTAGCTGCCGGGTATACGGCTCGCCGAGCAGCGGTCCCTTGTCTTCGAGCAAATCGATGTAGAACGCCCCCCGGGCGAATGCGACCGTGGGGAGCCTTTCCACCCAATCGCGTATCTCCGGTTCCAACTCCACGATACCCCAACCCATAGCATGAATGCTATAACGTGTGGCAGCTGAAGCGCCCTTTTCGACGAAACGACGGACAAGCGCGGCTTCAGCCGACGAGGCAGGGGGCCGCGCCGGTGGGGGCGGTCGAGCTGAACGGGCGGGTTTCCGGGGTGGGGTTCCACACGCCGTTCTCGGCGGTGTAGTTCCAGGCAGGGCCGGTTTCGACCAAGGTGGCGATCGCATCGATCAGACGGTCCACATCGGTCGAAGTGGTGCCGAGGCCGATGCTGGCGCGCAGCGCGCCGTCCAAGCCGAGCCTGGTGAGCAGCGGGTGGGCGCAGAAGCGTCCGTCGCGTACGCCGATACCGTGTTCGGCGGAGAGATACGCGGCGACCTGGCCGGGGACGAAATCGTCCAGGGTGAAGGCGACGATGCCGACGGAGTCGGGACTGTCGGCCCAGATGCGCAACAGCTGGACGCCGGGAATGGCGGCCAAGCCGTCGCGGAGACGGTCGGCGAGCCGGTGTTCATGCGCGGCAAGGGTTTCGGCTTCGATGGCACAGAGCGCGTCACAGGCGGCGGCCAGCGCGGCGGCGCCGAGCACGTTCGGCGAGCCGGCTTCGTGCCGCTGCGGAGCGGGCGCCCACTCGGCCGCGTCGGCGCTCACCTCGCGCACCGCGCCGCCGCCCGCGAGGTAGGGCCGGGCCGCGTCGAGCCAATCCCGCCTGCCCACCAGCACACCCGCGCCGAACGGCGCGTAGAGCTTGTGCCCGGAGAAAGCCACGTAGTCTATCCCGCGGGCGCGCAGGCTGATTCGCCGATGCGGAGCCAACTGCGCCGCGTCCACCAGGATCCGGGCGCCGCACTGATGCGCGACGGTGGCCAGCCGCTCCAGCGGCAGCACCTCCCCGGTCACGTTCGACGCGCCGGTCACCGCGAGCAATGCGGCGGGCCTGCTGCACAGTTCGGCCACCAGCCTGCCGATGGTCTCCTCGACCGTGTCGGCCGCCCGCACGACGCGCCTGCCCCGCCTGGTCCAGGGCAGGAAATTGGCGTGGTGCTCGATGTCGAGCACCACCGTGTCGCCGGGGACGCAGGACGCGAGCAGGTTCAGCGAATCGGTGGTGTTGCGGGTGAACACCACCACCTGGTCGTCGGCGGCGTCGAGGAACCGGGCGACCGACCCGCGGGCGGCCTCGTAGCACTCGGTGGAGATCCGCGAGGCGTAGCCTGCGCCGCGGTGCACGCTCGCGTAGTACGGCAGCAGTTGCTGCACCCGGTCGGTGACCTGGGTCAAGGCCGGCGCGCTCGCCGCGTAGTCGAAGTTGGCGTAGGTGGCCGTCCCGCCTTGCACGAGCGGCACACGCAGTTCGTCGCCGGAGACCCGGGCGAGAGCGGCACAGGTGTTGTCGACAGTCGTAGTCATCACGTGAAATCCCGTCGGCTCAGGGACCCGCAATCGAATGATTCGTCGAGTCCGCGCTTGCCGCGCCCGGTCGGGCGGCGGCCGGGTCGTCACCCGGAGCACCCCACCGCGGAGGAGGGTTGCCGGCCAGCAAGCCGGGGCTTCGCGCTGGCACTCATGACCTGACCCGAGGGTGGCAGAAGCGCCCCGGCGCTGTCAACCACGCTCGACCCCGAGTCCTCACGAGCACCGCGTGGAGATAACCACCGCACGCGAGCCATTACAAGCACCCCCACGACAACACGCGAGCCGTGTCCGCCTCGGGTTTCCGCACGTCGCTCGGCAACTGACGCAGGCCACCGGCGGCAGCATCCCGAGGCGGTTCGCTCAGCGGTTACCGGCAAGCCTGGAGCGGGCCGGCGCGAGTCGAATGCGAATGCCGTTCCGCACCGGCCGCGCCCCTCCTCGGCCCGGCCGGAGCCGAGCATAGGCCCTTGGTGTTCATCGCGGCCTCCGCTTTCGATGAGCGGAATCACATCCCCGAAACAGCGATCTTCCGGCGAACCGCACGGCGTCCCGCCGACCAGCGATTGCCGCGCCGCGACGGCGAATGTCGATCCCACCTGCAACAACGGGCACCGCGCCGGTCGGTCCGTCGTCGGGTCAGGTGAACAACGGACGACGACAAGCCCGGGTACCGTGGACGATTGGCCAGCGCGGCGTTTGCCCTTTGGTAACCCAGCTATGACACAAACAACGCGAAAGTGTGGGCAAGTCGATGGGAGGTGCGCGGAGCACCATGCTCGAGACAGACGTCGACGCGCGGGCGCGCCCGCTGTCACGCGGCGACCGCGCGCCGGAGGCCAGGACGCTGGTCGACATCCTGACCGCGACGGCGCTCGCTCATCCCGAGGCCCCTGCCATCGATGACGGCCAGGTGGTGCTGTCCTACCTGGAGCTGGTCGTCGAGATCGAGAAGACCATGGCCCGTCTCGCCACCGCGGGTGTGCGGCCGGGCGACCGGGTCGGCGTGCGCATCCCGTCGGGCACACGCGAGCTCTACGTGACCATTCTCGCCGTCCTGTACTCCGGCGCCGCCTACGTGCCGGTCGACGCCGACGATCCCGACGAGCGCGCCCAGCTGGTATTCGGCGAGGCGCAGGTCACCGCGATCGTGACCGCGGACGGCATCGAGACCACGGCCGCGGGCATCCGCGCGGCGGAGCGGGAGCGCCCGGAAACCTGGTCGACGCTGCCCGCTCCCGGAGACGACGCCTGGATCATCTTCACCTCCGGCTCCACCGGAACGCCGAAAGGCGTTGCCGTCACCCACCGCAACGCGGCCGCCTTCGTCGACGCGGAAGCCGAGTTGTTCCTCCAGGACGCCCCGATCGGTCCCGGCGACCGCGTGCTCGCCGGTCTGTCGGTCGCCTTCGACGCGTCCTGCGAGGAGATGTGGCTGGCCTGGCGCAACGGAGCCTGCCTGGTGCCCGCGCCGCGCGAGCTGGTGCGCACCGGCGCCGATCTCGGCCCCTGGCTGGTGCGGCGGCGGATCACCGTCGTCTCGACCGTGCCCACGCTGGCGGCGACCTGGCCGGTCGAGGCGCTGGAGGCGGTGCGCCTGCTCATCTTCGGCGGTGAGGCCGTCCCGCCGGAACTGGCCGAGCGGCTCGCCGGCAACGGCGACGCGACGCGCGAGGTGTGGAACACCTACGGCCCCACCGAAGCCACCGTCGTCGCGTGCGCCGCGCGCTTGGACGGCCGATGGCCGATCCGAATCGGATTGCCGCTCAACGGCTGGGACCTGGTCGTCGTGGACGCGGCGGGTAACCCGGTGGCCGAGGGGGAATCCGGCGAATTGGTGATCGGCGGCGTCGGACTCGCCCGCTACCTGGACCCGGTCAAGGACGCCGAGAAGTACGCCCCACTGCCGTCCGTCGGCTGGGAGCGCGCGTACCGCAGCGGCGACCTGGTGCGCAACGACAGCGCCGGTCTGGTCTTCCTCGGCCGCGCCGACGATCAGATCAAGCTGGGTGGGCGGCGCATCGAGCTCGGCGAGATCGACAACGCTCTGCAGCACCTGCCCGGCGTCACCGGCGCCGCGGCGGCCATCCGGACCACCAAAGCGGGCAACAAACTTCTGGTCGGCTATCTGACCGGGCCGGGACCGGATTTCGATGCCAAGGCCGCGCGCGCCGTCCTCGCCGGCCGGCTTCCGGCGCCGCTGGTACCCCGGCTCGCCGTGGTCGCGGAGTTGCCCACCCGCACCTCCGGCAAAGTCGACCGCGACGCGCTGCCATGGCCGCTGCCCAACGCCGCCGATGACGACGACGACAACGAGCTGACCGGCACGGCCCTGTGGATCGCGGGGCTCTGGGATGCCATCCTCGGCGCCGAGGTCGGCGATCTCGACGCGGATTTCTTCGACCTGGGCGGTGGCTCGCTCGCGGCGGCGCAGTTGGTCACCGCACTGCGCGAACGGTATCCGCAGATCGCCGTCGCCGATGTCTACGATCACCCCCGCCTCGGCGCGCTCGCCGAACTGCTGGAGCAGACCACGCCCGCCGTGGCCGTCGCCGACCGGACGGTGCGGCCGACGCCGTGGCTCGCGCAAGCCGCGCAGGTGCTCGCCACCATTCCGCTCACCACGCTCACCGGACTGCAGTGGTTCACCTGGCTGGCGATCGTCGGCAATATCGCGGCCTGGTCCGGCTCGCTGCCGTGGCTGCCTCGGCTGTCCTGGTGGTGGACGCTGGTCGCGTTCCTGCTGTTCATCTCGCCGCTCGGCCGCATGGCGATCTGCGTGGCGGGCGCGCGGCTGTTGCTGCGCGGGGTCCGGCCGGGGCGCTATCCGCGCGGCGGTTCGGTGCATCTGCGGTTGTGGGCGGCCGTGCGGCTGTCCGAGGCCAGCGGCGCGGAGAGCCTGTCCGGCGCCCCGTGGATGGTGCCGTTCGCCCGCGCGCTCGGCGCGAAGATCGGCAAGGGCGTCGATCTGCACAGCCTCCCGCCGGTGACAGGGATGCTCGAACTCGGCGACGGCTGCAGCGTCGAGCCGGAGGTCGATCTGTCCGGCTACTGGATCGACGGCGACGTGGTGCATCTCGGCCCGATCGTCGTCGGCCCCGGCGCGGTGGTCGGTTCCCGTTCGATCCTCTTGCCCGGCACGAAGATCGGCAGGAACGCCGAGGTGGCGCCCGGCTCCGCGGTGGCGGGCAAGGTGAAGGCGGAACAGGAGTGGGCCGGTTCGCCCGCGGTGAAGGTGGGCAAGGCGCAGCACCGCTGGCCCGCGCACACGCCCGCTCGGGCCCGGCGCTGGGTCGGCGTGTTCGGCATCACGTCGATGGCGTTGGCCGCCATGCCGATTCTCGGCATCGGAGCCGGTGGCGCGATCCTCGCCTGGTTCGTTCGCGACACCCGCACGCTCGCGGACGGTGTCGCGCGTGGGTTCGCCGTCCTGCCCCTCGCGACCCTGCTGAGCCTGGGGGTCTACGCCGCGGCGACCGTCGTCGCGGTCCGGCTGCTGAGCATCGGCCTGACCGAGGGCTACCACCCGGTGCGCAGCCGGGTCGGCTGGCAGGCATGGGCCACCGAGCGCCTGCTCGATTCCGCGCGCACCTTCCTGTTCCCGCTGTACGCCAGCCTGCTCACCCCGGTGTGGCTGCGTTTGCTCGGCGCGAAGGTCGGCAAGAGCGTCGAGGCGTCCACGGTGCTGCTGCTGCCGAAGTTCACCACCGTCGCGGACGGCGCGTTCCTGGCCGACGACACCATGATCGCCGGTTACGAACTCGGCGGCGGCTGGCTGCACATCGGCGCGGCGAAGGTCGGCAAGCGCGCCTTCCTCGGCAACTCCGGCATGACCGCCCCCGGGCGGCGGGTGCCGAAGAACGGGTTGGTCGCGGTGCTGTCGGCGGCGCCGTCCAAAGCGAAGCCGGGTTCGTCCTGGCTGGGCAGCCCGCCGGTCCGGCTGCGCCGCGCCGCGGAGAACGCCGACACCGCGCGCACCTTCGATCCGCCCGCCCGCCTGCGCGTCGCCCGCGGCTTCGTCGAGACCTGCCGCTTGATCCCCGTTCTGGTGACCTTCGCGATCGGTCTCGGCGTGCTGTGCGCCCTCGCCTGGCTCGCGCAGACCTTCGGCCACCTGGCCGCCGGGCTGCTCAGCGGGCTGGTGCTGCTCGCGGCCGGCGCCGTGGCGGGGGCGAGCTCGGTGGCCGCCAAATGGTTGCTGGTGGGGCGTATCCGCGCCGAGGAGCATCCGCTGTGGAGTTCGTTCGTCTGGCGCAACGAGGTCGCCGACACCTTCGTGGAAACGGTTGCCGCGCCGTGGTTCGCGCGCGCCGCGACCGGGACGCCCGTCCTGAATCTCTGGCTTCGGGGCCTCGGCGCCCGGATCGGGCGCGGGGTATGGTGCGAGTCCTACTGGCTACCGGAGGCGGACCTGGTGACTCTCGGCGACGGCGCGACCGTGGAACGCGGCTGTGTGGTGCAGACCCACCTGTTCCACGACCGGATCATGGCCATGGACACCGTCACCCTGGGCGCGGGCGCCACCCTCGGCCCGCACTGCGTGGCCCTGCCCGCGTCGACGCTCGGCGACGGCGCGACCATCGGCCCGGCTTCCCTGGTGATGCGCGGTGACGCGGTGCCGGCCTCGACGCGCTGGTGGGGCAACCCGATCGCGCCTTGGTTCACGGGCGACCCCGGGGCGCGCTGATGGCGGGCAAGTTCTACGAAGCCCCCATCGACGAGTACCTCCCGCAGAACGGCAACCGGGGGTACCGGGTTTCCCGGTACGAGCTGGAGCTGACCTATCGGGTGTCCGCCAACCGGCTCACCGGACGCGCCGCCGTCACCGCCGTGACCACCGAGGCGCGCACCCGGTTCGCGCTCGACCTCGGACAGGCACTGAGCGTGTCGAAAGTGTCGGTCAACGGGATCAAGGCCGCGAAATTCGCCCATCAGCACGGCAAGTTGGTCGTCACCCCGGCACAGCGGATTCCGGCCGGCGGCGTGCTCGCGCTCGTGGTGCAGTACGGCGGCACACCGAAACCGGTGCGCGGGCCATGGGGCGAGGTGGGCTGGGAAGAACTCACCGAAGGCGCGATCGTGGCAAGCCAGCCCAATGGCGCGGCGTCCTGGTTCCCCTGCGACGACCACCCGAGTTCAAAAGCCAGCTACCGGATCTCGATCACCACCGATTCGCCGTACTACGCGGTGGCCAACGGGACCCTGCTGCGCAAGCAGACCAAGTCCAGTCAGACCACCTGGGTGTACGAGCAGGCCGAGCCGATGTCGAGCTACCTGGCCACGATCCAGATCGGTCACTATCGCAAGCACCGCGTCGGTTCTTCGCACGCCCCGGTGCCGATGCACGCGATCCTGCCGCCGCGGCTGCGCGCCGCCTTCGACCACGACTTCGCTCGTCAGCCGAGGATGCTCGAGGTCTTCAGCGAAAAATTCGGTCCCTACCCGTTCGCGGACTACACCGTGGTCGTGACCGACGACGAGCTGGAGATTCCGATCGAAGCCCAAGGCATCTCCATCTTCGGCGCCAATCACTGCGACGGCCGCCGCGGCGCGGAACGGCTGGTCGCACACGAGCTGGCGCACCAGTGGTTCGGCAACAGCCTGACCATCCGGCAGTGGCGGGACATCTGGCTGCACGAAGGCTTCGCCTGCTACGCGGAATGGATCTGGTCGGAGGCGGCGGGCGGGCCCACCGCCGACCAGCTGGCCCGCGCCGCGCGGCACAACCTGGCCCGCGAACCCCAGGACATCGTCATCGGCGATCCGGGACCGCAACGCATGTTCGACGATCGCGTCTACAAGCGGGGTGCGCTCACCCTGCACGCGCTACGCCTGGAACTTGGCGACTCGGCCTTCTTCGACCTGCTCCGGGAATGGACCATTCGCTACCGTCACTCGTCGGTGACCACGGAGGAATTCACCGACCTGGCCGGGCACTACAGCCTGGTGTCACTGCGCCCACTCTGGGACAGCTGGCTGCTCGCCGAGCGACTACCGCAGCTGCCGCCCCACGGCGGCGCGTCGACGGCCTGATCAGAACACCAGGTATCGCGCGGCGAGTTCCTCGACCAGTGGATGGTCCTCCGGCACGTTGGCCAGCGCGTCCAGGTCGGTCGCCACGGCGATCTGGCGTGGGTCGTCGCGCTCGGCGTCCCGCGGATCCTCGATGAGCTGGCGCAGCAACTTCTCCCGCACCCGGGTCTTCAGCGAATCGTTCATACCTGGGGGCTGCCCGCCCATGCGCGTGTTACACGGGTGTGAACAGGGTTCCCCACGGCGTATTGCGTACGACGGTGTAGATCGCCAGCAACGCGAAGAATGTCCACATGGTGGTCCGGCTGATCGACGGCAGCCGCATCTTCCGGCCGCGCCACGCTTGCGCCGTCCAGTCCAGCACCCAGACCGCGAAGGCGAGAACCAGCGGCAGCGCGAGCAAGTTGCTGTGCAGGGCATCGATGACATGCCCGTCGGTGAGGTTGTGCACGGCGCGCATCCCACCGCAGCCGGGGCAATACCAGCCGGTCAGGGCGTAGACCGGACAGGTGCCGTAGGAGCCTTCGACGTGCGGGTCGCGCACGTGCAGCAGCAGGCCGACACCCACGCCGACGCCCGCCACCAGCAGCGGGAGCGCCGCCCCGCGCCACCCGGTCTTCGGCTCGGTTCCCGGGTCCGTCACCGGGGCGGAGGCAGGATGCGCGATGTCCACCAGTCAACGGTAACCGGGCGGTGACATGCGCCGCTACGGCGCCGACTCCGATCCACACGACGCTGCCCGGGGTGCCGTCCCCGTGGTGCTCGCTGAGATGAAGCGTCGCCTCGGTCCGGGGAGACCTGCGCGTAGAGGGGGAACTCGGCGCCGAACCGGTGCTCCCAGTCCACGGCGAAGCCCAGGTAGTCCTGGTAAAACGCATAGGTCCGCGCGACGTCGAACCTGCGCACGACGGGTATCGGAGCGGCGAACTCGATGGCGGCCATGCCGCGATCTTGGCATCGAGGCCCGACAACCTCGGAAAAAGCACGTACGACTTTTTCTGCCGAAATGATCTTTTGCCGTACGAATCCGGGGGTACTCCCCGATATAGACCACGAACACCGGCGTGCAGCGCTAACACTAGCAAGCACCGTTGCTTGCACTGTACGGTGACGATGGACACAAAGGAGTGCCTGATGCTGGTGAAGTCGATGAAGACGCTGGCGGACGCGTATAACGGTGCGCTGACCGCCGACTACCGCGCCGGACTGCGGTCCCGCACCTTCCGGACCGCGTCGTTGAACGCGCCCACCGCCCGCCACGCGGTCATTCCGGTCACCACCAAAGACGGCGCTCGCCTGCGGGTGCACGCGTACGGTCCGGCCAAGGGCGATGTCATCGTGCTGATCCACGGCTGGAGCTGCAGCATCGAGTACTGGAACCCGCAGATCAACGCGTTCGCCGACCGGTACCGGGTGGTCTGCTACGACCAGCGCGGCCACGGCGCGAGCGAGCCGGGCAAGACCCTGCCCAGCAAAGAGTCGCTGGCCGACGATCTCTCGGCCGTGCTGGCTGCCACGCTGCGTCCAGGACAGCGTGCCGTGCTGGTCGGCCACAGCATGGGCGGTATCACCGTGCAGGCGTGGGCGGCTCGCTATCCGGAGCAGGTCCGCAAGCAGGCCGCGGCCGCCGTCCTGTTGAACAGCACGTCGGGCAACATCCGCTACGACACGGATCTGCTTCCCCTGCTCAACAAGCCGTTGACGTTGGCGGATCGCCCCCTCACCCTGTTCGGCGCCAGCGTGCGGATGCCGATGATCGTCGCGGAGACACTGCTGACCGCCCCGGTCCCGCTGCCGGGCGGCTGGCCGACCAGCGCGCTGCTCAAAGCCCGCGTGATGACCCCGCACGCGACCGCGGACCAAGTGGAGTTCGCGCTCGGCATCGTGCGCTCGTGCAGGCCGCTCACCCGCGGCAGGCACGCCGCCGCACTCGCCGACATGGATCTCGCCGAAGCCGCCGCCGCTCTCACCGTGCCCACCACGGTGATCGCGGGCGCCCACGACCGCTTGCTGCCCGAACGCATGTCCCGCCGCATCGCCGATGCGCTCGCGGAAACCGGTCACCTGGCCGCCTACCACGTCTGGCCCACGGGGCACTTGGGCAATATCGAAGCCGCCGATCGCTTCAACGCGGAACTGGCCGCCATCGCCGAGAGCGCACACCTGCACTCCGCGGCCGCGGGCTGACCCCGGCGAACGCTGCTCCTGGGCGGGGCTGAGGCCCCGGTCGAGGAGCAGCGTTTCCGAACCACGATCGGCCCGCCCCGCCACAATCTCCAACCGGCGGTCGCTTGTCTTGAATTGCCGGGCACTCCGGTGCCGGATCACGGCTACTCAACGCACCCCACATAGGCTCCCGTTAACACTCCGCGAACTCATGTCGACACAGCAGACAGACAGTTTCGGTCCGACGAAGGGAGCAGCGGGTGAATGTTCGGCATCGTGTGGCGGTCTTGGCCCTGTCCATCGGCGCACTCGGTGCGACCGCCCCGGCGGTATCCGCGCTCCCCCTCGGTGTCCCCCCGGCACGAACGCTCTGTGCCGGGGGCGGCGCGGGCATCGGCATGATCGCCGCCTACTACGACCCCGACCGCAACTACTCCGGCGACCCCACGCTGTGGATCCGCCCGGAATTCGTCTTCGCGCCCGACCGGCCCGGCGGCTCCTGTGGCGTCACGGTCACGGTCTCTTGGCGTAACTCCGACACCGGGGTGTTCGGCACCCTGCCGCCGATCCGGCTCGATGACAACACACCGGCCGAGGAGAACGTCGCAGGCGCCTGGGTGCCGGTGTCCATTCCCTCCGGTCTGGGGCGCGTGGAGGTTCTGATCGCGACGGACGCGCCCCACGTCCCCGGAAAGGGAGTCTTCGTCGTGACGTAGACCATGCGCCCGGCGCTACGACGTGCTCCCACCCGGATCCGGGCCAGCGGCGCCGGGCCCCTCGGCCGTCTGACGCCGCCGGCCCCCGCACGTGGCGACCCATGTACTCAGGCCGCGACGCGATGCGGATCGTCTCTCAGCCGGCGGCGCGGCGCGCCTTCATGCTCCGGACCCACTGCGCGACAGCCGCGACGGCCGAGAACATCGCCGTCGCTCCCGCCAGCAGCGCGGTGCCGGTGAGTTTCGCGGTCGAGAACTCGACCTTTCGAAGCCCTGGCAGCGGATATTGCCCGTTGCCCGAAGCCCATCGGATCACGTAGCCGACCTGAGTGCCGAGGTCGGTGGGCGGGCCGGAGCCGATCATGGAGCGCAACTCCGGTCCAGCCCCGTTGAGATAGATCAGCGTGAAAGCGATGAAAAGCGCGACCGCCACCGCCGAGCCGGTCGTCAAACGAGCCAGCGCCTCGGTGCGCGCCCAGAGATTGGCCAGCGCGGCCAGGACGGTCAAGAAGATCGCGATTGTGGCGAGAACGGCCCACTTGCCGCTCAGGTTGGAGTGAGCAGGCGGGTTCTTCGACCAGAGGCCGACGAGCGTAGTGGTGATATGGGTTTGCCCGAAGGCATTGCTCCAGATCGTGCCGTCCGGTCCTCCGGTGGCGAGCCACGGCTTGAACAGGAGGGTGAACGTGACGACGCTCCCAGCCGCGGCGCCCAGATAGCCCCAGTTGTCCCGGAGCAGTAGAGCCAGCGGTCGCAGCGCTGCCCGGAATTGCGGCGCCTTGGCTCGCAGTCGCGGCATCCTGGCCCGGAGTTTCGGCAGCCGCGCCCGAAGTTTGGCGACGTCGACCCGGCGTTTTCGAGTATCGCCCGGCGAGCGGCTCGTCGAGGCTGCCTGTTGCTGCCGGTCACGACTCGCTCGCCAAGGAGTTGGCTGCACCATCTCGCTAGTCCCCCTTGATCGAATCGGTACATGGTGCGCCGTCCGACAACGGCTCGCTGACCACGGCAGCGGGCTGCCGTGCGGCCGGTTGCCGGCGAGTGGCTGTCTCCGGAGCCGTCGAGGTGTCGCCGCCCGCCTCGGCGTCGACGGCCAAGCCGGGAGTCGTCGCCTCCGTTTTCGCCACCGACAGCGGATCCGCGATGTCTTCCAAGGACTGACCTTCGGCGTTCACTCCGAAGAACCAGGCGACCAGACCACCGAAGATCATGAACCCGGCGCCGATGAGGTATCCCACCGTGAGCGGGAACCGGTCGGGACTCGGGTTGTCGGCGCCACCGACCAGGTGGCCGAAGAGGAACGGTGCGACGACCCCGCCCGCGCCCTGCGCGATGGCGAAGAAGAACGAGATGGCTTGACCGCGCAATTCGAGCGGGAAGATCTCGCTCACCGTGAGGTAGGCAGACGATGCCCCCGCGGAGGCGAAGAAGAAGATGACGCACCAGAAGAGAGTCTGGGTGACGGCGTTCAGGATGCCTGCGTTGAATGCCCAAGCGGAAATGAAGAGCAGGAAACCCGAGCCGAGATAGGTAGCGCAGATCATCTTCCTGCGGCCGATGCTGTCGAAGAGCGGGCCGAGCACCAAAGGACCGATCAGATTACCGACGGCGAACGGGAAGAAATAGTATCCCGTGTGATCGGACGGCACGTCGTAGAAATTGATCAGCACCAAGCCGACGGTGAAGAATATGGCGTTGTAGAGAAATGCCTGCGTGGCCATCATCGTGAAGCCGAGGAAGGAACGCGATGGGTACCGGCCGAAGAAGATCCTGGCCATCTGCAGGTAGGACAGCCGATCCGCGTCCACGATGTCCAGGGCTTTGCTCTCGTCGACCGGAGGGAGCTCGATTCCCTGGCTGCGCACCTGCGCTTCGATCTCATCGACGGTCCGCTCCGCTTCCTCGGCCCGCCCGTGCGTGAGCAGCCAGCGCGGGCTCTCCGGGATGTGCCTGCGCAGGAAGATGATGATGAAGCCGAGGACGGGCCCGATGAAGAATCCGATCCGCCATCCCCAGCCGGTCGGGATGAAATTCTCGTTGAACAGGATCAGGCTCGCCGCCGCTCCCAATGCCGCGCCACCCCAATAGGTGCCGTTGATCGCGATGTCCACCCTGCCCCGATACCTGGACGGCATGATCTCGTCGATCGCGGAATTGATCGCCGTGTATTCGCCACCGATTCCGGTGCCCGCGATGAAGCGGAACAGATACAACGACCACGCGTTCCACGAGAAACCGGCCAACCCGCTGCCGATCAGATAGATCGCCAGGGTCAGGATGAACAGTTTCTTGCGACCGAGCCGGTCGGTGAGCCTGCCGAACACCAAGGCGCCGACGACCTGACCGGCCAGATACCACGAAGCCATCGCACCGACCTGCCCGGACGTCAGATGCAGCGCCTCGACGTCTTGCAGCGGCCCGCCCATGCTGCTGACGATCTGGATCTCGATTCCGTCAAGGATCCAGGAGACGCCGAGCCCGACGACGATGAGCCAGTGGAACTTGGTCCACGGAAGCCGGTCCATCCGGGCGGGCACCAGACTTCGCACGACCTTGGTTTGTGTTTCCAGCACTTGACGGATCACCTCGATTTCAGAAGAAGGCCGGACCGCCGCGGGGCCTGCGGGACGCCCCTGCCCGAACGCCGCGCGGGGATCACCTCGCCCCAGGGTGACCTCGACCAGTGGGCCGAACCCGGCGCCCGGAACGCGAAAGCCCCAGCACAGCGCGGTCGTGAGCGGGAATCGCGTCTCGACATCCGCACTGGTATCGCTCCTCAACGGCCTGAGCGGAACATGGTTACGCCCGATTTACGTAGCTATTGGATCGTTGTGAATTGTGCCACTAACTGGCGGCGCATTAAAGCCCGGCATCAGTCTTCCCACTGCTGACACCACGCGGAACTCGTTGAGCGACATGGCGTATTCAGGCGTCAGGGGATCGGCGGCCAAGGTCGCACCCCCAGCCTCTCCTGCGCGTCACGCTGCGCTGACGGCCCCGACCACATCCATCGTCGGAGCCGAGCAGGTCGCCGGCTTGCCATCCAACAGTGATCCCGCCCAGATGTCAGCAGTTTCCGCTCACGGGCGGGACTATCGGCATCGTCCGGGTCGAAAGCCCGCTATGGGCTGAGCAGACCGCCTTGTTCCGCGGCCGGGGGGCCGCATCGAAGCGGTCACGCGGTCATAGAAGAGTGCGTGTTGTCGAGCCGGAAATCGAGGCCTGTTGCCGGGGTGTCATGTCGGCCCCTTCCCCGGAGATACGCCACGATGGTCGCGGCGGAGTCTCGTTCGAACCTGATCGACTCGTCGAGGAACTCGGTTGCCGAGATGGCCAAGGTCGGGTCCGCGTGGCGCAGCGCGGTCACCAGGCGGCCACCGCGGTACAGGAGCGCCGGATCGCGACCGGAGGATTCCCATTCGGCGGCGTCGAATTCGGTCCGCCTGCGCCAGATCAGCGCGGCCTTCTCGTCGGAGATCCAGGTGCTCAGCCTGCGCCAGGTGAGGAGCAGATTGTGCGCGAGATGGGTGGATCGGTCGTCGACGGTGAGAATCCGGGCTCGGGTCAATCGTGCGAGGAGCCGGGAGCCGGACGGCGTCCTGGCGGCGACCCGGTCCAGCTCCATGTGCGGTAGGAAGCGGCGCACAACGCTGCCGTCGGTGTGGACCGTGACCAGGTGGAGCAGCAGTTGCCGGGAGTCGGTCTTCTCCTGATCGGAAAGCATGTCCCAGGCCGTTTCGGCCATGCGTTCCACGATGCCCGCCACGCCGCCGATCCGGGCGAGCCCTGCCACGGTCAACGTGTTCTTCTCGCGGGTCGACCAGAGTGCGCGCAAGGTCATCGAGAGCAGCGGCACGGCGCCGGGCTCGGCGAATCCCGGGTGCGCGTGGTGCGGCGGAAGCCGGTCGATCAGCGTTGACTGCAGCAATTCCGCCACACCCGGCTGGACGGTGACGCCGTGGGCGCGTGCCGGGTCGGTGATCGCCGAGGCGATGTCCTGCGGGCCGAGCGAATCCAAGGTGAGGCTGTTGTGCTCGATCGCCTCGGCCAGGACCGGATCGCCGGTGCAGGCCGCGACGGCGTCGGCGCGGATCACCAGCAGAATCTGCGCCATCTCGGAGATCTTGTGCAGTACGGCGAGGAAATGAGACACCTGCTGCGGATCCGAGCGATCGGTGAACAGGTCCTCGAACTGATCAATGATGATGAGGGGGCGGCCATTTCGGCTCGGTTTCATTCGCTCGAGCAGGGCGTCGTAAACGCGGTCGACGTTCCCATGGTCGGATGCTTCGATCAGTGACCGGATCGGATTCGCACCGGGACTCAGCAGCACGGCTTGCCGATTCGGCGCCGTCGACTGCAGCGCGGGCAGCAGTCCCGCCCGCAGCAGTGACGTTTTGCCGACCCCGGAGGCGCCGACGAGTGCGAGGTACCTGCCGGGCCCCTGCACCAGTCCGACCAATTGCTCGACGGCACGAGCCCGCCCCGCAAGAGGTGTGACCGAGGACCGATACGGGTCGAGGCCCGGATACGGGACGGTCTCGGGTGTCCCGGTCTGTTCGACGACCGGCGATCGGGCCATCGACCACAGCGCTCGCCAGCTCGGCATACTCAGCAATTCGATGGATGCGCCCGTACGACGCCGCACGCGCTCGCCGAGTTCTACGAGGACGGGAGCCAGCGTCTCGAATCGCGCTGGAACGTTGCGTCCGGCCTTCCAATCGCTGATCCGCTGCGCCGAGACCGTTACCGGCCGTGCCGCGCCCTTGGATTGCTGAGCACGCCGCTGGGCCCGCATCGCGACGCTACGCAGTGATGGGCTGTCCGCCGCGTCGTAGAGCGCCGCGAATCTGCGCGCGAACTCCTCGCGCGCGAAGTGCGCATTGTTCCCACCACTGAAGTGAACTGCTGGCCTCACGGTCAACACCGCCCCCGTTCCGCTCGTACAGGCACTCGGTTCCGCCCCCGTGCCCGAATTTGGTGTCTTACAGCTTTGGACGAGGCAGCAGCCTCGTCGGTTCCCTTCTTCTTCCGAAAGTTCTAGCAACAGATCGTGAGACGTGCCCGCGCTCTGTCAGATCGGACAGTTCGCTCGACTCCTGCCTGCGGCTTCGCTGGTTCACCGGGATGCCGCCGGGCTGCAGCAATGTGGCGAATTCTGATGTGGTCTGGGCGAGTTGGGGTAACCGGAGGGCTCCGGCGGCGGTGACGTGCCGCGCGGCGAGGACCATCTCGATGGTGCCGAGATGGGATCCGGGGCACACGCGCGTGCCCGAGCCGAACGGGAGATAGACGTGCCTGCGCTGGCCAGCGGCTCCGCTGGACCAACGATCGGGGTCGAAGTGGTCCGGCTCGGTCCAGTACCGATGATCTCGGTGCAGCAGATATGGGCACATAACCACCTCGTGACCGGGTTTCATCCGAAAACCCGCCACCTCCGTGGGGCGAACGGCGGTGCGCGAAAGAATCCACTGCGGAGGGTGCAGGCGCAGTGTCTCCCGGATCACCGAGAGTGTGTAGGCGGCTTCGGTCGGCAAGCCCGCGGCGGTCAACCGGCTGCGTCCCAGCTCGTCGGTGACCCGCGCTCGGATGTCCGCGTGGGTGCCCAGACGAAGCAGCAGCCACGACAGGGCGACGCCGGGAACGCCGGGCGCGGCGAACATCGCCATCCGCAGCACCGCGAGGATCTGAGCCTTCGACCTCGGTTCGGCGTCGTGCAGCAGGACATCGAGCAGGTCGCGCGGCGCGGCGGGTCGCGGCGAGTGCGCACGCGATCCGATACATTCGGCCAGCAGCGCCATCAGTTCCCGGTTGGCCGAATCCGCCGCGGCCGCAGCGGGTCTGGGCAGCCAGCGCACCCGGGCCTCGGCGCGATCGATGGTGTCATAGGAGCTGGCGAAGAGATTCGTGGCGGCAGTGTGTATGTCGTCGATCAACGACTGTGTTTCCGCATCGCCGCCGAAGCAGAAGTCGGCGATCCCCCGGCCGCAGAGATCGCGGCATGTTCCGACCAATTCGGTTCCGAGGCCGGCCAGATCCGCGGGGAGCCAGTGGGGCGATCGCGCGATGTGGGCGTCGACGATGTCAGCCCGGAAGCCGCGCCACAATTCACGCCGGACCGTCATCCAAGCGGGAAGCCGGGCCAGTCGCGCCGCGCGGCCTCGTGCTCCGGCGATGCCACCCGAATCGATGACGAAGTTAGTGTTCGTTTCCGCGAGCACGCGGTGCACAGTGTCCGGTTCGAACACCGCGATGACCCCGCTGGCGAGCCGGGCGCCGTCTCCGCCGGTGCGCTGAGCCTGCCGGAGCCAGGACAGCGGATCGCGCCGGAATGCGGCGAGATCTCCGACGGAGCCCCCCTTCCCGATCAGTGAACGGGCGGCCATTGATCGCACGTGTAGTACAGGTAAGCCCGAGCGACCCGCGCTCGGGTGAGCCGAAGGAACCAAGCGGTGGCAATATCTCGCATAGTGTGAACCAGTCCAATTCTGAAAGGAGGATCGATCGGTACCTGGGAAGAATGGCACGCGCGGGATCGTGGTTCAATGACGGCTGCCGGAATTATCGAGTTCTCGCAGGCCAGTTGCGATGGAAAGTCGTCCGGTCCGGACATGGTGCCGCGGACGAGCCTGCGCATCGAGCTCGCGGCCCGGCACGCGAGCGGAGCGCGGTGACACCGGGCACGATGCCGGACCGGATCACGTCATGCGGAACATCAAGCGCATCCTCGCTGGTGAGCGTGGTCGTACGGCGGGGCGGTTGTCCGGTCCGGACAGCATTTTCGGACCGTTGACCTGCGCTGGCGTCCTCGGTTCGAACTCTCCTATTGAAAAGCGCCGATGGCCGCCATACCGTTCGGTCCAGAAAGCTTCTCGAGAACCACCAGCCGTGGGAGTCGGCGTGTCGTTCGCCAAGGAGTCGGGGAGGAAGCGGTGGGAAGGAAAAGTGTGCCGCGTCTTTCGGCGATCCGAATTATCGCCGCCAATTTTTTCATGGGCGGAAATTCAAAATTCCGCTTGTCCGAGCGGCCAGTTCGGAGAATTTCTATTCCCCGGTTACCGGTGTTTCGACTGATCGATTCCTTCGGGCGCTGGCGGTCGATCCGCCGCGCGGGGGGATATCGGCCAGGCGTCGCCCCAAGCCACGTCTCTTGCCCCGCGATACGCCGCGCCGTGTCGCTTGGAGACGAGAGCTTGCCGCATGCCGTCGTCGGCCGTGCAGACCTGCAGCGTGACCAAGCCCTTGCGTTTGACCGGATGCCGCAGGATGCGGCCCGGGGCGGGGGCGTGCGCGGTCCGGGACGCGATCACATAGCAGAACTTCTCGTCCTCATGGCCGAGTTCGCCGCCCTTCAACCGCCGGTGCAGGGAGGTGCGGTTGATGCGCGTGCTGAAATGGCACCAGTCCGTCCCCTCGGCCAGCGGGCACACGTGCTGATGCGGACAGGGGGCCACGACAGTCAGCTCGGCCTCGATCAAGATGTCGCGGGCGGCGAGGATTCTGCGGTGGCCGTCCGGAGTTCCAGGCTCGATGATCGCGACCACGTCCGCCCCCTCGGCCGACCGAGCCACCAGGTCGGCTTGGTCTGCCGCGGAAAGTTCGCTCAGCACGTAGGAGATGGTGACGAGGTCGGCCGCGCCGAACGGTTCCCGAGCGGCGAACGAGGTGCGCCGCCACGCGGCGGAGCGCATCGCCGCGGTGGTAGCGCCGGCCGCGAGTTCGTGCCCCAGCCGCAGCGCTTCCTCCACCTGATCGAGAATGGTCACCTCCGCCAAGGAGGGGAACAGATCGGCCGCTGCCCACAACGCCGCGCCGGTGCCCCCGCCGATGTCGAGCATCGTCCCGGGTCGGAAGCCGGGCGCTCGGTCGGCGAACCGCTCCAGCGCGCTGCGCACCGCTGCCCACGTGGCAGGCATGCGATAGGCGGCGTAGGCGGTGACGTCTGCGGTCGAGGCGAGAATCGGCGACGCTGCCGGGCGTGGGTCCCGGTACCGCGCGATCAGCCGTTCGACCGAGGCGGCGAGCTGCCGCTGGGGAACGCCCGCGCATGCCCGGTCGAGGGCCTCGACGAGTTCGACGGGCAGTTCCACCCGAGAAAACTCCTTCGGTCGGTGATGGCTGGCCCGTCATTCTGGCACGGCCTCTCCGCCAGCCGCGTCTCAGCGCGCGGCGCCCCGGGGCTGAGGTAGCGCGTGGAGGGCCAGGAGGGCGGTGTCGTCCTCCACTCCCGGCCCGAAGGAGTCGAGCAATTCCCGGATCGCTTCGATGCAGCCGGAGGCCGTGACGGGCGCCAGCGCGCGAGCGAAGTCGGCGAGGGCTCGGTCGCCGTAACGACCGCCGTTCTCCGTGACGCGAGCTTCGGTGAGTCCGTCCGTGTAGAGCAGCAGCGTGTCCCCGGCTTCGAGCCGGAAACTCCTGGTGACGATGTGGGCATGCGGGATGGCCCCGATCAGCTGGCCACCCCACGTGTGCATCTCCTCCACGTCGCCGTCGGCACGCAGGAGCAGCGCGGGCGGGTGCCCGCCGCCGGCCAAGGTGATGTCACAACCCTCGCGATCGAGTGTGGGCCGGATGAGCCCGAAGATGATCGTGCAGAAGCGGGGCCTGTGCCCGTGGTGTCGCTCGGTGAGCGTGGCGTTGAGCATGTCGAGCACCGCGGCCGGGTCATGGGTGTATGCGGTGGCCGTGCGCAGTGTGTACCGGGCCAGTGAAGTGAGTGCTGCGGCGGGGGCTCCCTTGCCGCAGACGTCGCCTAGGAACATTCCCCAGGTGTCGGCACTAATGGGGAACAGATCGTAGAAGTCGCCGCCCACCTCGTCGACGGAGGCGATGTGGTAGTACGCGGCGACCTCGAGGCCGGGAACTTCGGGCAGGTCGGGTGGCAGCAGAGTGGTCTGCAAAGTGGCGTTCAGACGCTGCAGGCGTTCGCGCTCCTGCTCGGCTTCGCGCCGTGCCCGCAGCAGCTCCGTCTCGTAGGCCCGGCGCTCGCGGGCGTCGAAGACGGTGGTGCGGATCAGTAGCGGTTGCCCCTCTCCGCCGGTTTTGACGTGCGAACTCACCAGGACGGGTAGTCGGCCACCGTCGGCGGTCTTCATCTCGAGGGCGATGCCGCGAATGTCGCCCTGCATCCGGAGCAGCGGGGCGAAATGGGTTTCGTGATAGAGGCGACCACCCACGGTGAGCAGGTCGGAGAAGTGTTTGCGGCCGACCAGTTCGTCGCGCCGCCAGCCGAGCCAGTCCAGGAGCGTGGCGTTCACTTTGGCGATGCGGCCGTCCAGCGAGGTGGAGAGGTATCCGCAGGGGGCGTTCTCGTAGAGGTCCTCGGCGCTGTCCTCCAGTAACGCGGCGAACACCGCGTCGTCGTCCGTCCCCGCTCCGAGAGCACTGCCGCCCTCTCGGTCGCCCGCCTCGCCCGTCATCCGGTTTCGGCGGCGAAGGCGGCGATGGCGGCGGCGGTCTCGGCGGGAGAACTGAGCTGGGGGCAGTGTCCGGTCGCGGTGAGCGTGACCAGCCGGCTGCCCCGGATCCGTTCGTGCACGAACGTCCCGACTTCGGGCGGGGCGATGGCGTCGGCGGAGCATTGCAGGATCAGCGTGGGTACGCCCACATCGTCCAGATCGTCCCGGTTGTCGGAGAGGAACGTGACCCGGGCGAACACGCGCGCGATCTCCGGGTCGGTGCGACAGAAACTGTTGGTGAGTTCTTCGGCCAGCTCCGGACGGTCCGGGTTGCCCATGATGACCGGCGCCATCGCACCCGACCAGCCCAGATAGTTCGCATCGAGCGCTTCCAGGAGTTCCTCGATGTCGGCGGCGCTGAAACCGCCCCGGTACCCGGTCACCGGATCATCGATGAAGCACGGCGAGGGCGTCACCAGGACCAGTCCGGCGAATGCCGCGGGCTCGCGTGCGGCGGCGAGCACGCCCATCGTCGCGCTGACCGAGTGCCCCACGAAGACCACCGGCCCCAACTCCAGCCCGCGAAGCAGCGCCAGCACATCCTCCACGTAGCCGTCCATGCTGGAATACCGCGACGGGGTCCACGCCGAGAGATCCGAGCGGCCCGCGCCCACGTGGTCGAACAGGACGACGGTGAAGTCGCGCTCGAGAACCGGCACGACCAGCCGCCACATGTGCTGGTCACACCCGAAGCCGTGGGCGAGCACGACCACCGGCGCGCCGATCTTGCCGCGCACGCTCACATGGTTCCTGCTCAATAACTCCACACAGACACCTTCGCAGAAAACCCACGCGCGCGCTCACCCCGGGGTTGCCCTGGTGAGTGACATCGACGCGGAGCCTCCGTCGACAGCGGAGGACGCCGGGCCCGTCGCACCGCGAGCCGCTACCTGCTCGGCGTCACACCGGCCGGCCGCCGGACACTGCCCTCGAGGCTTCACCGGCAAAACCGAGACTCCGGACCAGGAGCATGCGCCCACCCTCGAACAGCGGACGCGAAGTGGCCGAACCGCAACGCCATCAGATCGGCGAGCTGGCTGTCCCAGCCCGACACTGCCCATCATGGTTCGGTCCATGACGCCGAGAAGTGGCTTCGCTGTGCCGAATTCAACTTCCTCGGAATGTGGCCCCTCCCCGAGTTCTCGTTCATCGGGCTGCCGTGTACACACGAGCTGGATCGACATCTCGTTTCCGTCTCGCCGGTGCGGGTAGCTCCGAAGAGGAATCAGCGCGATCGTCGGCATCGGTTGGACGTTCGGCGGAGGAGGAGAGGGATCTTCGGTGTCAGGGTTGTGGGCTGCGGGTGGCTGGGGGCTTCTGGCCGGATCCGCCTTGCTGGCAGGAGCTTTGGTCGGCTATTTCGCGCGCATCCCGACGAAGATCATCGCCAGCATCATGGGTTTCGGTAGCGGAGTGCTCCTGTCGGCGGTGTCGTTCGAACTGATCGCCGAAGCTCACGAACGCGCAGGGCTGGCACCAACGGCACTCGGCGCGGTGACCGGGGCGGTGAGCTACACCCTGGCGAACCTAGCTTTGGCGCGCCGCGGCGCCCGGCACCGCAAACGCTCCGGAGATCAGCAGCCCAGCGAATCCGAACAATCCGGCTCCGGCACCGCCATCGCCTTGGGCGCGCTGCTCGATGGCGTCCCTGAGTCCATCGTCATCGGCACCAGCCTGCTCGGCGGCGGAGCCGTCAGCATGGTGACCGTAGCCGCGGTGTTCATCAGCAACATCCCCGAAGGCCTGTCCAGCGCGGCGGGAATGCGCCGAGGAGGCCGTTCCCGGCGCTATGTGTTCACCCTCTGGGGCGGGATCGCGATCATCAGCGCGGTGGCCGCGATGTCGGGCTACGGACTGCTCGGCGGCGCCCAGCCTGCCGTGCTCGCCGCGATCACCGCCCTGGCCGGTGGCGCGATCCTGTCCATGATCGCCGACACCATGATCCCCGAAGCATTCGAACACGCCCATCTGTGGGTCGGACTGATCACGGTGGCCGGATTCCTCACCGCGTTCAGCCTGTCGCAACTCGAGCGATAACCGCTGAGGACGATTCTCCGCCCCGACGCCGCCCGGCGGGATCGACTCGCCGTGGTGACCCGACGAACACGCCGACCTCACGTCCGCCGGCCCCCGCGTCGTCGAGGTGGTGTCCGGTGACGGTTTCATTTGAATGCTGGCGGGTAGCTGACCGTTATGACAGCGATGCGAAACCGACCAACCCGAATCGCAGGGGCGGAGTGGGGAACCGCAGTCCTGGCCCTGTTCACCTGCTTGGTTCTCTCCTTTGGCATCACCGCTCTCACCGGCTCCGCCGGCACCGCAGCCGCGGCCACAGCGTTGCTGGCCGCGGCGATCTCGGCGACGTCGAAGATTCTTCCTTACTCGTGATATCGCCGCACCGACCCGACCGGCGATTGCTTCCGTCAAGTGCGCCGAGGGGGTGCACCGACGCCTTCCGGTCGCCAGCCGGTTCGCCGGCGGCCTAGGCCCTACGACACAGCGGAATCTGCCGACCGCTGAGGCAGTATGGCCGACGCCCCGTTTCCCTCGCGCAGGTATGGGTAGCCCGAACAAGCAACGCGCGGAACCCCCTGTTGCCGAAGGGGTTCCGCGATCGATGACAATGCGGTGCCGAGTTCGTCGGGCACGGCTGGAGTCGTGTCGCCGGAACTGGGCTCGACCCGATGGGAGGAACGATGGCTGGTGCGTGGATGAAGGTTATCGCCGCGGCGGCACTGGCTTGCGGCCCCGTCTCGGTCGGCGCAGGCACCGCGGCCGGTGTTCCGCAGTTACCGCCGCCGCCGATCGGCGGTGGGTCCGGCATCGTGATCGACGACGAAGCCGAATGCACGCTCACCACCATCGGCTACGACGCGGCAGGCCGATTGGTAGGTCTGACGGCGGGCCATTGCGGTGAACCGGGAGCGCGCGTCACGTCCGTCACCTATCCCAGCTACGGGGTGCTCGGACGGTTCGTCTACGCCGATCACGAACTGGACTACGCCGTCATCGACTTCGACGCCACGCGAGTGGCTCCGGCCCGGGACGTCGGTGGGTTTCGCATCGAGAATCTCGGCGCTCCCGCGCAGTTCCCCGACATCGTCTGCAAGAAGGGCCGGACCACCGGCCAAACCTGCGGTGTCGCCTGGGGCGACATGATGGGCGACAGCCGGGACACCTGGACCCAGATGTGCGTGCTCAAAGGCGACTCCGGCGCGCCGGTGGTGATCGGTTCGACCCTGGTCGGAATGGTCAACGCCTACTTGGGCATGGGTTGTCTCGGACCCGAAGTGGGAACCGACATCAACGCCATCCTCACCGACATCGACGCCCGCAACGACATAGGCGCCGGATTCCGGCCCATCTGAACTGCATCGCCGAGCAATGCGGGCCTGCGGGCGTGTCCGACCACGCTATGCGCCCGGTTTTCAGCGTGGACCCGTTCGGAAATCGAGGACCGCGCATGCGCGGGATACACGGTCAGCGGCGGCAACGGTCTGCGGCCTCCGTGCAGGATGCCCTCGCCGATGTGCGGAAAGAGTGAGCGACGAACCCTGCTCAGCGAGCGACGGATAGGTTCCAGCGTCGTCCGTGCTCGGGCTTGTTCCGGACCTCGTGTGTCAGTGCGAACGCCGCCCAGGCGTCGTCGCCGACTTCGATGGTGACCTGAACTCAGTGCTCGAGCACTTCGAACTGGCGAGCACCCTCCCGGCGGCGGCCGCCGATGTCAGCGGGCGAATCGGCGAGATCATCGACCGCTCGATGTCACACCCCGACGCGCTGTGTCGTCATCGAGGTGAACCCATCCGAACCACCGAGAAACCGGGAAATCGCCATGAGCACCGCATATGTCGTCGTCACCATCGCCGCTGCCGCCTGGGTCGGCTTCTCGGCATTCTCGCTGCTGCGGCGGGCAGCGTTCGTCGTGGACCCGCTGGTGGAATACGGTGTGCCGCAATCGTGGTGGACCCCATTGGGATTGGCCAAGGCCGCCGGAGCGCTCGGGTTGCTCGTCGGCCTCTTCGTTCCCGCGGTCGGAGTCGCCGCGGCCATCGGCCTGATCCTTTACTTCGCAGGCGCGGTGATCACTGTGCTGCGGGCCCGCTCGTACAAGACCGTGGCGTTTCCGATGCTGTACTTGATTCCGGTCGCGATCGCGCTGGGGCTGGGCGTCACCGCGTAAGGAAGACGACGGCACCCCGCGAACCGGGTCCCGGTGGACCGGCGCGGGGTCCGGCGTGTATATCCGCGCGCGAGCCCGATGGTCCCGCCGAACTGCCCCACCGTAGGCATAGGCGAGGTCACCACGGGTACGAAGCAATCATCGAAACCGGTGGCGCGTCTGGCTTGACGCATCTTCAGCGCCTCCGCGACGTCGACCTTGCCGACGAACTCGGCCCACCCTTGGGCCACCGGCCTACGCGTTGAACGTCTCCGAGGACTGACGGCGCTTACCGTCGGGATCGCGGGAGTAAAAGCAGCCTGTAGACGACGCGGCAAGCAGGTGCAGCGGCCCTGTGCACTTTCCGGCTCGTCGGAAGGTACGTCGCGGTTGATGACCACGGTGCAGACACCAGGTCCGTACCAGGCGGCCGGAACCACCGTGACCTGGCTGTTTGATTGAGCCGCCTGGGGGAATCGAACCCCCGACCTTTTCATTACGAGTGAAGCGCTCTACCGACTGAGCTAAGGCGGCGTGCCTTTCGGCCAGGGCAGTCTATCGTCTCTTCCGCCCGATCGCGAAAACGGGTGGTCACGGTCATTGTGCGCGGGCTGCGATGAGGGCGGCGGCCATGGCGGCGAGGGCGAAACGGGGTTTGACGTTCTGGTCGAGCGCGGTGCGACAGGCGAGAACGGCCTCGATGGACTTCAGCAGGCCCTCCGGGCGCATGCGGTCGGCCAGATCGTGGATCTCGTCGGTCAGGTCGGGGTGGGTGAGCGCTACGCCGGAGCCGAGCCGGGTGGCCCCGAACCGCACCGCGAGCGCGTCGCGATAGACGCCCGCGACGTCGATCAGGGCGCGATCGAGGGCGTCGCGGCCGGTGCGGGTGGCGCGGGATTTCTGCCGCCGCTCGAGGTCCTTGAGCACGCCCGCGGAGCCGCGGGTGGCGCTGGCCGCGCCCTTGCCGGTGCCGCCCGCGCCGAGCGCGGTGGCGAGTTCCTCGCGCTCACGTTCGTCGCGGACCGCGCTCATCTGCTTGGCCTCGTCGTCGGCCGCGCGCACCAGCTCGTCGGCGGCGGCGTAGGCCGCACCGGGCTTTCCGACGGCCGTGACCAAGGCCAGGGCACGCTGCCTGCGGGCTCGCGCCTCCTCGTCGGTGGCGAGCCTGCGGGCACGGCCGACATGCCCGCCGCTGATGGACGCGGCCCATGCCGCGGTCTTCTCGTCGAGGTTGTCACGCTCCCGCAGCACCCGCGCGATGGCGGCCACCGACGGCGTCACCAGGTGCACATGCCTGCAGCGGGAGCGCAGCGTGATCGAGATGTCCTCGGGGTCGACCGAGGGCGCGCAGAGCAGGAAGACCGTCCGGTCCGGCGGCTCCTCGACCACCTTGAGCAGCACATTGCCCGCCGCCTCGGTCAAGCGGTCGGCATCCTCGATGACCACCACCTGCCAGCGCCCGGTGCTCGGCCTGCGCGAGGCGACCTGCACGATCTCGCGCATCTCCTTGGTACTGATGCTCAGCCCCTCGGGCACCACCCGGCGGACGTCGCCGTGCGTGCCGGCCATGGTCGTGGTGCAGGCGTGACACCTGCCGCACCCCGGCGTGGCCGGGTCGGTGCACTGCAGCGCCGCCGCGAAACACAGCGCGGCGACGGATCTGCCCGACCCGGGCGGGCCGGTGAACAACCACGAATGCGTCATCGCGCCCTCGACCACACCGGCGCGGGCCGCGACGGCGGCAGCCGTCAGCTCGGACTCGACCGCCTCCTGGCCGACCAACCGATCGAAGACTCCCGCCACGGCGTACACCCTAGCCGCCCCGGCCGACATCTCCAGGGCCCGCTTGTGCGCCCGCCGGGTCGCCAGCACGCGCAGCTCGGCAGTGATGGTGCGCGGCCCGCCACTGATCATCGAGATCGGCGGGCCAGAGGCGGACAACGGCGAGCAGGCCGTGCGGATGACCCGCTGCCTGCGTCCCGACGTGGTGCTGATGGACATCCGCATGCCCGTCCTCGACGGCTCGGCCTGCCTTCGAGGTGGGTCGGGGCATGGGCGCGGGAAACCTGGTCGCGGCCCTGCGGCCGCGCGGTGGACTCCGCGCCGGCCCCGATCGGCACGCTGTCGTGCCGGGACGAAGCGCGTTTCCCGCTGTGTTCCGGTGGCGTGGCGTCGAGGCCGCCGCTGTGGACGGACGCGACGTCAGGGGACTCCGCGGTTTCCGCGCCGGTTGCCGACTCGCGCAGCAGCCGCGGCACCAGCGTGAGGGTCAGCGCGCCGCCGCACGCCGCGGCGACGACCAAGGTGACCCAGCAGGTCCATGCCCGCCCGAGCCGAGCACACGCTCGGCCACATATGCGGCGGTTCGCGCCGATGCACCGACAGGCTCGGTTCGAATCGGGGAATCGATGACGGAACGACGCGAGCGGCTGTAGCCGGACTTACTCGCCCGCGCTGGCGACCACTCCCCGCAGACGCCCGGTCTCGGCGCGGCGCACGGCAGCCCGGGCTGCCTGTCAGCCCGAGGATGCCGCGGCAGTACTCGGCGTAGACGCGGGACTAGGAAGCCCGCTGCCGCGTGCTGTTCGCCCCGTCCAATTCCTCACGGATGATGTCGGCGTGCCCGGAGTGATGCGCGATCTCCCGCAGGATGTGCAGCACCGTGTAGCGCACCGACTGCCAGATCCGCTCCGGAGTCCACGGCGTTGTCGGGGTGGGGATCGAGGTGTCGAGACTGTCCACCGAACGGATCAGCTCCGCCGTCGCCGCGGCGACCTCGTCCCACGTGGCCAGCAGTCCGGCCACGGTCTCGTCATCCGCCATGACGTATTCGGCGGCGAATTGCGAGACATCCAGCTCCGCGTTCTCGTCGCGCCGCACGATCACCGACGTCCAGTGCCGTTCGCAGCTGACCAGGTGGTGCAGCAATCCGCCCAGGGTCAGCTCGCTCACCGTGGTCCGCCGCCGCGCCTGCTCGTCATCGATGCCGCGCAGCGTGATCCGGAAGAGCTCGCGCTGGTCGGCGAGCATCGCGATCAGATCCTCGCGCTCCTGTTCGGTACTCATGGCGCTCAGGCTACGGCCACGAGCCGCGAACTCACGACTTTCCGACGCCGGCCTTCTTCGCCGCCGCCTTCTGCGCGGTGGTCTTCTTCGCGACCGTCTTGGTGGCGGTCGCCTTCTTGGCGGCGGTCTTCTTCGCGGCGGTCTTCTTGGCGGGCGCCTTCTTCGCCGCGGCTTTCTTCGCGGTCTTCTTCACCGGCCCGCGCGCCCGCCGGTCGGCGAGCAGCTCCATGGCCCGCTCCGGGGTGATCGATTCGATCTCGTCGCCCTTGCGCAGCGTCGCGTTGGTCTCGCCGTCGGTGACGTACGGACCGAAGCGGCCGTCCTTGATCACCATCGGCTTGCCGGTGGCCGAGTCGTTGCCGAGTTCCCGCAGCGGAGCGGCGCTCGATGCCTGCCGTCCACGGCGCTTCGGCTCGGAGTAGATCTTCAGCGCCTCTTCCAGCGTGACGGTGAAGATCTGATCCTCGGTGTTCAGCGAACGCGAGTCGGTGCCCTTCTTCAGGTAAGGCCCGTAACGTCCGTTCTGCGCCGTGATCTCCTCGCCACTGGCCGGGTCGGTACCCACCACGCGCGGCAGCGACAGCAGCTTGAGCGCGTCGTCGAGCGTGACGGTGGCCAGATCCATGGACTTGAACAGCGAACCGGTGCGCGGCTTGGGCGCCGCGGCCTTCTTCGCGGTCTTCTTGGCGGGCTCCTGGCCCTCCTGGGCCTGGGGTTCGGGCAGCACCTCGGTGACGTAGGGACCGAAACGCCCCTCCTTGGCGACGATTTCGTGCCCCGACTCCGGATCGACGCCGAGCGAGCGACCTTCTTGCGGCGTCGCGAACAGTTTCTCGGCGACCTCGGGCGTCAGCTCGTCCGGCGGAAGATCGTCCGGGAGGTTGGCCCGCTGCGACACCGCATTGCCTTCGGGGTCATCGGGATCGGTGACCATCCGCTCCAGGTAGGGCCCGTACTTGCCGACCCGGACGACCACGTCGCGCCCGGCGGCGTCGGTGAACAGCTTGATGGAGTTGATCTCGCGGGCGTCGATGTCGTCGAGCCGGTCCCCCACCATCTTCTTCAGACCGCCGGACCGCGCGACCGAACCCTCGACGCCGTGCTCGCCGCCGAAGTAGAAGCTGGACAACCAGTTTCCGCGCTGCTCGCGCCCACCGGCGATGGCGTCGAGGTCGTCCTCCATGGCGGCGGTGAAGTCGAAATCGACCAGCCGGCCGAAATGCTCTTCCAGCAGGCCGATCACGGCGAACGCCACCCATGACGGCACCAGCGCGCTGCCGCGCTTGTAGACGTAGCCGCGGTCGAGGATCGTCTTGATGATCGACGAATACGTCGACGGACGGCCGATGCCGAGTTCTTCGAGCGTCTTGATCAGCGAAGCCTCGGTGTAGCGCGCGGGCGGATTCGTGCTGTGCCCATCGGGATTCAGCTCGACCGCGGTGACGGCCTGGCCTTCCTCCAGCGCGGGAAGCCTGGACTCCGCGTCGTCGGACTGCCCGCCCGCCTCCTCGTCGACGCTCTCCACATAGGCCTTCAGGAAGCCGGGGAAGGTGATGGTGCGGCCGGAGGCGGAGAACACGCACTCCTCGCCGGTGCCCGCGACGCCGGTGATGCGCAGCGTGAGCGTGGTGCCCCTGGCGTCGGCCATCTGGGAGGCGACCGTGCGCTGCCAGATGAGTTCGTAGAGGCGGAACTCGTCGTTGTCCAACCGCGCGTGCAGTTCGCCTGGGGTGGCGAAGGTGTCGCCCGCCGGGCGGATCGCCTCGTGTGCCTCCTGGGCGTTCTTCACCTTGCGGTTGTATTGCCGCGCGGTCGGGTGCACGTACTCCGAGCCGTAGAGCTGAGTCGCCTGCGCGCGCGCCGCGGCGATGGCCGACTCCGACAGCGTCGTCGAGTCGGTACGCATATAGGTGATGTAGCCGTTCTCGTACAGTCGCTGCGCGACCCGCATGGTCCGCTCGGAGGTGAAACGGAGTTTGCGTCCGGCCTCCTGCTGCAACGTGGAGGTCATGAACGGCGGATAGGGCTTGCGGGTGTACGGCTTGGCCTCCGCCGATGAGACCACCAGATCGACGCCGTCCAGCGCCTCGGCCAGGCGCCGCGCGTAGCCTTCGTCCAGTACGACGACGCCGTTGGTGGACTTCAGCCTGCCGTCCGAACCGAAATCGCGTCCGGTGGCGACCCGCGCGCCGTCGACGGTGACCAGTCGCGCGCCGAAGGTTCTCGGGTTGGTGGCGTCGCTCCCCTCGCCGTTGCCCGCGTCCAGCTTGGCGGCGATGTCCCAGTACTCGGCCGAGCGGAACGACATCCGCTCACGTTCGCGCTGCACGATCACCCGGGTGGCCACCGACTGCACGCGGCCTGCCGACAGCCGCGGCATGACCTTCTTCCACAGCACGGGACTGACCTCGTAGCCGTAGAGCCGGTCCAGGATGCGGCGGGTCTCCTGTGCGTCGACCAGATCGTTGTCGAGGTCGCGGGTGTCCGCGGCGGCCGCCCGGATGGCGGGCTCGGTGATCTCGTGGAACACCATCCGCCGGACCGGGACCTTGGGTTTGAGCGTTTCCAGCAGGTGCCAGGCGATCGCCTCGCCCTCCCGGTCGGGGTCGGTGGCCAGGTAGAGCTCGTCGGCGTCCTTCAACAGACTCTTCAGCTCGGTGACCTTGGCCTTCTTGTCCGGGCTCACGACGTAGATGGGTTCGAAGTCGTTGTCCACGTCGACGCCGAGGCGCGCCCAGGACTGGCCTTTGTACTTGGCCGGGACATCGGCCGCGCCGCGCGGCAGATCCCGGATATGGCCGACCGACGCCTCGACCGTGTAGTTACGACCGAGGTATGGCGCGATCTTGCGGGCCTTGGTCGGGGACTCGACGATCACGAGACGACGCAGGGGACGACCCTGGTCGGCTGCACCGAGGTCTCGTGTTGCCACCGGCGAATACACCTTTCCTGATCGACCCGCGCTGCGTAGTTTCCCGCTGCGCGCGGCTGGGGCGAGCGGCTGCGACGGCTGAACGTCGCACCAGACACGTTTATACCGTGACGCCGCGTGTGGTCGAGTGCTTGCGACTCGAACCACCGAGCGTACGCCCGTGAGTTCGAATCAGTATGCCTTGCCGTTTCGCCACACCTGCGCCGCGGCATGCTCGGCGGACCGTTCCGCCGGCGCACACGGGCCGTGACTACCCCAGATATAGCTCGTCCCTCACCCCGTTGCCGGTGGTGAGGGACGAGCTGTGGATCCTTGCGCCGCTCAGCTGAGCGCACGCACTCCGGTGGCCTGCGGGCCCTTGGTGCCCTGGCCGACCTCGAACTCGACCTTCTGGTTCTCCTCGAGGGTGCGGAAACCCGAACCCTGGATCTCGGAGTAGTGGACGAAGACGTCAGCGGAGCCGTCCTCCGGCGCGATGAAGCCGAACCCCTTCTCCGCGTTGAACCACTTCACAGTTCCCTGTGCCATTCTGTTCCTTCTCTTTTCTTACCGGAACGGCGGACAACTGGGTTCGTCCACCGGGTCCGTTGTGACCGCTGTACTGTTGGTTCCCCCTGCAGGAAAGCACCAAGCACACCGTTCGCAACATCGATCCTGCTGACGGTTTGGACTTTGGATCCGTCCCTCGAACACAGAAGCTTGCGACCAGGAACCAGTGAACCATGTCTTCGGGCAATTCAACAGTCGAGTTACCGACAATTTGCAAAAAAGTTGATCTTGCGAATGCGCAGGTGAGGGACACAATGGCGGAATCCAGACTTGGGGTTCGTTTGCCTGGTGATAACCGAGTGGACGTTCGGCAAAGAAGCTGTGACCCAGGTCGCTATTGGGTATCGAAATGGCAGGTGGCGGGTCCCGGACGCACACGTTTCACACTCGCCGAGCGTGTTGCGGGGTTCGCGGCGTGAATCCACGAGACTCCGCGCTGCGCGGGCGGCCGGGAACCGAGCTCGGCTACGGGGCATCGTTGCTGAATCGTGTCCTAGCCGGGGGGCCCGACGGCGACCCACGGCTGACCCACGTGGCCGAGTTGCCCGCGCGCGCCGCCGAGCACTCCGCGTGGCCCACGTGGGCCTCGCCGGAAGTGATCGCGGCATTGCGCGAGACGGGCGTCGCCGCGCCGTGGCGCCATCAGGTGGAGACCGCCGTGGAAGCGTTCCACGGGCGGCACGTCGTCGTGAGCACGGGGACCGCCTCCGGCAAATCGCTCGGTTACCAGCTTCCGGTGCTCACCACGCTGCAAGCGGACCCGAAGGCCACCGCGTTGTATCTGTCGCCGACGAAGGCGCTCGGGGCTGATCAGCTGCGCGCGGTCGGCGCGCTGACCCACGAAGGCCCGTTGCGCGATGTCCATCCGGCCACCTACGACGGCGATACGCCCGCCGAGATCCGGCAGTGGGTACGCGCCAACGCGCGCTGGGTTTTCACCAATCCGGACATGCTCCACCTGGGCATACTTCGGTCGCACCAGCGTTGGGCGCGGGTGCTGCGCAGGCTGCGTTATGTGGTGGTGGACGAATGCCACGCCTATCGCGGTGTGTTCGGCTCGCACGTCGCGCTGGTGCTGCGCAGGCTGCGGCGGATCGCCGCACGGTACGGCGCCGACCCGGTGTTCGTGCTCTGCTCGGCGACCTCCGCCGAACCGGCGGCGGCCGCGTCGCGCCTGATCGGCGCGCCCTGCACCGCGGTCACCCGGGACGGATCACCGCGGGGGCCGCGGACGATCGCCCTCTGGGAGCCACCGTTGCTCACCACCATGACCGGCGAGAACGGCGCCCCGGTGCGCAGACCCGCCACCGCGGAGGCGGCGCGGATCATGGCGGACCTGGTGGCCGAAGGCGCGCGGACCTTGACTTTCGTGCGCTCCCGCCGGGCCGCCGAGCTGACCGCGATGGAGGCCAAGCGACTTCTGGACGAGGTCGATCCGGATCTGGCCGTGCGTGTGGCGTCCTACCGGGCGGGTTATCTCGCGGAGGATCGGCGTGAGCTGGAAGCGGCCCTGTCGGAGGGATCGCTGCTGGGCGCCGCGACCACCAGCGCGCTGGAACTCGGCGTCGACATCGCGGGACTGGATGCCGTGGTCATCTCGGGTTTTCCCGGAACGGTCGCGTCGTTCTGGCAGCAGGCCGGGCGGGCCGGACGACGCACGCAGGGGTCGCTGGTGCTGCTGGTGGCGCGGGACGATCCGTTGGACACCTACCTGGTTCACCACCCGGAAGCGCTGCTCGGCAAGCCCGTCGAGGCCACCATCACCGATCCGCGCAATCCCTACGTGCTGGGTCCGCAACTGCTGTGCGCCGCACTGGAGCTGCCGCTGACCGACGCGGAGGTGGACGAGCTCGGCGCGCGCGAAGTGCTGGCGCAATTGACCGCGAAAGGGCTGATCAGGCGGCGTGGAGCGGGAGAAAGCGCACGCTGGTACGTGACCGCGGAGACGCAGCCGCACGACGCGGTGGACGTCCGAGGTGGGATCGGCGCCCCGGTGGCCATCGTGGACGGCGAGACCGGCAGGCTGCTCGGCACCGCCGATGCGCGCCGGGCGGGGGCGACGCTGCACCCGGGCGCCGTGCACCTGCACCAGGGCGAGACGTACGTGGTCGACGAGCTGGATCTCGACGACGGCGTCGCCTTCGTGCACGCCGCGGAGCCCGGGTGGACCACCAGTGCGCGCCAGGTGACCTCGATCGTCATCGACGCGGTCACCGAGCGACGCGCCCACGGTCACGTGACGGCCGGCTTGGCGCGGGTACGGGTCACCAGCCAGGTGATCGGCTATCTGCGCACGCTGATCACCGGCGAAGTACTCGACCTGGTCGAACTCGACCTGCCGCCGCAGACCCTGCCTACCAGGGCGGTCATGTACACGGTGACACCCGAACTGCTGGCGCTTGCGGGGATCGAACCCCAGGATGTCCCCGGAGCGCTGCACGCGGCCGAGCACGCGGCCATCGGCCTGTTGCCCCTGGTGGCCACCTGTGACCGGTGGGACATCGGCGGTGTATCCACCGCCGAACATCCGGATACCGGCCTGCCCACCGTCTTCGTCTACGACGGCCAAGCCGGTGGAGCGGGATTCGCCGAGCGCGGCTTCGCCCGACTGCGGCAGTGGCTCACGGCCACCCTGTCGGCCATCGAGTCGTGCGGCTGCGCGGCGGGCTGCCCGTCTTGCGTCCAGTCACCCAAGTGCGGCAACGGGAACCACCCGCTGGACAAGGCGGCAGCGGAACGCCTGCTCACCGCCGTGCTCGCCGAACTGTCCGCCGGTGCGGACGTCCCGCTCGATTCGTGACGACGCAGAGCCGGACATGTGACCAATTGTCGACCTTGCCAGCGCGCACGCTGGGAAGGCTGGGATACCTCCCAGTGGAATGACACCGCTTCACCCCTGACGAATAAAAAGGAATAGATTCATGTTAACTAGACTATTGCCACCACCCCGATTGCGGACATGCGCATTCCTTCGTTTTCCATATCCGGCTCGCGCGGGTAATTCCGCGAGCCCGCTGATAAACCGGCCGGTAAATTTCCGATTTCCGCTACTGGAAGCGACGCGGAGCCTACCGTGTATCGAACTCCTTCACTCTTCAACCGGTCCGGCCCGCGCGCTCGCCCGAACGATCCGATCGCCATACAGACCTATTGGTACATTCCTTTCCACCGCCACGGTGGCGTCCCACTGCGCCGCCTCGCAAACACGGATTCGCGTGCCCATCCGCCGCGCCACCCGGTCCGCCTCATCACATGCGGCTTCGACGCCATCGACCAAGGCGCCCGCCGCGGTCAGCGCCGCCAGATCGGCGGCCGCCTGCGCCCGATGCCGCGCCACGACCACGGCTCCCACCTGCGCGATCAACAGCGTCACCCCGATCAGGGCCACCAGCGCCGAGCATGCGAACACGGTGGCCAACCCCTGCTCGTCGCGCCGCAGCGCGGAGAACGCACACCCCCTCATTCGGTGGCTCCGGGCTCGAGGGTCGCGACCGCCTCCGCGCGCAGGGTGAGCAGCGGCAGAAGCGGGGTGCGTGCGGAAACCACGGCAATCGCGCGAGCGCCCTCGATGCGGACGGTGATGCCGGCCGATGGCGGGGCGATGCGCTCGGCCGCTGGACGGGCGTTTGCGTGATCGCCCCGTGCGCTCAGGCGGGCGGCCTCGCGGGCGGCGTCGACACAGCGGACCTGCGCCGACGCCGCCAGCAGAGCCCCGAGGCAGAGCACTACGGTGGCGACGACCGAGATCAGGGCGAGCGCCGCCTCGATCGTCACCCCTCCCCGATCGTCCCCGAGCCTCGGTGCGGCAACGGCTACACCGCTGTGTTCAGCGCCCGGTCGATGATCTTCGTCAGCGCGTTGACGATGCTGTCGCCCGTCACCACCCCGTACAGCACGGCGCCGAACGCCGCCGCCGCGATCGTGCCGATCGCGTACTCCGCCGTGCTCATGCCGTCCTCCGCGACCATCGCCCGTAGCGTTCGCGCGCGCAGGCTCATATATACAGCCCGCATCTTGCGGCCCACGGACTTCGCGACCCCCTGGATACGCACCCGATTCCTCCTTTCCGGCCCGTGCGGCCGATCCGCACGAGCACGCCTTCTCCGATGCAGTGCGCGCGGCCGCCCGAACACGGTCTCGATCGCTTCGGTCCGCAACGGACCGCAAGCGCGCGCCGAGCAGCGGCAGCGCCGGGGCGTGGCCCGCTGTCCTGACGAACGTGGGCCCGCCCGTGCGCCCTTCTCCCGATGCGATCCGAGGGATGGCCCCGCGCGAGGGTCGTCCGACCGCCGGCCCTCGAATCTGCGCGATGGGCCCGCGCGAACGCCTCCACACCATGGGCGGCACGGTCAGAGCCTGGGGCGCGGTTACAGCAGGCCACCATCGAGCACCTGGCCCGCCAAGCCGATCACCACCGGCACTATGCCGAGGCAGACGAAGGCCGGGAGGAAGCACAGTCCCAGCGGGCCGCCGATGAGGACGCCCGCACGCTCCGCCTTCGCGGCGGCGAAGTCCTCGACCGCGGCTCTGCGCTGCTCGGCCAGCTCGGTCACCGCTGCCGCCAGCGACGACCCGGACCGCGCCGAACGGCGCGCCATCCGGGCCAGCGACTCGATCTCCTTGGCCCCGGGACGTCCATCCGCATCCCGCGCCACCTGTTGCCAGGCCACGGCCGCATCGGCGCCCAACGCGAGCAGGTCCGCGGCCCGCCGCAGTGCTTCGCCGAGCGGTTCCGGTGCTTCGGGCGCCACTGCGCGCGCCGCGCCCGCCATCGGCAGCCCGGCACGCAGACAGGCGGCAAGCAGGTCGAGAACCGAGGCGACAGCCAGCGGATCGGGCGCCTGATTCGCACGGCGCGGCGCATCGGCCGGCGCCTTGTGTGTCCGGCCGAGAGCTCGCAATCGCCTGCTCACGGCAACCCGTCCTGGCACCGTCGCGAGCGCGGCTGCCACCAGCAGCAATGACAGTGCCGCCCCAGGTGTGAACGCCATCGTCAGCCTTCCTCAGCGATCCTGTTGTGCGACGACCTCGTACGCGCCCCGCCGTCGGGCCGCGTGACGGCACACCGCACGCCTCCGGCACGCCTGCGCCTGCACGTGCCGGGCTTCCCAGCGCGAGGGCGGCGGCACGCAGGCGACCGCCGAAGAGCCGACCGACGCTGCGGACCAGCATTCGCCGCAGTCCAAGAGCCTCCCCCGGACGACGACTTCGCCGCGCCGCACCACGCGCGGATACGGCAGACACAACCCTTGGAACCGGCGTGCCCGCAAACCGCCCTTCCTCGCCGACCGAAACCGGCCTCGTGTGCGGAAACTGTTCCGACCGTCCTCGGACCGCCATCGGAAATAACCTCATAGCAACACCTTTCGAGTGATGGCGTCGGTCCACAGCAAGCCGGCGCAAGCCATGCCTGCGCCGAGCGGCAACAGCACCGCCCCTGCGGACGAGGCGAACAGAACGTGCAGCGGCGCGGCGCCCATCAGGTGGCCGAGGGCGATGCCGAGCAGCGGCAAGCCCGCCAAGACCGCCGCGGTGGCCCGTGCGCCGGCCAGCGCCGCGGTGGTGCGGCCATGGAATCGAAGACGCCCCGCGAGATCGGTCCGCGCCGCCGACAGCAACTCGGCCAGGGCCAAGCCGTGCCGCTCGGCCACCTGCCACGCCCCGGCGACTCGGGAAAGTTCCACGGCGATCGGCGAACCCGGCCTGCGCAGACCCTCCGCCGCCGAGCCACCGAGTCGGCTGCGGGCGGCGCCGACGGTGAACGCGCGGGCCGACTCGCCCCATCCCTCGCGTGCGGCGGTCTCGGCGGCGGCGCTCGGATGCGCCCCCACCCGCAACTCCGCGATCACCGCCTCCAAGGCATCGAGCAGGTGGCCTTGCTCGGCCTTCCTGCGCCGCTCGCCTGCCGCCCGGCGCGTTCGGAACTCGGCCGTTCCGGCGACCAGGCCGGCCGCGAGGAAAGGGCCTGCGCCGAAGAGGATGAGCACACTCACGACGCCCGCGCCGGCACAAACGCGAAAAATCATGGCTTTGCCCGGCATTCGATACTCGGCCCGCCCGGTGAACAACTGCCCGAACCGCCGGTGCGACCGGGGCGCGGGGACCATGACCAACGCCAGCGCCAGACACAACACCGCGCCGCTCACCGGTCCAGCCGTTCCGCGAGCAGCGTGGACAGGTCCGCTGCGGCGGGGGCCGCACCGGTGGCATGCCAGGCGGGCGTGATCCGCACGCTCCCATCGCCGGTGCGGTGCACGAGCCCGACCTCGCGCAGCCCGCGCGAGCCGTCGGATCGGCGGTGCACGTGCAGGACGACCTGCACCGCCGCGGCGAGTTGACTGTGCAGAGCCGCTCGATCCATGCCGCCGAGAGCGGCGAGAGCCTCGAGCCGGGCGGGGACTTCCTGTGGCGAGTTGGCGTGCACGGTGCCCGCCCCGCCGTCGTGTCCGGTGTTCAACGCGGTCAGCAAGTCGACCACCTCGGCGCCCCTGACCTCGCCGACCACGATCCGGTCCGGCCGCATGCGCAGCGCTTGCCGGACCAAGTCACGCACGCTGACCTCGCCGACGCCTTCGACGTTCGCGGTCCTGGCCACCAGCCGGACCACGTGCGGATGCGGTGGCGCGAGTTCCGCCGCGTCCTCGACGCAGACGATCCGCTCGGCCGGGTCCACCGTGGCGAGCAGGCCGGACAGCAGCGTCGTCTTCCCCGCGCCGGTGCCGCCGACGACGAGAAACGCCAGCCTCGCCCGGACTATCCGTTCCAGCAGTCGTTTCGCGTCGGCGGGCACCGAACCAGCCGCGGCGAGCGCATCGAGCCCCTGGGTGGCCGGACGGAGTACGCGCAACGACAGGCAGGTGCCGCCATGCGAGACGGGCGCGAGGACGGCATGCAGGCGGACGCCGAACGAATCACCCGATACCGCACCGGTTCCGGTCAGCCTGCCGTCCACCCACGGTTGCGCGTCGTCGAGTCGTCGTCCCGCCGACAGGGCCAGGCGCTGGGCCAGCCGCCGGACCGCGGCCTCGTCGGAGAAGGTGATCGAGGTCTTCTCCAGTCCATGCCCGCGATCGATCCACACCGCGTCCGGACCCGTCACCAGGACGTCGGCGACATGGGGATCGTGCAGCAGCGGCTCGAGTACGCCCGCGCCGGTGAGTTCGGTCTGCAACAGCCGCAGGGCACGCAGCAGGTCGGTGTCGCCGAGCACCCCGCCCGCTTCGGCCCGGATCGCCGCGGCCACCTGCGCCGGATCCGGGTCGCCCGTCTCGCCCGCCAGGCGCTCCCGTACCCGGTCCAGCAGTTCGCTGGTCAGTATCGCGCTCATCTCCCCCTCCTCAGCGCCTCTGCCCCGGTGGTGCGCTCAGTACGCCGAGCACGGCGTCGGCGGCGTCGCGCAGCGGCCCACGGCGGCTCACCGACATCCCGCCGCGCTCCAGCCGGTGCGCGAGACCGGTCTGGGCGCGGACGGCGGCGAGCAGCGGGAGATCGAGCACTTCGGCGACCTCGGCTGCGCGCAGGCCGCCGGGCGCAGGGCCGCGAACGATCAGGCCCTGGTTCGGGTTTCGCCGCGCGATATGGGCGGACACCGCTTCGGCGGCGGCGACCGCCCGCAGCCGCGCCGGGACGACCAGAACCACGAGGTCCGCCGAGTCGAGCATCTGGTCGGCATGCGGTCCGCGCTCACCGGAAACATCGCAAACTACGAAATCGCCTGCGGCACGGCCTGCTTCGATGACAGCGCGAACCGCGGGCGCGCCGAGCTCCCGTGGCAATCGTCCCGCACCGCAGCGCCCGCAGGACAGCACCGCGAGTCCCTGCGCCACGACGGGCAGGGCGCCGTGCAGCGCGGTCGCGGACACGCGGCCGTCCTCCACCACCAGGTCGGGCCAGCGCAGGCCAGCCGCGTTCTCGATACCGAGCAGCAGGTCGAGGCCGCCGGCGAAGGGTGCGCCATCGACCAGCAAGGTCTCGCGCCGGAACCCCTCCGCGGCGGCGCGCAACGCGACCGCGGCGGCGAGGATGGACGCTCCCGCCCCGCCGCCCGCGCCGACCACGGCGACCACCACGCCGTCACCCGCACGCAGCTCGCCATACTCAGCAAACATCTCGATAAGCCCCACCGCCGCGCCGGGCAGTGCGATAGCCCGCTCCGCGCCGACCGCGGCAGCGGCCTGCCAGTCGAGCAACCCTGGTTCACCGTCGGTTACCACTACGACGCCGGCACGGCGCAGGTAGCCCGCGGCCGCCGCTTCGCGCGCCGCGTCGGTGTCCAGGATCACCAGCGGGGCGCCTGTCCAGGCATGTCGGCCGACGGGCCGGGACCGCTCGTCGAGCGGCCGTTCGGCGGCCGCCGCGATACGCCGGACTTCGTCGCGCAGGCGGTCGTCATCGATGAGCACGAGGGCGGGCGCAGGGCCGCCCGGCTCCGATGCGTCGAGGTTCATGCAGGTCAGCGTCGCTGAACGCGGAGAGGGACAGAAGGGGCGATGTGCCGAATGTGGACAACTCCGGGGTTGTGGACAACCAAGCCGACTCGGCGCCCTGCCACACTGTCCCTGAAATAGAGGACGGCCCCAGCCGGGGGGGGAGGAGGCTGGGGCCGTCGGGTTCAGCCCCGGGGGGTCGGGCTGAACGCGCCTGGACCATGTCCAGGTGCCAGCAATACTACACCCAAGCCCCGGCCACAACGCAAGTCTGCCGACGGACATCTTTGTGGCCGTCGTGGCTTCGGCGTCTGCGGGGCAAACCTCGGCGCCGCGCCGTCCGCAGCCGCGCCACCGCACGCGCCACTCGTGCCGACCGGCGGCGTCGCGGTCCGGCCGCCGCCTATCCGTCGCCGATCGAAGGGCAGCGCGGCCACAGAAGAGGCGCGGCGGGGCGGATCCGCCCGTTCACCGGGCCACGCCTGGCGCCACAGGGGAAGCACGCGCGCCGAACGTTGTGGCTGCCATTCCTCTCCCGCGTGCGGCCGGTCCACCACCGGGCGCGACCGCTCCCGAAGCCGCACCACGGCCGACGCCCGGCCGAGCGGATGCCATACCGCCGCCTATCCTGATCGAGTGGACAAGCCAGCCACTACCGGCGGACGCGTCGCGGCCTTCTTCGATCTCGACAAGACCGTGATCGCGAAATCCAGCACGTTCGTGTTCAGCAAGCCGTTCTACGCACAGGGGCTGCTGAATCGCCGCGCCGTCCTGGAGAGCAGTTACGCCCACTTCCTGTTCCTGCTCTCCGGCGCCGACCACGACCAGATGGAACGGATGCGCGCCCACCTGACCAGCATGTGCGCGGGCTGGGACGTCGAACAGGTGAAATCCATTGTGGCCGAGACGCTGCACGAGCTGGTCGATCCGCTGATCTACGCCGAGGCGGCCGACTTGATCGCCGACCACAAGATCCGGGGGCACGACGTGGTGATCGTCTCGGCCTCCGGCGAGGAGATCGTCGGTCCGATCGCCGAAGCGCTCGGCGCTTCCCATACCGCCGCCACCCGGATGGTCGTGGCGGACGGAAAGTACACCGGCGAGGTGGAGTTCTACTGCTACGGCGAAGGCAAGGTCACCGCGATCGAGAAACTCGCCGCCAGCGAGGGGTACGACCTGTCCCGCTGCTACGCCTACTCCGACTCGATCACCGACCTGCCGCTGCTCGGCGCGGTGGGGCATCCCACCGCGGTCAACCCGGATCGCAATCTGCGCCGCGAGGCGACCGTGCGCGGCTGGCCGGTCCTGACCTTCTCCAACCCGGTGTCACTGTGGTCGCGCTTCCAGGCGCCGTCCTCGACGACGCTCGCGGCCACGGCAGCGGTCGGCGTGAGCGCCGTGCTCGCCGGAGCGATCAGCTACCGGATGTTGCGCCGCAAGCGCTGAGATCCGGACGCGGGAGCGTCCCGCCCGAGACGCGGTCGCTGGACGATTGCGGGGGCTTCGCCGCCTGAACAGGCGGTGCGGCGGACCAGGCATTTAACCACGAAACGCCGACAAACACGCCGATTATTCAATGTTTTGCGACCACTTGATGTGAGTGCAGTCACAGTGTAGAAAGGTAACTACGGAAGGGCGGAAGGCCAAGGCAGCACCGGAAGAGAAGGTACTGTCTCCCGACTGTTCTTCCCAGCACGGGCACCAGGCACCCACGCGGAGCGCGCCGCGACAAGGGCAGAAGCGTTGTGGGCCTGCGAAATTCGGATAGTCGACGGCGAAGGCCTCGCACAGGTTGCGGGGATGAACCGGCCGATGTTCGGATTGTCGCCGAGGCCGCAGAACACAACCCACCTAGCACGCTTGGTAACCGGGTAGTCCGTGCTAGCGGGCGGTGAGGTCACAGACAACGCCGCCCGCTTTGATGTGTTCGGGGGGTTATCCCGCCGCCGAGTCGGCGATCGATGTGGCCTCGCGGGCGCCGTCCTCGAACGCCCCGCAGCAGAAGATCACCCAGCCGCCGACGGCCTCCGGGTCCCCGGTCCCGAACCCCGCGGCCGCGTCGAGGTACGCCTGCCGCCTGCGCAACCAGAACACCTCCGGCACGCCGAGGCTGTGCGGGTCCAGCCCACTCGACACCGCGACCAGCCGGGACGCCGCCCGCGCCACCACGCCGTCGGCCGTTCCGAACGGTCGCAACGCCAGTAGCTCGCCGTGTACCACGGCGGCGAGCACCGGCGCGGGCGCTCGCGAACCGACCACCGTCTGCGCCAGCAGATCCAGCCGCTGCGCCACACCCGCGTCGCCGCGCGGCCTGCCGAGCGACTCCTCCTGCCGCACCAGATCGGCCGCGGCCAGCAGATGCAGCCGCGCCAGCGCCTGCAACGGAGCCCGTTCCCAGGTGCTCACCAGATTCCGCAGCGCGTCTGCGTCCAACGCCTGCCCGACGCGCAGCGAGCCGGCCAGGATCGGATCGGCCACGCGGCCGTCGGCGGGAATGTCCGTGCTGCCGCCGTCGATGGCCGCCGAGGATCTGGCCGCGCGCACCGCGGCCTCGGCCGCCGTGGTCGGCCACCCACGCCGGTTCGCTTTGTGCCGGTGCACCTCGGCGAGCGCGTCGCGGGCACGGTCGGCCGCGTCCCGGACACCGGGGAGATCGACGAGAGGCTGTAGCGGATCGGTCACGGCATACGAGGCTACTTGCGCACGCGCGGACCGATCCGCGCGCCCGGCCCGCTATCCGGCCAGCAGATCGCGTCCCGGAATCGCGTCGAGCAGCTTGCGGGTGTATTCCTGCTGGGGACGGTCGAACACTTCGTCGGTCGTCGCCGCCTCGACCACCTCGCCGCGCCGCATGACGAGCACGTCGTCGGCGATCTGCCGCACCACGGCCAGATCGTGCGTGATGAACAGGTACGCCAGCCCGAGCTCGGCCTGCAGCTCGTTGAGCAGCCCCAGGATCTGGGCCTGCACCAGCACGTCGAGCGCGGACACCGCCTCGTCGCACACCACCACCTCGGGCCGCAGGGCGAGCGCCCGCGCGACCGCGACGCGCTGACGCTGCCCTCCGGACAACTCGCTGGGGTAGCGCCGCAGCACCCCGGCGGGCAGCGCGACCTTGTCGAGCAGTTCCCGCACGGTCGCCTCGCGTTCCTCGGCGGTTCCGATCCGATGGGTGCGCAACGGCTCCTCGATGGTCCGGTAGATCGTGTACATCGGGTCGAGAGAGCCGTAGGGGTCCTGGAAGATCGGCTGCACTCGCCGCCGGAACGCAAAGGCGCTCTGCCGGTCCAGGGTGGCCACGTCTTTGCCGTCGAACGTGACCGTGCCGGAGGTGGGTGCGAGCAGTCCGAGCACCATCTGCGCCACCGTCGTCTTGCCCGAACCGGATTCGCCGACGATCGCCGTGGTCGATCCGCGCCGCAGCCGGAACGACACATCGTCCACCGCGACGAACTCGGTCGACTTCCACGGCGCGCGATCGCGAACGCGGAACGTTTTCCTCAGGCGCTCGGCTACCAGCACGTCGTCCGTTTCCGCGGCGACCTGCACGGCCTGCGCGTGGATCTCGGCCCGGCGCCGCACCGCCGACCGCCGTCGCGCGGCCAGCGACGGCGCCGAACTCACCAACCGCTTGGTGTACAGATGCTGGGGATCACGCAGAATCCGCAAGGCGGGCCCGGACTCCACGACGCGGCCGCGATACATCACCACCAGGTGCTCGGCCCGCTCCGCCGCCAAGCCCAGGTCGTGGGTGATCAGCAGCACCGCGGTGCCGAGTTCGGCGGTGAGCCGTTCGAGATGGTCGAGGATCTGCCGCTGCACGGTCACGTCGAGCGCCGAGGTCGGCTCGTCGGCGATGAGCAGTTTGGGCCGGCAGGACAGGCCGATGGCGATCAGCGCGCGCTGGCGCATGCCGCCGGAGAACTCGTGCGGATATTGGTGCACGCGTCGTTCGGCGTCGGGCATGCCCGCTTCCGCGAGCAGCTCCACCGCTCGCCGCTCGGCGGCTTTCCCCTTCGCGATGCCGTTGGCCTCCAGCGTCTCGCGAATCTGGAAGCCGATCTTCCACACCGGATTCAGGTTCGACATCGGGTCCTGCGGGACCAGGCCGATGCCGCTGCCACGGACCGCGACAATCTCTCGTTTCGAGGCCGCCGTGAGTTCCTTGCCGTCGAACCTGATCGAGCCGGAGGTGATCCGGCCCGTGCCGGGCAGCAGATCGATGATCGCGTGGGCGGTGGTCGACTTCCCCGAACCCGACTCACCGACGATGGCCACGGTCTGCCCCGGATAGACCGACAGGCTCACACCCCGGACCGCGGGCGCGGGCTTGCCGTCGGCGGTGAAGCTCACGTTCAGATCGGTGATCTCCAGCAGCGGCCGGTCGCCCTCGCTCATCGCTTCCTCGCTTTCGGATCGAGGGCGTCGCGCACGGCGTCACCCAGCATGATGAAGCTCAGCACGGTCAGCGCCAGCGCCGTCGCCGGATAGAACAGGATGGGCGAGGTGCGGATCTCCTTCTGCCCGGTGGCGATGTCCGCGCCCCAGGACACCACGGTGCGCGGCAGACCGACGCCGAGATACGACAGCGTGGCCTCGGTGACGATGAAAACGCCCAGCCACAGTGTGGTCACCACGATCAGCGGCCCCGCCGCGTTGGGCAGCACGTGGCGCAAGAGCGTCTGGATTCTGGAGACGCCCAATGCTTTCGCCGCCGTGACGTAGTCGCTGTTCTTCGCTTGGATCACAGCGCCGCGGGCGATCCGCGCCGCCTGCGGCCAAGTGAACAAGGCGAGGATGACGATCACGGTCCAAACCGTGCGGGCGTCCAGCAGCTGCATGATCACGATCGCGGCCAGCATCAACGGAATCGCGTAGAAGATCTCCGCGATCCGGGAGACGACCGAGTCCAGCGGCCCGCCGTAGAAGCCCGCCAGCGCCCCGAGCGTTCCCCCGATCAGCACGAACAGCAAGGTCGCGCCGACTCCGGCGAGCACGGAAGCCCTGGCTCCGTAGAGGGTGCGGGCGTAGATGTCGCATCCTTGCTTGTCGAATCCGAACGGGTGGCCCGCGCTGCGCGGGTCCATGCTGAAGTCGCCGTTGCAGTACCGGGGGTCCTGATCGGTGAACAGTCCCGGCCAGATCACCACGATCAGCACGAACACGATCAGTACGGCCGCGACGACGAAGATGGGGTTGCGCCGCAGCTGTCGCCACGCGTCGCGCCAGAGCCCCGACGGCGCTCCGGCATCCAGGACGGCGTCGGTGGCCAGCACCTCGACCTCGTCGGGCGGCGCGACGAAGTGCTCCTGGCCGCGGCGCGGGCCCTCGGTGGGGTCAGGCATAGCGGATCCTCGGATCGAGTGCGGCGTAGAGCAGGTCGACGATCAGGTTGGTGAGCAGGAAGATGACGATCAGCACCGTGACGAAGGAGACGACGGTCGGGGGCTCGCCCCTGGTGATGGCCTGGTAGAGCGTGCCGCCCACGCCGGGGATGTTGAAGATGCCCTCGGTGACGATCGCGCCGCCCATCAGTGCGCCCAGATCGGCGCCGACGAACGTGACCACCGGAATCATCGAGTTACGCAGGATGTGCACGATCACCACCCGTGGCCTGCCCAGACCTTTGGCGGTCGCGGTGCGCACGTAGTCGGCGGACATGTTCTCCGCCACGGAATTCCGGGTCAAGCGCAGGACGTAGGCGAACGACAGCGAGCCGAGCACGAACGCGGGCACCAGCAGTTCGCCGACGGTCGCCTTCCCGGAGACGGTCACGGGCGCGATCCCCCACTTCACACCCAGCAGGAACTGCGCGAGGAAGCCGACCACGAAGACCGGAACGGCGATCACGACCAGGCTGACCACGAGCATCGCCGAGTCGAACAGCTTGCCTTTGCGCAGCCCGGCGACCAGCCCGAACAGCACGCCGAACACGGACTCGATCAGCACCGCCATGAACGCCAGTTTCAGCGTGATCGGGAACGCGCGCGCGAGTTCGTCGCGCACCGGCCGGCCGGAGAACGCCGTGCCGAAGTCCAGCGTCACGATGCCCTTCAGATACAGCAGGTACTGCACGAGGAAGGGCTGGTCGAGGTGGTAGCGAGCCCGCAGTTGCGCCTCCACCGCGGGCGTCATGGGCTTGTCCCCGGCCAGCGCGTGAATCGGGTCGCCCGGCACGAGGAACACCAAGGCGTAGACGAGCAGGGTCGCACCGAGGAACACGGGGATCATCTGAAGCAGACGCCGCCCGACATACCAGGCCATTTCGCCTCCTGAACAGGACCGCCGAGCGTCCGGCGGACGCCAGGCGGCCGGCGGCTACTTCTCGATGTTCTCGAAGTCGAACAGACCGTTCCAGGCGAGTTCGGCTTTGCGCACCCGGTCGGAGCGACCCGCGGCGGCCACGTAGTCGAACACCGGGATGTCGGCCAGATCCTTGATCAGCAGGGCCTGGGCCTGCGCGATGATCTTGTAGGACTCGTCCTGGCTCGGCGCGGCCAGGGCGGCGTCGAGCAGGCGGTCGAATTCCTGGCTCTTGTAGTCGACGTTGTTGGTGTCGGAGTAGCTGTAGTACTGCGAGGTGAGGAACTGCAGCATGGTCGGGTAATCACCCTGCCAGCCGTAGCGGAAGGCTTTGTTGATGGTGTGCGCGTTGACCTCGTCGCGGATGTTCTTGAACGTCGGGTACGGCACGCCGATAGCGTCGATGCCGAGGGTGTTCTTGACGCTGTTGGCCACCGCCTCCACCCAGGCCTGGTGGCCGCCGTCGGAGTTGTAGGCGATCTCGTAGCGGCCCGACCACGGCGCGATCGCGTCGGCCTGCGCCCAGACCTTCTCGGCCTCGTCGGGGTTGTACTTCAGCACCTCGGAGCCGGGCAGGTTCGGGTCGAAGCCGGGCAGCGTGCTCGCGGTGAAATCGCGCGCGGGGATCCGGGTGCCGTGGAAGATGTTCTGCGCGATCTGTTCCCGGTTGATCGCCATCGAGATCGCCCTGCGCCGCAGCAGCCCTTCCTGGCCTGCGAAGTGCGCGACGTTGGATTGGATGCCGATGTGCTGGTTCTGGGCGGTGGGCTTGGTGATCGCGCGGTCGCCGAGATCCTGTTCGTAGGAGGTGAGCGCGCTGTCGGGCACGGTGTCGAGCGCGTCCAGGTTGCCCGCCTGCAGATCCGCGTAGGCGGTGTCGAAGGACTGATACATCACGAATCGCAGCCCTTTGTTCTTCGCCGGACGACCGCCGGGATAGTCCGGGTTGGGCACCAGGTCGATCTTGACGTTGTGCTCCCACGCCCCGGGCCTGGCGAATTTGTAGGGCCCGTTGCCGATCGGGTTCTCCCCGAACGCTTTCATGTCCTTGAACGCCGCCTCCGGCAGCGGATAGAACGGCGCGTACCCGAGTTCGGTTTCGAAATCGATCGATGGCGCCTTCAGTTCGATGGTGAAGGTCCGGTCGTCGATCACCTTCAGACCCGACATCGTCTGTGCCGTCGGCTTTTCCGCGGACACCTCGTCGAAACCGACGATGGGACCGAACACGTAGCTCTGCAACTGCGCGTTGCCGCCGAGTGCGCCGTAGTTCCAGGCATCGACGAACGACTTCGCCGTCACGGGCGTGCCGTCGGTGAACTTCCAGCCGGGTTTGATGGTCACCCGGTAGTTCTTCCGATCCGTGGTCTGGATCGACTCCGCCATCTCGTCGTGTGCTTTACCGTCGGCGTCGTAGTACTTCAAGCCCGCGAACAGCCGGTCGACCACGCGCCCGCCCATGTTCTCGTTGGTGTTGGTGGGCACCAACGGATTCTGCGGCTCACCGCCGTTGACGGTGACGATGTCGGCGTCGGCCCCGTCGCCCGAGGAACATGCGGACAGCCCGAGGGTCGTGGCCAGCACGACTGCCGCCGTCAGCGCCATCGCTCTGTGGAATCTCAACGCGTCCTCCCGGTGCGAGAAGGGGGGAGCCGATCGGCACCCGCGGGAGGCCCGTCAGCGCACGCCGACACGATCCCCCTGTGTGGTTGGCAGAGTAGCCACCGGCGCGGGCACTGTCACCTGATTGATCCGAGTTCGTCGCACTTGTTACCGATCCGGCAACACTGCCGAAACACCTCGAGTTCGGTGCGGAAACGTCCCCGCGGCCGGAATATCGCCTTCGTCGAGGCGACCTTCTCGAACCGACGCGCGGCGGCGGAACCCGGTCGGCACACCCCACGCGGTATGGGTCACAGTTTATTACTGTCGAACTTGGCTGCGTCGAATCGTGCGCTCAGGCTACGTGGAAAGAAGAGACGAGATGACTGAAACCAGCGCCGACCACCGGGACTCGTACCCGCCGACCGCGGAGTTCGCCGCCCAGGCGAACGCGAGCGCGGCGCTCTACGAGCGGGCGGCGGCCGATCGCGACGCGTTCTGGGCCGAGCAGGCCCGGCGGCTGCACTGGGACGAACCGTTCACCCAGGTGCTGGATTGGAGCGAAGCGCCGGTGGCGAAGTGGTTCGTCGGCGGCAAGCTCAACGTCGCCTACAACTGCGTGGACCGCCACGTCCT